>JAIQFM010000231.1 GCA_020073285.1 Terriglobia bacterium | reverse complement strand
AACACCGAGATCCTTCGACTCGGGTTTCCCGCGCACGACCACCCCAGCACGCGAAAGGCAGGCGTGCTGGGGACCCCGGTAAAGCGCGCGGGAGCCCTCCCTCGCTCAGAGCTTGTGACTTTTTTGATTTTTCGAAAATTGCAGCGCTGATAACAAACAGCTTACGCGCGAAAAAAACGTCAATTTTCAAAAAAGTCACAAGCTCTCAGGATGACATCAGGGTATGTCAACTGTGGAACTGCTCTAATTGTTGCCTTTCAGCTTCCGCGCCATTCCCCACTCCACCAGCGCGGGGAAGAGTTGGTACAGCTTGGCGACCCACCAGTAGTACCGGGGCGTATAGACTTCGCGCTTACCCTTCAAGTATCCGTTGAGGGTATCGCGAGCCACGGTTTCGGCGCTGGCGCCGCGCCGGTCGGCGGAATTCAGCCGCCGCGGCTCGTGCCCGCGAACCCGGTTGCGCTCGAAGTTGGTGCCAATGTAGCCGGGGCAGACGGTCAGCACATGCACGCCCGTGTCCAGCAGTTCCACGCGCGCCGCCTTGCCGATGGCGTTGATGGCGAACTTGGTCGCACAGTACGCCGCGGAATAGGGCAGGGGAATATGCCCGGCGACGCTGGAGATATTGATGATGGTTCCGCCGCCCTGCCGCTTCATCACCGGGATCGCCGCCTGCATGCCTTCGATGGCGCCGAACAGGTTGGTGTCGAACATGCGCCGGTACGCGTCTCGGTCCATCATTTCGACCGAATCGCTCAAGCCGTGCCCGGCGTTGTTGACCCAGATGTCCACGCGGCCGAAGTTGTGCACGGTCAGTGACAGCACGCGGTCAATCTCTTCGCGGTTGCGAACATCGCAGGCCAGCGCCAGCGTGCTTTCTGGGTGACCGATACGGGCGCGCGCCGCCTCCGCCCGCGCCGGGTCGCGCGAAGTCAGAACGACGGTAGCGCCTTCGTCCACAAACAGCCGGGCCAGCGCCTCGCCGATCCCCATGGAAGCGCCGGTGATGACCGCAATTTTTTCACTGAGCTGTGCAGGCATGCTTCGCTTCTAACGGGTGCGGAAAACGAAGTCAAGCGGGCGAGTCCTAGAGTTACCGAATTAGATACCGAGAGCCTTCAGCCGCTGCACTGGCCGGGCCAGCACGACCTTTTTCCCGCGCACCACCAACGGGCGCTGGATCAGCTCCGGATGCTTGACCATCAGCGCAAGCAGTTCATCGTCACTCCGATTCTTCCCAGCGACGAGCTGCTGGTACGCCGCCTCTCTGGTGCGCATCGCGTCCATCGGCTTCAGGCCCGCGCTGCGCAGCAATTTTTTCAGCGCCTCGGCCGTCAACGGCTGCTTGGTATAGTCCACCGCCTCGAGCTCAAAGCCTTTCCCGGTCAAGATCCTCTTGACCTCGCGGCAGGTGCTTCAGGTGGGCTTTTCATAGACGGTGATCTTCTCGCGTGCCATGGCGACAGGGTACTCTCCTCCTGCGTTAACGTGGCAAAAGCCGCCTAAAGCGTTCTTCCAACATGGAGGACGAACTCGCCAACGGCTCATAGCCCATGGCTACATACTCGCTAATCTCCCGCGCCTTCCTCCCCGCTCAGCGCTTCCGCCGCCTCGACTGCCGTGGCATAGGTCTCGAACACAGTCGCCAGCTTGGTGATTTGCAGCACGTCGCGCACGCGGCCGGTCAGGCCCGCCAGCACGATCGTCTTTTGCGCCCGGGCTGCGGTGGTAAGCAAGCGGATCAACTCTCCTACCCCCGAGCTGTCAATGAAGCTGACATTCGACAGATTCAGCACGACATTGGGCGCTTGCGCAAGCAGTTCCATGACCTGCTGTCGGAGATGCGCCGTTTCATCCCCAAAGACAATTCTGCCGTGACAATCCAGGATCAGAGCTAGTCCGTACATCCGGCTGCTGGTTTTGAGTAACATGGTCCCCCCAACCACCTCCGGCGTAACTTACTATTTTGTGGCGCCGGGATACACAAAAACTTTCACCGATCATGAATTTCCTTCGCCCTGAATCTCCGCGAACAGCCCCCAAATACAGCCAAAGCTGATGCGACACTCTTAGTACCAGTGCTGGGGCGCACCCAACGGAAACCCGGTCATCAACCCGCGCGCCGCGCCGGATAACCCCCATGAATCGGTCCGATAAAAACTTTGAATTTCTCTCAGCCCTTCTTCCCACGTGAAAATGAGGCACGGCAATCTGTCGTTTGTCTCAGCTCTTGATGGAGTATTATGCGCGTTGTTATGCGGAAACTGGGTCTCGGACTCCTATTAGTTCTTACCGCCGGGCACTCGTTCGCCCAAACCGCCACCGTCTCGCAGGCGGATCGCCTGCTCAAGCTCGAGCAGCAGGTCGCCGACGCTAAGGGCTCCGCCGACAACGCCTGGATGCTGATGTGCGCCGCCCTTGTCCTGCTGATGACCGGCCCCGGCCTCGCGCTTTTCTACGGCGGCTTGGTACGCAAGAAAAACGTGCTCTCCACCATGATGCAGAGCTTCGCCATGATGGCCATCGTCACTGCACTCTGGGCGATGGTCGGTTACAGCCTGGCCTTCGCACCCGGCAACGGCTTCATTGGAGGACTGCAGCACGCGTTTCTGCGCGGCGTGGGCGCGCAACCCGACCCCGACTATGCCGCCACCATCCCGCAGCAGACGTTCATGATCTACCAACTCATGTTCGCCATCATTACCCCGGCGCTGATCTCCGGCGCCTTCGCGGAGCGCATGAAGTTCAGCGCCATGGCCCTGTTCATGGCGCTGTGGTCGCTGATGGTGTACGCCCCGATGGCGCACATGGTCTGGGGCAAGGGCGGAATTCTCAACGCCTCGCTCGGCGGACGCTTCCCCACCCTGGACTTCGCCGGCGGCACCGTGGTCCACATCACCTCCGGCGTGTCCGCGCTGGTCTGTGCGCAATATCTCGGCCGCCGCCTCGGATATCCCAAGGAGATGATGCCGCCGCACAGCGTCGTGCTGAGCTTCATCGGCGCATGTCTGTTGTGGGTGGGATGGTTCGGATTTAACGCCGGGAGCGCGCTTTCCTCGGGGAGCCTGGCCACCAGCGCGTTTGTCGCGACCCACTTCGCGGCGGCGGCTGCGGCGATTGGGTGGGCCGCCTCCGAATGGATACGCAACGGCAAGCCCACCGTCCTGGGTTCTATCTCCGGCGCGGTGGCGGGACTGGTGGCGATCACGCCGGCGTCAGGTTTTGTCGGCCCCATGCCGGCGCTGCTGATCGGGCTCGTCGCCGGCGGCTTCTGCTATTTCATGGTCGCCAGCGTTAAGGCGCTGTTCGGCTATGACGATTCCCTCGACGCCTTCGGCGTGCACGGCGCCGGTGGCACCATCGGCGCGCTGCTCACCGGGGTTTTCGCCAGCAAGATCATCAACCCGATCTTTCACGATGCGCAGGGCAACGCGCTCTCGTTGGGCATCATGGACGGCAACTTCCACCAACTGCTCAACCAACTGGTCGGTGTGGTGATCGCCTGGGTGCTGGCCATCGTGGGCACGCTCCTGATTTTGAAATTTGTGGACACTGTGATCGGGCTGCGCGTCCCGGCCGAGCACGAGGTCCAGGGCCTGGATTTCACGCAGCACGGCGAAGAGGGCTACTATTTGGAGGCCTCGGCGCTGTAATAAAATTCGGAACTCGCAAGCTCGGAACTCACTATGACCAAACTCGAAGCCGTTATTCAACCCGCCAAGCTCGACGCCGTCAAGGACGCGCTGCTGGAAATCGGAGTCGAGGGCATGACCGTCCTCGAAGTCCGCGGCCACGGGCGCCAGAAGGGCCACACGGAGTTCTACCGCGGCCGCGAGTACAGCGTCGATCTTCTACCCAAGGTGAAGATTGAAATCGTCCTCTCCGATGAGCTGGTGGACAAGGCCGTCCACGCCATCCTGGAACAAGCGCGCACCGGCAAAATCGGCGACGGCAAGATCTTCCTGTCTCGCGTTGATGAGGCCATACGCATCCGCAACGACGAACGCGGAGTGGCGGCACTCTAGCGGTTTGAAGCCATGGAGACCTCCGCTCGCATCCTCGGTTTGCGCGACCTCTATTCCCGCGAGTCATCCCGCATCCGCAAAGCTTTTGACGCCACCACGGACGGCATGGCGGCCGCCACCCAGCGCTCCGGCCTGGTCGACCAGGTCGCGCTCCGGCTGTGGCAGGAACTCAGCGGCAACGGCGGCACATCTCCGAACGGATTTTGCCTGGTCGCGCGCGGCGGATACGGGCGCGGCACCTTGTTGCCGCATTCCGACATCGATCTGCTGTTCCTCTCCGATAATCCGGCCCTGCTGAACCGCTTCAAAGATTCCATCGGCCGCATGTGCCAGCAGATGTGGGACCTCGGTTTGCGCGTGGCGCCGACCGCGCGCACACTCTCCGGCTGCTCTGAGTTCGATCCCAACAACGTCGAACTCACGCTCTCGCTGCTCGACTGCCGCCAGCTCGCCGGCGACCGCCAGCTCTTTCGCCTGTTCCACGACCAAACCGTCCCCGATGTCGTCCATCGCAACTGGCCCGCGCTGGTGGAAACCCTGGTGGATCTGACGCGCACGCGTCACGCCAAGTACGGCAACACCGTCTTTCATCTCGAACCCCAGGTGAAGGAGTGCCCTGGCGGCTTGCGCGACTTCAACGTAGCCTGCTGGCTGTCATTCCTCGCCACCGTCAAAAAGCAGGGCAAGGGCTCCGACCGGCCGCCGATGGAAGTTCTCGTGCGCCGGGATCACCAGGCTGCGGTCGCATTCCTGATGTCGGCGCGCTGCTTCCTGCATTATCTCCACGGGCGCGACGACAACAACCTGACCTGGGAAGCGCAAGACGCGGCCGCCGCCAAGGGCATCGGCGTCGGTGGCCACCCTTCCGACAATCCGGCCGAGTGGATGCGGAATTATTTTCGTCATGCGCGCCCCATCGGCCGCTGGACCAACCAACTCCTCGACGAAGTCGCCGCTGTGCGCTCCTCCCTCTATCGCCAGTTTCTGAGCTGGCGCTCGCGCGTCTCCAATCCCGATTTCTCGGTCGTGAGCGGCCGCGTTTACCTGCAGCAATCTAGCGCCGTACGCGATCCGGAACTGCTCTTGCGCATGTTCGAATTCATCGCCCGCCACGGCCTCAGACTCGCCGCCGACACCGAATTCCGCATCGAGCAGGCGCTGGGGACGCTCAGCTTCCCTACCGGGCCTGAGCTCTGGTCGCATCTCCGCGAAGTCCTGCTCTCGCCCCACGCCGCCCTCGCGCTGCGCGACATGCACGCGCTCGGCGTCCTCGACACCGTGCTCCCCGAATACCGGCTGATTGATTCGCTCGTCATCCGCGA
>JAIQFM010000230.1 GCA_020073285.1 Terriglobia bacterium | reverse complement strand
CGCTGCACAACGCTTTTGTCTTCCAGAAACTGCAGCAGCAGTCCATCACCGACGGCCTCACCGGCATCAAGACCCGCCGCTTTTTCCTGGAGAACCTGCAGACGGAATGGAAGCGCGCCTCGCGTTCCGGCCGCCCATTTTCGGTGGCCCTGATTGACCTCGACAAATTCAAGGCGGTGAACGACGCCAGCGGCCACCTCGAGGGCGACCTGGTGCTGGCGCGCGTCGGCCACCTGCTCGAGCAGAAATCGCGGCAGTCTAACGTCGTGGCGCGCTACGGCGGCGACGAATTCGTCATTCTCATGCCCGAAACCGGCGCCGAACAGGCGCAGATTCTCTCCGAACGCCTGCGCCTCTGGATCGCCACCGACCCCATGCTCAACGAGCGCAACATCACCGGCAGCTTTGGCGTGGGCAGCTTTCCGCTGCACGGCGCCACCGCGGAGGAAGTGCTCCGGGTTGCCGACGCCGGCATGTACGTCTCCAAGCGCGCCGGCGGGAACTGTGTCTCCATCGCCGAGGAATCTCCCGGCACCGGCAGCGCCATGGCTAAGCGGCAGTTGCTCACGGCGTTCATCGAGGGCTTCCTGCAGCGCGAACACACCGGTCCCGAGTCGGTCCAGGAACTCACCTCGACGATCAAGAAAATGTGTGCCGCCACGGAGAGTCGCGAATCGCTGATGGAGGCGATATGCGCCCTGAGCCGAGCTTCGGAAGGACGTGAAGTGCACGCCTCCGGCCTGGCCGACACCGTGGCGCGCGATGTCGAAATGCTGGGGCGCGAACTCGGCATGGTCGACGACGAACTGCAGGAAATCGTCTACGCCGCCCGCGTCCACGACCTCGGCAAGCTCATCCTCCCGGAAACCATCCTCTGCAAATCCGGCCCGCTCACCGAAGACGAGTTTTACCTGGTCAAGATGCACCCGCTGGTCGGCGCCGAAATCGTCTCCTGCATTCCCGCCAGCGACCGCCTCCAGGAAATCATCATGCACCATCACGAGCGCTTCGACGGCGCCGGCTATCCCGACGGCTTGCGCGGCGAGCAGATCCCCCTCGGCTCGCGCATGCTGGCCGTGGTGGATGGTTACCTCACCATGATGACCGACCGCCCGTTTGCCCCGCGGCACTCCCAGGCCGAAGCGATGGCCGAACTGGAGCGCTGCAGCGGCACTCAGTTCGACGGCATGCTCGTCCGCCTGTACCTGGCTCAAGTCAGGGGCAAACAGAAGTCGGTCGCCCGCAGCCAATAACGGCTCCGGATCCACGAACCCAGAATTGATCCGGCTGTCATCCCGAGCCCAGCGAGGCATCCCGGGTTTCGGTACTCACGTTTTCTTCCACTTCGACGCCACCGCGCTCTCCACCAGGCTCTCCGCCACCGAATCCACCACCGGTTGGGGCACGGCTTCCAACGCCTCGGCTTGCCGTCGCCGCTTGCCCGCCTTCTTGGTCAACAACACGACCACGTGCGCGATGGCAGCATTGTCGGTGCCCATTCCTTCGGGCGTCTTCGCCTTCACCCCGACCGACGCCGGCTCAATGCTCAACAGCTCCGCGACCCGCCTCTGAATCAGCGCCGCGTGCGGCCCAATCCTGGGCTCGGCCAGGATGAGGGTGGAATCCACGTTCGCCACCGCGTATCCCGCGCGCTCTACATGCTCCAGTGCAGTCCGCAAGAACACCGCGGAGTCTGCGCCTTTCCAGCGCGCGTCCGACGGCGGAAAATACGTGCCGATGTCCCCTGCCGCAATCGCGCCCAGCAACGCGTCGGTCAAGGCGTGCAGCAACACGTCTCCGTCGGAGTGCCCCGCCAACCCCTTCGGGTGAGCGATCGTCACCCCGCCGATCTTCAGCGGTATCCCGCTCTTGAACTCGTGTGAATCCCAGCCGTATCCGATGCGCATAAAGAGTAATTAGTAATTAGTAATTAGCCGGAATTGCCGATTGCTAATCACTAATTACTAACGACTAATTACTCGCTTCTCCTGCTCCATGAAAAACTCCGCCAGCTCCAGATCCCACGGCGTGGTGATCTTGATGTTGCGCGCCGAGCCCATCACCACCACCACTTCGTGCCCCGACCGTTCCACCAGCGACGCCTCGTCGGTCCCGGTAAACCCATCCGCCGTGGCTTCGGCGAACGCTTTCTTCAACAGCTCGTAGCGGAAGCCCTGCGGCGTCTGTGCCATCACGATCTGCGCCCGCGGCAGGGTCGCGCGGATCACCGCCCCCTCGGCCGTTCGTTCCACCTGCTTGATGGTATCCGACGCAGGCATGCCGGCAATGGCAGCGCCGTGGCGCGCGGCGGCCGCGATGACGCTGGCGATGATTTCCTCATCCACGAACGGCCGCACCGCGTCATGCACCAGGACAATGTCGTCGGCGGCCGCCTTCACCGCGGCCAGCGCGTTGGCCACCGACTCCTGACGGTGCTCGCCGCCTTCCACCACCCGCACTGGCTTGCCCAGCTTCTCCTCGGTCAACCGAGCCTGGAATGCGGCGGCTTCAGGTGGGCGCAGCGCCAGGTAAATTTCGCGTACTTGCGGTGACGCAGCGAACTTGCGCAGCGTATGGATCAGGATGGGAGCGCCGTCCAGTTCGGTGAATTGCTTCGAGGCCGCCGGCACCACGCGCGCGCCACTGGCCGCCGCCATGCGTGTCCCCAGCCCCGCCGCTGGAATGATGACGATCACGTTCATAAGGGGCTAGCAGTATAAGCTCTCAGCTTTCGGCTGTCAGCTTTCGGCTGTCAGGTGTCAGGGGAGAGTGGAACAACAAAGGAAACAGATACGAGGAACGGCATCAGCTCCGCGCCGCCGAGGCCGCCAGCTAAAAGGCACACGCGAGGGTGCCCTTCAACTGCGCTCAGAGGCTGTGACTTTTTTGATTCTGCGCAGAAAGCGATACTGAAAACAAAAGTCTTAGGTCGCTCAAAAGCGCATAAATCGAAAAAAGTCACAAACTCTCAGGGCAGGCTGTGTGCCACATGACCTGAAACTGAAACTCGAAACCGAATCTCCTACAGCGGTTCAACCGGCCGTTCCGCCACCACCACTGGCGTTGCCTGCAGTCCCGCCGGCTGCGGCGGTCCAGAGGGTTGCGGCGCACCGGGACGGGCGTTGGCCATGCGCGGCAGTTCCGTGCGCACCGTCGCTCGCTCATCGAACTTTCCGAAGATCATCTTCCCCGCCGTGGTTTGCAGCACCGAGGTGACGGCGATATCGATCGTCTTGCCGATCATCTTGCGCGCATTGTCCACCACGACCATCGTGCCGTCGTCCAGGTACGCCACTCCCTGGTTGTACTCCTTGCCTTCCTTCAGGATGAACACGCGCATGACCTCGCCCGGCAGCACGATCGGTTTCAGCGAGTTCGCCAGTTCGTTGATGTTGAGCACTTCCACGCCCTGGAGCTGCGCCACCTTGTTGAGGTTAAAATCGTTGGTCACGATCTTCCCCTCCATCAGCTTGGCCAGTTCGATCAGCTTCAAGTCCACTTCCCGCACCGCGGGAAAGTCGTCTTCCACGATCTGCACCTGCAGGGTCGCGATCTTCTGGACGCGCTGCAAAATGTCCAGTCCGCGCCGCCCGCGATTGCGTTTCAGCGAATCGGCGCTGTCGGCCACCAGTTGCAGCTCGCGCAGGACGAATTGCGGGATCACCAGCACCCCATCCAGGAACCCGGTCTCGGCGATGTCCGCAATGCGCCCGTCAATGATGACGCTCGTATCCAGAATCTTGTAGCTCTTCTTGGCCTGTTTCTCGCCGCCGAAGATTCCGCCCAGCGCCGACAGGTTCAGCAGGTCGCCCTTGTTGGCTCCGACAATAAGCCCCACGTACGCCATCAACAGGATGACCATCAATTGCAGGAAGCTTTGCGTCGCGCCGGGCTTGAGAGAGTTGCGGATGACGAGGCTGAACAGGTAGGCGCCGACAATGCCGAGAATGCTGCCGAGGGCTGCGCCGATCAGCCGCTTGAGGCTGATCTGCCGCAGCCGCATTTCGAACAGAACGATGGCGAGGCCAATCCCCGCCCCCACCACCACATCCGGCACAGGATTGAGCCCGAACGGCTGCAGGAAGTAGCTGACCGCGGCCACGACGATTACAAAAATTACCCGTATGAGGACGATGTCCACGGAACCTCCCCTCAGCCGAATTACGGGTCGGCTGATGTACCGTCACGAGTTCACCGGTTTGGGGGTTCCGATCAACCCGGGATGGGTATGAATAACTACTTTTATATCACCTGAATATCCCGCCGTGCACGCCAAATTGCGCCCATGACAACTGCAATCCCAGTTCCGGAGCGGCATTCGAGGCGCTGCCTGCACCCCGGGGCCAGGTTCCTTGCCACCGTTACTTTCACCTGTTACGTTGATTTGGAGTTATGGAGCATTCCTGCCATCAGTGCGGCGCCGCAGTGGAAGACGGGACCGCCTTCTGTAAGCACTGCGGCGCCCCTCAGATCCGGGTGATAGGCGAGGAGCCCGCTACCCCCCCCCTGCCCCCCGGTACTCCGGCTGAAATCCAACCGCCCGCCGAACCGGTCTCACTGGGTGGCGCCACGCCAGCCGCGCCCCTCGGCATTGACTGGTCCCAAGCTGTGCCCGCCGCCGCTCTGGCCGGATTTTTCCTGGCGATTGCCTGGGTTATCCCGTTTCTTGGCTTTCTGTTATGGCTGGTTGTCGGGGGTGTGCTTGGGATCACGATGTATCGCCGTCGCGTTCCCCAGGCTACGCTCACCCCGGGCCTGGGCGCCCGCCTTGGGGCGGTCACGGGATTGTTTGGATTCGGCGTTTTCGCCGTTCTGTTCGGCTTGGAATTACTGGTCAACCGGGGCAGCGGTCGTTTTCGCCAGATGCTGCAGCAGATGGTCGAGCAGGCCGCCTCGCGCAACGCCGATCCCCGCGCCCAACAGGCCATTCAGCAAATGATGACCCCCGCCGGCCTCGCCCTGCTGGTCACCATCGTCCTCGTGCTGTTCCTCGCCGCCTTCATTGCCTTGTCCAGTATCGGCGGGGCTCTCGGCGCCTGGTTGCTGGGCAAACGTCCCTCGGACAACTCCTGACTCCTGACTCCCAGCTACCTTCCTCCGGCCAATTGCTAATTGCCAATCGCCAATCGCTTCTTTATGATTCCCCGGCCATGAGTTCTACTCCCACCTCAACACCCAAGCTGCGTCTCAAAGCGCAACTGATGTCCGCCTCCGAGATCGAACGGACCCTGGTGCGGTTGGCGCACGAAATCATCGAGAAAAATAACGGCATCAAGGGCCTTGCCCTGGTGGGAATTCGCCGGCGTGGAGTGCCGATCGCGCAGCGCCTCGGCAAAATCATCCAGCGCATCGAAGGCACGGCCATCCCGGTGGG
>JAIQFM010000042.1 GCA_020073285.1 Terriglobia bacterium | reverse complement strand
GGCTTCAGGCTTCAGGCTTCAGGCTTCGGGCCTTAGGCTTCAGGCTTTGGGCGGTTCTCTTTAGGCGCGATGAGGAGCGAGGCGACAACCGAGGTCAGCAAGACCAGGCCGACCGTGATGAGCGCGTATTCGGTGGGGATGGGGTAATAGCTGGAGAGCAGCATTTTCACGCCGATGAAGATGAGGATGGCGGAGAGGCCGTAGTGGAGAAAGTGGAAGGCTTCCATCATGCCGGCGAGCGCGAAATAGAGGGAGCGCAGGCCGAGGATGGCGAAGACGTTTGAGGTGTACACGATGAACGGGTCGCGGGTGATGGCCAGCACGGCGGGGATGGAGTCGGCGGCGAAGAGAACGTCGGTGGTTTCGACCACGATGAGCACCATCAGCAGAGGCGTGGCGAATAGGCCCGGCTGGCGGACAGTGAAGCGCCCACCTACGTAGTCGGGCGTGACCGGCACCCAGCGCCGGAACATTTTCAGGACGGGGTTATGCTCGGGGTGGATTTCCTGTTCTTTTTGCCGGAATAGCTGCGCGCCGGTGTAGATGAGGAATGCGCCGAAGACGTAGATGATCCAGTGAAAGCGGCGGATGAGCGTGACCCCGGCGAGGATGAAGATGCCGCGCATGATGAGCGCGCCCAGGATTCCCCAGAACAAGACTTTGTGCTGGTAATGGGAGGGCACGCGGAAATAACGGAAGATCAGAAGAAAGACGAAGAGATTGTCGACGCTGAGCGACTCCTCGACCAGGTAGCCGGTGGCGAATTCAAGTGCCGTGGCGCGCCCGCGCCAGTAATAGACGAAGACCGCGAACGCCGCCGCCAGCGCCACCCACATGATGCTGAAGCCGAGCGCCTCGCGAAACCGGATGGCGTGCGGCTTGCGGTGAAAGACCGCCAGGTCCAGCACCAGCATCAGCACCACGAAAGTATTAAAAGCGATCCAGAAGGTGAGATGGTTCATGTTGCGAGTACCGAGTACCTAGTACCGAGTACCGAGCAACTGCGCCTGAGATTACAAACGAAATTCGGCAATTTGCAAATGCGGCAATTCGCCAATGGCTCACCCCTGGTTGAGCAGGCGAATGGTTTCGAGCACGACGCTGCCGACAATTTCCAAGCTCTGCGGGCTGAGCTTGTCGAGCGTGTCCTGGGGCGTGTGCCAATAGGAATTGTTGGGGCCGTAGTCATAGTCAATCAGGTCAGCGACGGGGACGCCGGCGCGGGCGAACGGCAGGTGGTCATCTTCGATCTCGGTTGCGTGCGCGAAGAAGTGCGAGTGGTAGCCCAGATTGGTCGCCGCCTTGTAGACCACGTCTTCCAGCCAGGGAGTTGAATTGGATTCGCGCTCGATGTTGAGGTCGGCGTCGCCGATCATATCGAGCAGCAGGAAGGCCTGAATCTTCTTGAGCGTGCCGTCCTTGGCCCACTTCGCCGCCAGATGCCTGCTGCCGTAGATGGAATCTGTCGGCGACCACTGCCGGATGGCCTCCTCGCCGTCAAACCAGACCAGCCAGACGCTGTAGCCGTCAATCTGCTTGCCGTGAAGTTGACGGGCGAGTTCCAGCAGCAGGCCGGTGGAAGAGCCGCCATCGTTGGCGCCGACGAAATCCTTGCGGCGGTAGAGCGTGTCGTAATGGCCAGTGACGACGATCAGTCCGTCCTTCTTGCCCGGAAACTTGGCGATGAAGTTGGTCATGCGGAAGCTGCCGGCGGGGGTGGAGGCGTTGAAGGTGTCTTCCTGGAGGTTGTCGCCCTTGAGTTCCTTGCGCAAAAACGCCTCGGTTTGGGCGTGGCCGGGGCTGCCGACGTATCGCGGGCCGAAGGCGACGACCTTGCGCGTATATTGCAGCGCGCGCTGTCCGTCGGCTTGAGGTAGCGAAGCGCCGGCGGGCATCGGCGCTGCGGCCGGTAGGGGCGCGGATTCGGAGGCGGCAGCGCTGGTGCTGCTGCGATTGCAGGCGGCGAAGGCGGTCATGATGACAAGCGAAAACGCGGCGGCCCTCAGGCGGGGCGAGCAGGTGATCATGCGACGTACCCGAATCAGGATAACAGGTCGAGGCATGATGTTCTGTACCACATGATTTGCACACGCGAGGGCGCCCCTTCGACTTCGCTCAGGGCAGGCTCTTCGACTTCGCTCAGGGCAGGCTTTGTGCCACAGAATCCAGTAAAATCAAACACTCCTATGGCGACCCTGGTATCCCAGGCAGCACCGGCCATAAGCTGGCAGGCGGCTGCCAACATGATCGATCACACGCTGCTGAAGCCGGAAGCCTCGCGCGAGCAGATCGAGAAGCTTTGCCGCGAGGCGGCGCGCTTCGACTTCGCCTCGGTGTGCGTGAACGCGTACTGGATCCCGGTGTGCGCCGCCATCCTGCGGCCCACGCCGGTGAAGGTGTGCACCGTGGTCGGGTTCCCGCTGGGAGCGACGCTGACCAGCGCGAAGCGCTTCGAGACGGTGGAGGCGCTGCGGCTCGGGGCCGATGAAATTGACATGGTGATGAACGTGGGCGCGATGAAGTCGGGCGACCACGCGCGGGTGGAGAACGACATCCGCGCCCTCGCCGAGGTCACGCATGATGCCGGCGGGTTGCTGAAGGTCATCTTTGAAAACGTGCTGCTGACGCGAGAAGAGAAGATTGCCGCCTGCGAGCTGAGCCTGGCAGCGGGAGCGGATTTCGTGAAGACGTCCACCGGGTTCTCCTCGGGCGGCGCGACGGTGGAGGATGTTGCGCTGATGCGCGCGACGGTGGGCAACCTGGCGGGAGTGAAAGCGGCGGGCGGGATCCGGACGGCCGACCAGATGATGGCCATGGTGACGGCGGGCGCGGACAGGATCGGGGCGAGCGCCTCGGTGGCGATTTGCCGCAAGCTGGGAGCGCCATACTAGGCGCAGTGGCCGGTGGTCAGTGATCAGTGGTCGGCAACCAGTGATCGTGGTTGAGCAGCCTCCCGTTCACCGCCGAATCCGAACTGCTCCGTGAAATGCGACGACTGAAGCTGCAACCCGCTTGATATCATCCAATCGTAACGGCCCAGACCATGATGTCCCGAAGCATGACCACGACCGCGACCCAAACCGCGCCCCTGCAGGTTGACTCGCTGCTGCTGGAAGTGACCGACGTGGTGAACACCACGCTCGACCTCAACACCATCCTGCGGCGCGTGGCAGAGTTGGTGCGGCGAGTCATCGAGTACGAGCATTTTGCCATCCTGCTGCTCAACGAGAAGACGCAGGAGATGCGAATCCGCTTCTCCATCGGACTCCCGCCCGAGGTCCTGGAGCGATGCCGCGTCAAGGTGGGCGAAGGCGTTACCGGCCTGGCGGCCCAGCGGCGGGAAGCGGTGCTGGTCAACGACGTTTTGAAGGCGACGCACTACATCGAGACGCTGCCCCAGGTGCGCTCCGAGCTGGCGGTGCCGCTGATCATCAAGAACCGCGTCATCGGAGTCATTGACATCGAGGCGACGCAGCCGGGGTATTTCACGGAAGACCACCAGCGGCTGCTGTCCCTGATCGCGTCCAGGATCGCGAGCGGCATCGAAAACGCGCGGCTGTACACGCGCACTTCGCGGCAGGCAAAAACGCTGGCCGTGCTGAATGAAATCAGCCGCGACTTGACGTCGATCCTCAACCTCGACCAGTTGCTGCAGCGCGTTGGCGAGGCGGTGACGCGGCTGATTGACTACCAGATATTCAGCGTCTTGCTTGTAGACGCGCCGGGCTCGACGCTGGAGCACCGGTTCTCGCTGCGCTTCAACGAGAAGGTGCAGATCAAGCACGACATTCCCATCGGCAAGGGCCTGGTCGGCTATGCAGCGCAGCACAAGGAGCCGGTGCTGGTGAGCGATGTCGGCAAGGACCCGCGCTATATCAACACCAACCCGGAGACGCGCTCGGAGCTGTGCGTGCCGCTGGTCTACAAGGACAAAGTAATCGGGGTGCTCGACATCGAGCACACCCGGCGCGACTATTTTACCGACGACCACGTGCGCACCATAACGACGCTGGCGGCGCAGGTGGCGATCGCGATCGAGAATGCGCGGCTCTACGAGCACGTGGCGCGACAGGAACGCCGGCTGCAGAAGGACCTGGCGCTGGCGCGCGAACTCCAGTTCCGGCTGCTGCCGCAATGCTGTCCGGTGATCGGAAATGCGGAGCTGGCGGCGAAGTTCGTTCCCGCGCGCGAGATCGGCGGCGACCTGTACGACTTCCTGCAGTACCAGCGGCGCGCGCCGGACCGCGAGCGAGGCGGCTACGGACGCGATCCAAGCCTCGGCATCGCCATCGGCGACGTCAGCGGCAAGGGAGCTCCGGCGGCGCTGTATGCCGCGCTGGCCAGCGGATTCCTGAGGTCGCACGCGACATCGCGCCCAGGCGCGTCCGAGATGCTGAAATTGCTGAACGGGTCGCTAGCGCAGCGCCGTATCGAAGGCCAGTACATTTCCGTGGCGTATGCAGTCTGGGACGACCACAACCGTCTGCTGCGGGTGGCCAACTCCGGCCTGCCACGGCCCTTGTACTGCCACCACGGCCGGGTGGAGCGCGTGGATAGCGTGGGCCTGCCGCTTGGCCTGTTCGACAACCCCGAGTACGACGAGGTCGCGTACCAGGCAAATCCCGGCGATGTGTTCGTCTTCTTCAGCGACGGCGTAACCGACGCGCAGAACCGCAAAGGCGATATGTTCGGGGGCACGCGGCTGGTGAAGGTGATTGAGGCCAACTGCGACCGCCGTGCCGACGACCTCGTGACCGCGATCTTCGCGGCCGTGGGTGAATTTACGGCGGGCGAGAATCCGTACGACGACCAGACCGTGGTCGTGCTCAAAGTCCTGAAACAGTCCGGCAAAAAGAAATGAGCAAGAGCGCCGTGCCCGAAGGGCGACCGCCCGCATTCGTGTATCGCCACGAGGTGCTGCACTGCGAGCGCGCGCCGCTGCCCGATCTGGCGCAGAAGCACGGTACGCCGCTGTACGTTTACTCGGCGACCACCATCCGCGACCGTTACCGCACCTTCGACCGCGCGTTCCGCGGGTTTCCGCACACCGTTTGCTATTCCGTCAAGGCGAATCCCAACCTGGCGCTGCTGAAAATGCTGGCCGGCCTGAGGTGCGGCTTCGACGTGGTCTCAGGCGGCGAGTTGCAGCGCGTGCAACACGCAGCCAGAAAAGCGGCCAGGCGCGTGGTGTTCTCGGGGGTGGGAAAAACGGCGGAGGAAATGGATGCCGCGCTGCGCGCCGGCATCCTGATGTTCAACGTGGAAAGCGAAAGCGAGATGGCGGCGCTGGCCGAACGTTCCGCGCGCCTGAAGAAGAGGGCGCGGCTGGCATTTCGGGTCAATCCCGACGTCCCCGCGGAAACCCATCCCTACATCGCCACCGGGCTGCATCAACACAAGTTCGGGGTGCCGATTGATGCCGCGCGGCGCCTGTACGAGAGGGCGGCGCGGGAAAAATGGCTGGAGGTGGCGGGGGTCAGCGTGCATATCGGGTCGCAAATTACCAGCGTGGAGCCGTTCGGCGCGGCCATGGAGCGCGTCGCGGAACTGGTGCGCGCGCTCCAGAGCCACGGACATTGCATCCGCTACGTGGATGCGGGAGGCGGGCTCGGCATCCGCTACGATGCCCAGGAGCTTCCCGAATTTGCCGAGCACGTGAAAGCTTTCGCCAAGGCAGTTACGCGTCCGCTGCGCGGGTTGGGAGTGCATCTGCTGCTGGAGCCGGGGCGTTCGATTGTCGGGCCGGCGGGCGCGCTCCTGGTGCGCGTGCTTTACCGCAAATCGAACAACGGCAAGTCGTTCCTGGTAGTGGACGGCGCGATGAACGACCTGATCCGCCCGGCGCTTTACGGCGCGCACCACGAAATCGTTCCGGTTGTGCGTCCGCATGTCGAGGAGCGCGACATCGTGGACGTCGTGGGACCGATCTGCGAGACGGGTGATTTTTTCGCGCGCGACCGTGCCCTGCCGCCGGTCGAGGAAGGCGGGCTGCTCGCGATCCTCGATACCGGCGCGTACGGGATGTCCATCACGTCGAACTACAACACACGCCCGCGAGCGGCGGAGGTGCTGGTGGAGGGCAAGAGGGCGCGAGTGATCCGGAAGCGCGAGACTCTCGAGGATTTGTTGAGGGGTGAAGTGCAATAGGTTATCGGTTATCAGTTATCGGTTATCGGTCGCCGATTCGCCAAGCCATGTGGCACAGGCGCCCTCGCGTGTGCAGCTCCGCGTACGGGTTTTCATAGCCGGAAAAAATTAACGCATGCCCAGTTTCAGCTTGGTTCGCAGCACGTCGAAAAATGTCTTGCGCATGCGCAGCAGCGTGGTGTGGTACTCGGATTTGCGGCAGACGATGCGGTCGCCGTCGTTAAGCGGCACGCCCACCTGCCCGTCAATGCTGAGGTATGCCTCCTCGCGTGCGCTCTTGACCACGATCTCGATCTCGACCGTGTCCTTCACCACCAGCGGGCGGTGGGTGAGGGCGTGAGGGCAGACGGGCACGATCACCATGGCGGCCACCGAGGGCATCAGGATGGGGCCGCCTGCCGCCAGCGCGTACGCGGTGGAGCCCGTGGGAGTGGAGACGATCACGCCGTCCGCCTTGTAACTCGCGACAAACACGGTATCGAGGAAGAGATCAAAGTTGACCGGGCGCGCGATGGCGCTCTTGTTGACCACCGCGTCGTTGAGGCAGACGTAGCTGGCGACCACCTTACTGTCGCGCAGGAGGTGGGTGCTGAGCATGTTGCGCTTTTCGAAGGCACAACGGCGCTGGTCCACCGCCTCGATGGTTTCCCAGAGCTCGTTCAGCGGAACCTCGGTCAGGAAACCGAGCGAGCCGAGATTGACGCCAAGGATGGGAATGTCGGCTGACGCGACCGCGCGCGCGGCTGCCAGCAGGGTGCCGTCGCCGCCAAGCACCAGAACGAAGTCAGGCTTCTTCTCCGCCAGCTCGGGGCGGTCCACCGAATCACATCCCGTCACATAGGCCGCGGTCTCGCGGTCCAGCCAGACGCGCTCGTAGCCGTGTTCCCGCAACCATTCCAACACCCTGGGGACCAGGTGCTGAAGCTCCGGCTTCTCCGGCTTGGAAACGATGGCGGCGGATTTCATGCGCAATCCGGGATTGTACAGGCAGGCTGCGGAAGCGGGCTACTCGGAGCCGCCGCGGCGCGCGTAGAGCAGGAATTCACGGTTGCCCTCGGCGCCGAGAATGGGAGAGTCAATCACGTCGGGGTTGCCCCAACCCAGTTCCGAGAGAGCCGTTCGGACCTTTTCCACCGCCGCCTGATGCGCTGCCGGGTCGCGCACGATGCCACCCTTCCCGACCCGTCCCCTTCCGGCCTCGAATTGAGGCTTCACCAGGACGACAATGGATTCCAGCTTCTCGCCCGCCGCCTGCATGACCGCCGGGAGAAGTAGCGTGGCGGAGATGAACGACACATCCACGGCAACAAACTCTACCGCTTCGCCCACATCCTCGCGGCGGAGGTAGCGCGCGTTGGTCTTTTCCAAGAGACGGACGCGGGGATCGTTGCGCAGGCGGAGATCAATCTGGCCGTATCCGGTGTCCACGGCGATAACGCGCGCGGCGCCATGCTGCAGCAGGCAATCGGTGAACCCGCCGGTGGAAGCGCCGATGTCCATGCACACGCGCCCGCTGACGTTAAGGCTCCAGTGTTGCAGCGCGCGTTCCAGCTTCAACCCGCCGCGGCTGACGTAGCGCAAGTCTTCCCCGAGCAGGCGGATGGAGACGCTTCCCTCAACCAGCGCTCCCGATTTCTCCACCTTCTGTTGGTTGACCAGCACCTTACCGGCAAGAATCATCGCCTGGGCGCGTTCGCGCGACGGCGCCAGGCCGCGTTCCACCAGCAGCTTGTCGATGCGGGTCTTCACCGCGCCAGCGTAGCACGCGAGCTACAGCTATCAACAATTAGCGATTCGCGATTAGCCAATGATGGGTAGCGGGGGAAGCTGCCGTCCGGGCGAACTGCGAAGCGGCGAACCGCGGAGATGTTCAAAAACTTTTTTGCATCGCCCACCGCGCTGTGCACTTTGCTGAACGCGGCGTCTTCTTTGAGCCCGCGAGTATAACGCTGCCGTTTTCCACCCGATTTTCACAAATCGTGTTGAAATCCACCGGCGGCGTTTGGCACGCGACAACAAAGATTACTTGAACCAGGTGTATCCCACCCGGAACTGCATGGTCGCATTGATTCCGGGGTTGTGCGCCAGACTTGCATTCGAGATGTGAGTGATGTGCACCGACAGGTCCACTGCCTGCCGATTGCTGCGTAGGAAATAAAAACCAAACGCGCCGCCCGGCATGAAGTTCACCCGCGACGTGTCGCCCGGCGGAATCTCCGTCGAGCTGAACAGCAGCCCGCCCTCGGCTGCCAGGTACGGCGCCGCCCGGTTGCCGCCGGTCCAGTTGTACTTCAGCACGACCGGATTCGCGGCGAAGCTGTAGATCCATTGCTGCGGCCCGGAGGCATAGAACGCCGACTGCCGGACTTCGTACAGCGGCATGATGTCGGCCGCCCACTCGAACGTCCCGCGCATGCGGCCGCTGCCCATCTCGCCGGTCAGTACGCGCCCGACGCGCAGCCCGGTGTTGATGAATTTGAATTCCGAGGCTTCTCCGAGCCCGGTGCCTCCGCCGAACCACGGGCCGACCTCCCATACCGGCTGGCGCAAGGGATTGTCCTGCGCCCAGGCCGCCGCGCACAGCAGCACCACTACCACCGCGATCAGTCTTTTCATGCGCTCTTTCCTGAAGTGTGGGAAATGTAGCAGGGTCGCATGGCCGCTGTCGATTATCTATTCAACACGTCAAGGTTCTCGCCGATCATTGCAACCCACTGAGCCAGAATGCCAGCCCAAATGCAAAAGGGCCGCTCTGGCGGCCCTGCCGAAACTGAAACTGAAACTCAAACTAGCTGGCCACTTCCTCCAATTGCTTGATATCGACGTCGAAGTTCGACCACACGTGCTGCACGTCGTCTTGCTCTTCCAGCGCTTCCACCAACCGGATCATGGTGGTGGCCTGCTGCCCTTCGAGCTTGATGTAGTTCTGCGGGACCATGGCGATCTCCGACGAGGTCGGCGTGATCTTGGCCTTCTTCAGGGCTTCCACCACCGCTTCGAATGCACGGGGATCGGTGATGATTTCCCAGCTCTCGCCGTCGTCCTTCAAGTCCTCGCCGCCGGCCTCGAGCACGATGTTCATCAGGTCGTCTTCCTTGGCCGCCGGCTTGGGCACCACAATGTCGCCCTTCTTGTGGAACATCCAGGCCACCGAGCCCGCTTCACCCAGGTTGCCTCCATGCTTACCGAAGGCGTGCCGGATCTCGCTGACCGTGCGGTTGCGGTTATCCGTGGAAAGGTCCAGCAGGACGGCAACACCGCCCGGACCGTAGCCCTCCAGGTTGAATTCTTCGTAGCTGGCGCCGGGCAGTTCGCCGGTGCCGCGCTGGACGGCTCGCTTGATATTGTCCGCCGGCATGTTTTCCGCCTTGGCGTCCAGGATGGCCTTGCGCAGCCGCGGGTTCTTGTCCGGATCGCCGCCCGACTTCGCTGCCATGGAGATTTCGCGGATCAGGCGGGTAAAAATCTTGCCCCGCTTGGCGTCCAGTGCGCCCTTCTTGTGCTTGATGGTGGCCCATTTTGAATGGCCAGACATGACAGACCTCGATTAGAAAGAAATGGACACAAACGTGCCCCCGCGTGCGATGGCGCCCAAGAACGATGACGCAATCGTAAATTATAGCACGCGCCAAAGGACGCTGGATTTCCCAATCTGCTCGGTGTGCGCGTGCCGCCCGCAGACTCCATCGGGTCAGCCGATCTTTTCCTCGAACTCGATGGTGCTTACGCTCACCCGCGAGGTGCTACGTAGCTGCTCGATCAACTGCTCGGGTGTGCTTTCGCTGAGCCGGCAATGCCGCAGATAACGGCGAAGGTCTTCCGCCGAACCCATTTCCAGGGAGGCCGGAGACATGCTCGGCTTGCGCCAATACTGGACCCAGTATCCACCGTTGTGAGTCGCTTTGGAGATCACCAACTGGCCAAGCCATACAGTCATTGTCTGTCCCCACACTGTGGCGTGTGGCTGATTCTACCTCCAACTTTCCCTGCGATTCCAGTTGCAATTCTTGGTGCGTCCTAGTGTTCTTGCTGCCGCAGGCGCGCGCGGTATGCATACACCACCGCCAACAGTGGCGGCGCCAGCAGCACGCCCCAAAAGCTGAAGACCATCCCCAAAACAATCGGCGCCAGGATGGACGCCCAGATCGGCACCTTCGCCGTTCGTTTCATCAAGTACGGCTGCAGCACCAGCCCGTCGGTGACGGCAACAACGGCGTAAAGAATGAGTACGTAGATCAGCCGCATGAAGCCGCCGCTGATCCCCGCCGCCACCGCCGGCCCGCACAACGCCATCACCGGCCCAAAATGCGGGATGAACTGGAACAAAGCCGCCAGCACCGCCCACAGCGGCGCCCACGGCACACGGATGATCAGCAACCCAACCAGCCACAGGCAAGCCACCGCGGCTGAGTCCTGGAGCTGGGCGATGAACCATCGTTGCAGCGCCGTGCCGGTCAGGCTGGCATGTTCGCGGAAGTCCATCTGCTTTGATTCGACGCCCGGGGTGCGGCGGCGCAATTCGCTCCGCCGGTGGAATTTCAATTGCTGCAGAGGCGAGGTCTTCATCCTTCATTGCAGCAGGAGTCTTCGTTCGTTCTTAAGCTCTTCATTCTTAATTCTTCATTCGTCAATACACCGTCCGTTTCTGCACGCTGTGTTTCGTGGCCAGCGAGAAGCGCAATTCGATCGCCGTGCCGGCGCCCAACACCTGCCCGGCGACGTACTCCCCCAGCGCCGGCCCATGCTTGAACCCGTGACCCGACCCACCGCCGACCAGCCACACGTTCTCCATCTGCGGATGTCGATCCACCAGGAAATCGCCGTTCGAGGTGTTTTCGTACTGGCATACGCGCGTCTCGATAATGGGCGCGTCGCGCAACCCCGGGAAGCGGCGCGCCACGTAGCTCCGCATCCACTCAGCAGATTCTTTCGCAACGATCCGCGATTGCGTATCCGGGTCCACACGCTCACCGTGGCGATCGAGCGCGATCTTGAATCCGCGGTTCTCCAGGTCCGGCACGCCGTACACGCCGTCCGCCACAAAAATCCATCCCGGCATTGCCGGCATGGCAAACTGCGCGTTGCCCGCGGGCGCGCCAAAAAAGAAAACTTCCTGACGGGTGGGAAAAATCCTTTCGCCCAGCAGGTCGGGAAACATCTTCCCCAGCCACGGTCCGCAGGCAAAAACGTATTGCCCGGCGGAAATACGCTCCCCGGCGCCGGTTTCAATGCTTGCCAGTCTGGCCTTGCCCGCCGGAGTCTTCACCGATGCCTGCAGGTAGGTCACTCCATTTGCCACGGCGGCTGCGGCCACCGCCTGCACCGCGCGACGGGCCATCAGCGCGCCCGCCTGCGGCTCCAGCAACCCCCAGTCCACGCCGTCGAAGTTGAACTGCGGATAACGGCGCTGCATGTGCGCGCGGTCGAAATGTTCCGCCGCAACGCCGAGCTTGGCCAGGGTTGCCGCGGTCTGCGTTGCGTAAGCATCCTCTTCGCGCGCCAGCCACAGCACCCCGCAGTTGTGAAACAGGTCGACGTGGTTGGCAGAGAACAATTCCCTCCACAGGGTGAGCGAGCGCAGAGCCCAGCGTGCGTAAAGCTCGTCGGGACCGTAACCGGCGCGGATGATGCGCGATTCGCCGCCGGAGCTGGCACGTGCGTTGGCCGGACCATACTCGTCGAGCAGGACGACGCGCCTGCCGCCCTGGACTAGCCGCAGCGCCGTCCACGATCCGAATACCCCCGCCCCGATTACCGCCACGTCGTACGTTTTGGCGTTGGTTTTCACCGGCCGCTCGCCCGCTCCCGTCGTCGCTTCCCACAGTAGTGCACTCGGCTGACCAGGCGCCATGGTAAACGCGGCAGCGCCGCGCAGGAAATCTCTTCGTCGAATCCGCATGTTGCGGCTCCGTCGGGGTTGCGGGCCTACGTCTTATCTCAGGAAAGAAAGTAGATGTCCGGCGTGTCCACAACTCCGGAATCTTCCTTCGCTCGCGGTACCTCGGGCGAGCTCACGAAGGCGCGCGCCTTGGCCAGATCGGTGTCCTCGAACCACGTCACCACTTCGCTCGGGTCGTCGAGGTTGCGCAGAACCTTGTCCAACCGCAGCCCGGACTGGCGTTGCGCCTCGGCGTGAGAATCGAAGACCCGCTTCCACTTCTCGAAGTCCGCTACCTTGTGCCGAACCAGGAGATAAATCATGCAATGTCCTCCGATTTTGGAACCGCCGCCACTGGCGTTTCGTATTCACTATCAGTTTAGGAGATTGGCCATGAAACTGAAATTCATGCTTGTCGCGCTCGTCCTCTTGCTGGCCGGCACCGCGGCGCTGGCGCAGAACCCGCCCCGGCCGCCTTCGCCCGATGTGCCCTTCATGGGCGGATGGCACCCTCCGGCGGCGCTCATGAGCGACTGGTGGAACAATCCCGATGTCGCCAACGAACTGCGGCTCACCGAGGAGCAAAAAAAGCAACTGGCGCAGGTCAGCACCAACGTCAAGCTGACCCTGATCGACGCCGGCGCCACCGGGCTGAAGTCCTACGTGCGCCTGCAGGCACTACTTGACGCCGACCAGTTCGACAAGTCCGCTTACAACCAGGAACTGGACACCGCCTCGGCTGCCGCCGGCAAACTAATCAAGGATTTCGGGCAGATGGCGCTCACCGTCCGCACCACGCTTACCGCCGAGCAATGGCACAAACTGGAATCCATGAAAGCGGCCGGCCGCATGCGCCCGCATGACGGGATGCATGACGGGATGCACGAAGGGATGCACGACCATATGCATACGCCGCCGCCCGCACCGCCGCGCACTCCGCCACAGTAGGGTTGCGAGGAGTTGGTGGTGCGGTGAAATCGTGAACTGTGGCTCCGCCTAAGTGGAGACGCGCAGCACCCGAACGAAATCGCGGCGACCGCGATCTTCAGTCGCTGGCAAGAGTGTCGGGGTCGCAGAGAAACGGACTTAACACCCGAACCCCGTCCAGATTCTGGCCTGCCTGCAGGTCTTCGGTCAGAAGATATCGGCAAGCGGCCAACTTCGCAGCAGCGACGATCAGCGCATCCCAGAACGACAGCTGGTAGCGATCCTGAATCTTCCAAGCTCGCTCCATGACCTCAGCATCAATCGTCACCGGTCGCCACGTCAGCAGGTCACGGACTTCCGCGCGTGCCCGCTCGCGCGCGGCCGGCCATTGCTTGTTCACTTTGAAGTAAAACTCCTCAAGAACTTGAAAGCTGGTTCGGCCACGCTGGGTTTCCCATAATGCGGTCATCCACCGCCGCGCTGCCTTGTGCTTAACTCGATCAGCCTCGTCGAGCGCATAAATGAGGACGTTGGTATCAACGAAGACGGGCGCGCTCATGGGCCTCCTCGCGCGATAGGCACTTCCCCTCGGTCTTCAGAAAGGGCTTCCGGCCCAGAGCCCGGCGCATCGCGCGCCGGTACTCATTCTGCTGCGTCATCCGTTCCTCCAGAATTCTCCCCAGCAGGCGCGAGACGCTGGTTTCCTGCTTGGCAGCTTCTACTCGGGCCCAGCGTGCCACATCTTCCTCCAGCGTAATGGTGATGTTCCGCAAACGGCGTGGCATGACACAATATTAGTGTTACACGGACTTCGTGTCAACGCCTCACGCCATGATCAACTTGTTGGGCTGCCGGCGGCCCCCGCCTGTGACTATCGACAATCGGAAATGCTTCCGTTTCCGCATGCTAGACTTGAGGTTAATGAAAGTCGGCGTCATCCAGTTCCCCGATTCCAACTGCGACCAGGACCCCTACTGGGTCTTCGGCCAGGTTGTCAACCAACCGGTCACCTACCTCTGGCATGAATCGCATGACCTGGAGAACTGCGATCTCGTCATTGTGCCCGGAGGCTTTTCCTACGGCGATTACCTGCGCCCTGGCGCCATCGCGCGCTTTTCCCCCGTCATGGAAGCGGTAGGCAAATTTGCCGCTCATGGCGGACTGGTGCTGGGCATCTGCAACGGCTTCCAGATCCTGTGTGAGTCGCACCTGCTTCCCGGCGCCCTCCTGCGCAATGCCGGGTTGAAATACATCTGCAAGCCGGTACACGTGCGCGTCGAGAACGCCGACACGCCGTTCACCAGCGCCTGCCGGCAGGGCGAGGTGCTGCAGATCCCGATCGGCCACATGGACGGCAATTACTTCTGCGACCAGGCGACGCTCGACGAGCTGAAGCGCGAACAACGTATCGTTTTCCGATATTGTTCCCCGACGGGCGAAATCACCGAGGCCGCCAACCCCAATGGCTCCCTCGACCACATCGCCGGGATCTGCAACCCCGGGCGTAACGTTTTGGGCATGATGCCCCACCCCGAGCGCGCCAGCGAGGCCATCATGGGCGGCAGCGACGGGCTCAAGATTCTGGACTCCCTCGTCCGCGCTCTGGCCGGCACGCAGGAGTTAGGAGTCGGTAGTTAGCGAACCGAGGATTGCAGTCGATTCTCCGCCTCGGCTCCCGCTAATTCCTAACCACAAACTACTTCTTGAACGCTTCCTTGTTGACGACAAAGGGCATCTTGCTCGGATCGCCGTTGTAGTGCTGCTCGAGCACGTCAATCAGGCCCTGCACGCAACGGCCGGCCATGCCCTTGTCGGGATCGGTGGAGAGGCGGGTAATCTTGCCGGCGCTGGCAAAGTGCGGGTAGAGGCGGCAGCGGTCCTCGATGGCGGGATCGCGCAGCGGCGAGTCGGCGGGCAGAGGCTCTCTGGCGAACACATCGAGCGCGGCGCCGGCGATCCAGTTTTCCCGCAGCGCCTTAGCCACCGCGGCCTCGTCCACCACCGGGCCGCGCGAGTTGTTGATGAGGTACGCCGTGGGCTTCATCATGCGTAGCGTCTTCTCGTTGATCAGGTGATAGGTCGGGGGGGCGCCTTCGCCGGGGCGGATGAGTGGCACGTGGACGGTGACGAAGTCGGCCTCGCGCAGCGCCTGTTCGAATTCCACGTACTTGATCCAGCTTCGGTCCTTGCACACGCCGGTGGAGTGGCGGAGATCCTTGAGCTGCTGGATGGCGCGCACGAAGTCGTGGTTCTGGAACCCCGGGTCGTAGCAGAGGATGTTCATGTCGAAGCCGGTGCACTTCTTGATCATGGCGAGGCCGATGCGGCCGGTGCCGATCACGCCGATGGTCTTGCCGGTAACCTCGTCGCCGAGAAACGGCAAGTACGGGTGCCACGTGCCCCATTCGTTTTTGCGCAGCAGGTGTTCGGCGCTCCACAGCTTGCGGGCGAGCGCGCCCATCATGAAGAATGCGAACTCAGCGGTGGCTTCGGTGAGAACGTCGGCAGTGTTGGTGAAGGGCACCTGGTAGCGGTTGGCGTCGGCGCGTCTGATGTTGTCGTAACCGACGGCAAATTGCGAGACGACCTTGAGGTGGCCCGTGCCGGCCTGGAAGACTTCAGCGTCAATGGGATCGCGCAACGTGGTAATGAGGCCGTCCACGCCGCCGCGCAGCTTTTCCAGGATCAGCTCTTTCGGCGGCGGCTCGGGACCGGGATAGACCTCGACGTCGTAGCCGCGTTTGCGCAGCAGTTCGAGAGCTTCACCGATGTCGCAGGTGGCATAGACGCGGAAGCGCTTCTGGTCGGCCATATTCGTTCTCCCCAAAACCATCTAGGTTACGGGAGAGCACGCCAGAAAATCCACTCCGGCGAGTCGGAAAACGGGTCGGTTTCCGATGGCATGCCGCCCCGACGTGCGGAATGGGAGGGATGCGCCCAATGTCGCTGCCAGAGTCACGGGCTACTTGGAATCGATTCACTTGGTTGAGTAATTCGACAGCCCGCGCGCGGTGACCAGGTAGACGGCGAAGCTGCCCAGCCAGTGGCCGCCCTCGTAGTGCTCCCCGGTGACCGAGGCGAGGCCGGCGACGCGGTGCGCGGCGGCGGCGGCACGCAGCGAGCCAAGGCGACGATCGTTGGGCGGCAGGCCGGAGGCAATGCCCTCCAGCATCCAGGCGCGGCTGAGGTTAAGGCCGTCGAGATGGGCGAGCTTGGGATCGCTCGGGTCGGTGACGACGGCGGGCTTGAGCCAATCGGCGGAACCGTTGCGCGGAATATCGGGAAGAAACGTGCGCAGCCATCTCGCAAAGTCGGTGGGCGGCAGGACGCGGCGCATCACGTCGGCCTCGGCGATACAGGGCGACAGGAAGTCTTCGCCGGAAGGCTCGTACGTCATCGGGCAATTCTTGTCGTCGAAGTAAAACGCGCGGGCGCGTTCGGCGGCCAGTGCGGCGAATTCGCGGTTGCCGGAGGCCCGCGCTGCGTCCAGCATGAGGCCGAGCGCGAAGGCGGTCTGGCTGTGCTCGCCGGAGCGCACCGGGTGCGAGAGCTTGGGCAGCCAGATATTCAGGCGAGCAGTAGCGGCCTCCTCCAGCGGGCGGAGGTTGGCGGCGAGCTCGCGCGCGGCGGGATGGTCCCACTGGCGCAGTTCTTGACCGAGTTGCAGCAGCCAGGCCAGGCCGTAGGGGCGCTCGAAACTGGCGCGTCCCTCGCCGTTGAGGTAGCGTGCCTCTTGTTCCAAGTTGGCGCGGGTGAGGCTCTGCTTCAGAGCGTCGATTGCCTTGGGCGTGAAGGGCGCGCCGGGAAAGGTGAGGGCGAGGCGGGCCAGCAGCCAGTGTCCGTGAACCGAGGAGTGCCAGTCGAAGCAGCCGTAAAAAGCGGGCGTGAGCTTGCGCGGCGGGGCGACATCGGCGTCGCTGTTGAGCACGTGCGCGATCTTGTTCGGATATTCCTTGTGCACGCAAGCGAGCGCAAGATTGGCAAAGCGCGTGGCGGTGGCGAGAGAGAAGTCAGGCATGGTTTTTTGTTGTGCCGCGGCGGACGCGGTGACCATGCATAAGACGACGATGGTTCGGAGCACACCGCCATTATAGGTGCGAAGGACGAATCGGAGGCGCTGGTGGCGGGACGGGCGGCGGCACTGATGCGTCAAACTGTCCGTCACCCTGCCAGCACGCCGGCGCCGCGTAAAGCTGCGGCGCCTTGAGGAACCCGGGCAGACTTGGAGACCCACACAATGTGACAAAGCTCCCGCTAGCCGGGTGCGGATGGGGTTTCTGCGGTCGGTTGGTTGGTGGGTTGGCGAACCACTTCACACCGTTGTAGGGATACAGCGACTCCGGTAACGGCCCCTGCCGTGGCTGGCTCCACGCGAACCACGCGGCCGGTACATTGAACGCGTACCTGTGGCGCCTCTAGTGCAATCTCCACTTCGGATGCCAATGGTGGGACCCAGGCAGAGTAGAGGAAAATTCCGGCCCAACTACAATCCCGTATGAACGCTGGACTGGGATGAATTTCGTTGAATACTTTGAGCAAAGCGGACATACCCAAATAGTAGCGGCGCGCGCATCGCTGATCCGTTCCTCCCACGATGAGCTTGCGGTGATAGCTTGCTCCCGCATCCTCTCTCATTCACTTGCTCTCCCGGTGTTCATCAAGCTGCACGCCAATTGCCAACAACAAGTCCTTTTCTTTCCATGGAATTACTCGTCCTCTGCAAAAGTAACGGTGTAAGTCTTACTTAGCTCTTCCCCCGGTGGCCGTTACGATCATCCCCGACGTGGGATGATGGTAGTGCGGCACAGAGGGTCGAAACAATCTGCGGGCGCCAACGCGCTCCCTCTCAGATCGCGGCGCAAGGCGATTTCGCTTACAGAGTTTTCAGGAACCGCTTGGCTTCCTCGAGCTGTGGAAAAAGTTTTTCCTCTGCCTGGAACTCGCGCGAATGCACACAGCGCCGGCTGCCGCGCAACCGCACCGGGTGCTTCAGGTGCAACATTTCGTGGTAGACGATGTACTCCACCGCGTAGCGCGGCGCCTGCGGGCGGTCGAAGGCGCGGCTGACCACGATCGCATTGTGCGCCGGATCGTAGTGCCCCAGCGCGTGGCGCGCAGGTTCGCGGCTCCAGGTCATCCGCGGGCGCGCCAGCAGGCCGTAAAAGAAGCGCGTGTTGAGGTCGTCAAAAATCGCTTCCAGGTCGTAGACGCGGCCGCGGGCGCTGTCGATCCGCTTTCTCCCGCGCAGTTGCCGGACCAGGTGCGCCTTGGCATTCAGCTCACGCCGCCCGCAGTGCCGGCGATAGCGGCGTGCCAACGCGGCATCAATCGGCTTGCGATACAACTTGGCGATCAGAATGTGCGCAATCGCGTACAGCACGTTCTCGGGCGCGCCCTCCAGAAGATCGGAAACGCGCACCTTCACCACGCCGTCGCGCACGCGAATGGTGTTGTTGATGTTGGCGAAGGGGAAGAACTCGGCGCGGAACGCCGGCATGGGCGCGCGCGGCCGCAAATCGCGGTAGGCACGCTGCAAAACGGATAAGAGCCTGGGATGCATTCCGATCACGTAGCTAGGAAGCTATCTCACAAATGCCGGCGCTGTCGCAATCCGTGAAACCGGCTTGCGGGGAAACATCCGCTTGCCCAGATCAATGCCGATCCTGGCGCGATGCATGGCGATGGTCCTCAGGATGGCCGTTTTCCATGGCATGCGCTCCATCGGCCCGGAGCGCCGCTGGGGGGAGATTTTCCCCGGTGACCGAGGTCACAGGCAAGCGTGACGCTGCGCGTTGACCTGGTCGGCGGCGGAGACTATGATTTTCATAGTTGAAAATGAATTTCAATTTCATGTTCACCGGGACGGCCCGTCGCCATGCTTGAAGCGCTGGTAGTCACTTTGCGGGAGGGAGTCGAGGCCGCGCTCATTGTCGGCATCACCCTCGCCTACATCGCCAAAATCGGGCGTCCCGACCTGCGCCAGGCCGTGTACGCCGCCCTGGGCGCGGCCGCCGCGGGGAGTATCGCGGCCGCAATCGCGCTCTCGCGCCTGAACCTGAACCAGGACATCTTCGAAGGCTGGGTGATGCTGGTGGCGGCCGCGTTCGTCGTCACCATGATCGTTTTCATGATGCGCACGGGCCGCAAGCTGAAGGGCCAGATTGAGGGCAAGGTCGGCGAAATGGCGGCCCGGAGCTCGCGCCTCGGACTGTTCGCCTTCGTTTTCCTGATGGTGCTGCGCGAGGGCGTGGAGACGGTGCTGATCCTATCCGCCGTCAGCCTCAACAGCAGCGAGCTCATGAGCTTCCTGGGAACGCTGCTGGGAGTGGCGCTGGCGGTGCTGTTCGGGGTGACGTTCGTCAAGGGAAGCGTGCGGGTCAACCTGCGGAAGTTTTTCCGCATTACGACTGTCATCCTGGTCTTCGTCGCCTTCCAGCTCACGATTTCGGGGCTGCATGAGCTGTCGGAGAACGGCGTGCTTCCCTCCAGCAAGCGCGAGATGGCGCTGATCGGGCCGATCGTGCGCAACGACCTCTTCTTCTTCGTCACCATCCTGGCGCTGGCCGGCATGATGGTTCTGTTCGAGTATCGACGCCGCCAGACTCCGGCCGCGGTCACCGCTTCCGGCGCCGAGCGCCGCAAGGCGGAATGGACCGCCAAACGCGAACGCCGCTGGGCGATGGCGGTCTATGCCAGTTCGTTCCTGTTCATCATGCTGATCACGGCGCAATTCATCTACGCCAAGAGCGCCAGCGCGCTGTCGCCGGCCACCGAGGTCAGTATCACCCAAGGGACTGCGCGGATTCCGCTGGCGCAGGTGAATGATGGCGACCTGCATCGCTACGTCGCCCACGTAAACGGCAACGAAGTCCGCTTCTGGCTGATGCGCAAACCCGACGGCACGATCGGGACGGTGCTCGACGCCTGCGAAATCTGCGGGCCGGTCGGCTTCTACAAGAGCGGCAACACGATTATCTGCAAGAACTGTGTCGCTCCCATCAACCCGCAATCGGTGGGGCAAGCGGGCGGCTGCAATCCCATCCCGCTGAAGGCCACCACAACCAGCGACACGGTGATAATCGCCGAGGCGGACCTGGCCGCCAGCGCCAAGTATTTCCAGCACTGACGCCATGTTTGTTCGCATGCTCTATCAATCGTTCTGTCGCCAGCGGCGGCGCAAGCTGCTGGCCGGGATCGCCATCACGCTCGGCGTCTCGGTGGCGACGGCGATGATTGCGGTGGCCACCGATATCGGCGACAAGATCAATCGCGAACTGCGCACCTACGGCGCCAACCTGGTGGTCACGCCCGACGAAGACGCGCTCGATGTGGAGATCGGCGGCGTCAATCTTAAGCCTGCCAGCGATAGCGCCTACCTGGAAGAATCGGATCTGCTGAAGATCAAAGGCATGTTCTGGCGGCATAACATTGTGGGATTCGCGCCCATGTTGAACGTGCCGGCGACGGTTCAGGCAGGCTCGGCCACTCACAAAATCGAACTGCTCGGCACCTATTTCGCCAAGCCGCTTGCGTTCGGCGATCAAACCTTTACCACCGGCGTGCGCACCACCCATCCCTGGTGGAAGGTGAGCGGGGCGTGGCCGAATGACGATTCCTCCGATATCCTGCTGGGCGAGCGCCTGGCGCGGCAGCTTGCGCGCGGCGTGGGGGACGAAATTCAGATGGGCGGACGCAATTTCCGCGTGGTGGGGGTTCTCTCCTCCGACGGCGCGGAGGATCAGAAGATTGTCGCTCCCCTCGCGTTGGCGCAACAGCTTCTCGGCAAACCGGGCGCCGTCAAGCGCGTGCTGGTCAGCGCCATGACCAAGCCGGAAGACGCGCTCGCCCGTCGCGACCCCAAGACCATGTCGCCGGAAATGTATGACCGCTGGTACTGCTCGCCGTATGCCAATTCCATTGCGCACGACTTGCAGCAGACGATCCCGCACTCGCGGGCGGAGCAGATTCGGCAAGTGGCGCAGAACGAGGGTACGGTGCTGGAGCGCATCAAGGGCCTGATGCTGCTGGTCACGCTGGCCGCCCTGCTGGCGTCGGCGCTGGCCGTTTCCGCGGCGATGGCGACGGCAATTTTCGAGCGCCGCACCGAGGTCGGACTCATGAAAGCTCTGGGCGCGGGCAACGCGACGGTGGCAACGCTGTTCTTCGCCGAGGCCGCGCTGCTGGCGTTGCTTGGAGGCGTTGCCGGATACGGCTTCGGAAACCTGATGGCGCTGCAGATCGGGCGCTGGGTCTTCAACTCGCGCATTGCGATTCAGCCGGTGCTCTTCCCGGTCGTGATCGGACTGGCGGTTTTTGTCACCTTTGCCGGAAGCGCCGTCTCCATCCGCAAGGCAATGAAGTTCGAGCCGGTGATGGTGCTGCGAGGTGATGCATGACGCGGCAGCGCAGCGGCAGCCGCAACGCCATGTTCTTCCGCATGCTGATGCGGGCGACCATGGTGAAGCCTGGGCGTGTGATCTCCGCTTTGGTTGCCGTGGTCGTAGCGGCAACGGTCACGACCGCGATGATGAACCTGTACGTGGACGTGCAGGCCAAGCTGCGCAAGGAATTTCGCAGCTACGGCGCGAACGTGGTGGTGGTGGCGCGCCATGACCAGATCCTGCCCACTGACGCTCTCGCCCGCGTGGAAGGCGCGCTCGGTAATCGCGGCCTTGCCGTGCCGTTCGCCTACGCCGTGGCGCGTACCGACAAAGGCGTGCCCGTGGTGGTGGCCGGCACCGACATGGAGCGGGTGCGCAAGCTGGACGCCTGGTGGTCGGTAACGGCATGGCCGAGCGCAGCGAATTCCGCGCTTATCGGAACGCGCGCCGCTTCCGTGGTCTCGCCGGATAACCAGCGGTTCGCGCTGGCGTTCGAGGGCCGCAAACTGGAACTGACTGCGGCGGGCGCGCTGCGCACCGGCGCCGCCGAAGATAGCCGCGTCTACCTTGACCTGAAAGAGTTCACTGCGTGGACGGGTGTGCAACCGTCCTCGATCGAGATCGGCGCCAGCGGAACGCCGGACGAGATCAACGGCATCATCAGCCAGCTTGCGCAGGCGCTGCCCGCGGCCGAGGTCAAGCCGGTGCGGCAGATTGTGGAAGGCGAAGCGCGCGTGCTGGGCAAAACGCGCGCCGCGCTGCTGGCCGCCGTCGCCATGATCATTCTCACCGCCGCACTCTGCGTGCTGGCGACGCTGACGGCGTGGGTGCTGGACCGCCGGCGCGATTTCGCGATCATGAAGGCGCTGGGCGCTTCCGAGCGATTAGTCAACGGCTTTTTCGCCGCCGAAGCCGCGGCGCTGGGCGCGGCGGGAGCGGTGATAGGATTCGCCCTCGGCATCGGGGTGGCGGCGTGGATCGGGCGAGTAAACTTTCATGCCGCCGTGGTACCGCGCTTCGGGGTGTTCCCCGCCGTGTTCGCGGGGAGCGTGGCGGTGGCATTGCTTTCTGCCGTGCTGCCCATCGGCCTGCTGCGGCGGGTGCAGCCGGCAACGATTCTCAGGGGAGAGTGAAATGATCCGGCTCGTCGACGTCTCGAGGGAATATCCGGCCAAGGCCGGCGCCAACGGCGGCGTCATCAAGGCGCTGGACAACGTGTCCTTGTCGGTCGCGCCCGGCGAGTGGCTGGCCATGATGGGTCCTTCGGGCTCGGGAAAATCCACGCTGGTGAACCTGATCGGCTGCCTCGACCGGCCTACGGCGGGCGAAATCTGGCTCGACGGCCAGGAGGTTGCCTTTCTCTCCAGCTCCGAACTGAATCGCGTGCGCGCCGAGAAGATCGGCTTCGTGTTCCAGCAGTTCCACTTGATTCCTTATCTGACCGCGCTGGAGAACATCATGCTGGCGCAGTATTTCCACAGCATGACCGACGAGAACGAAGCCCTGCAGGCGCTGGAACGAGTGGGGCTGCGCGACCGCGCGCAACATCTTCCCGCGCACCTTTCCGGCGGCGAGCAGCAGCGGGTGTGCATCGCGCGCGCGCTGATCAACGATCCCAAGATCGTGCTGGCCGACGAGCCGACCGGCAACCTGGACGCGCAGAACGAGGAGATCGTCATGCGCCTGCTGCGCGAATTGCACCAGCAGGGGCGAACCATCGTCATGGTGACGCACGATCCGGTGGTGGCGCGCCTGGCGGACCGGCGCATCGAACTGCATCACGGGCACATCGCGGCGAGCGAGACTTTTGCGCTGCGCGACGAAGAGCAGATCGACGAGATTCTGGAAGAAATCTGGGTCCTGCAGGAGCATGGAGAAGGAGCGGAGTTGGGACGAATGGAAGTGCACGGCCCGGGAACGCTGCCGCCGTCGCTGGCGGTGGAGCGCATGACCGAGCTGGGGCTGGTGACCGCGGCACCGCATCCGCCGGAGCCGCACGGGCACAAGCACATCGTGAACCCCTGCCACGACGCCATGATCTACACCGGCGAAATTCCGCCCGACGGCAGCATGATGATCGAGTTTACCGAGCGCGGACGCAAGCGCGCGGCCGATGTTATTCGGCGGCACCGGCTGGCGGAGCGGCTGTTCACCGAAAGCCTGGGCATGGTCAACGAAACCGAGATCGAGGAGCAGGCGTGTAAGTTCGAACACATCCTTTCTCCGGAGGCGACGGAAAGAATCTGCGCCTTCCTGGGCCACCCGAAAACCTGCCCGCACGGCGCCACAATTCCGCCGGGCGAATGTTGCTCGCGACCGGCGGCGGAGAACATGCAGCGGCTGTTCGCGCACGGGCGGGTGCGGAAATAGGTACCTCCCCAAGGGTCGATCTTTCAGAATCGCAGCTTAGCGAAAAAATGAGCGCATAAAAGCACTTTGAGCCGTAGAGGCTGTGGCTTCGGCGGCTTGTGCGGGATTACCACCATGTTACCATGGTATTATGACCATGGTAGCAAGGAATTGCATTTATGAAGAAAATGGCAGCGGGAACATTCAAGGCGCATTGCCTGGCGGTGATGGATGAGGTTCAGGCCAAGAGAGAGACGGTAGTGATCACCAAGCACGGCAAACCCGTGGCGAAACTTGTTCCCGTGACGAAGGAAAAAGACGACATTTTCGGCTTTCTCAAGGGCAAGGCAAAAATAACCGGCGACGTTGTTTCACCCGCGCTTACCCTCGAGGAATGGGGCAATTTGAAGTGATCCTCGTCGACACACATGTGCTTGTCTGGTTGGCATTTGAAGAAAGCAGGCTCTCGAAGAGGGCGCGAGCTACGATCGCCGACGCCCGGCTGGACGGAGAGGGCTTGGCGATTTCCGGCATCTCATTGTGGGAACTGGCTACGCTGGCAAGCAAGAAGCGCATCGACCTCGATATCAGCCTCGAATCCTTTCTCGCGGAAGTCGAGGCCCGGTTCGTCGTCCTGCCGATCACGGCTCGAGTATGTGTGCGTACGCTTGGGCTCCCGGCAACTTATCCCAAAGATCCGGCGGACCGTATCATCGCAGCCACAGCCTTGGTGGAGGGTCTGCCGCTGCTAACCGCGGATGGGGAGATCCGTCGCTCGCGGGCGCTTCCCACGATCTGGTAAAAGCAGCAGCGGAGAACGTGCAGCGCCTGTTCGCGCACTCGCGAGCCTTTCTGGGCCCTAACTTCAACGATTCGAATGTAATTAACCTCGTTGAATTGGGATGGTGCTGACGCCGAACGTTCGCTCGTATTTTTCGAAAAGAACCGGAGTGATACTTTCCCGGTGGAGTTCTTGCCTATTGCCTACTTAGCGCGTCTCGGTCCCGCGAACGCCGATCCGGCGCCCCGAAAATGAGACTTGTAACCAAACAAAAGGGAGAAGCCGGTTAGCCTCTCCCGTTATTATGTATTCGTTGCAGCGAATTTCTCTAGTAAAGCCTGAAGTTTACTTCGACGTTGATCTGCACCGCCACCGGGCGGCCGTCTTTCATCGCCGGCTCGAACTTCCACTGGCGCACGGCATCCATGGCCTTCTGGTCCAGGCCCAAGCCGAGAGAGCGGGCAACCCTGATGTTCTGCGGGTGGCCGTTCGGGTCCACCACCAGCCACAGCACCACCGTGCCCTGATACTTCGCTTTGCGGGCTTCTTCGGAGTACTCGGGATCGGGCGTAAAGAGGGCGCGAGGAGCGGAGACGCCGCCGCCGACCCGGAATACGCCGCCGCCAATGCCTCCGCCACGGCCGGGACCGACGCCCGGGCCTTCACCCGAGCCGACGCCACCGCCAGAGCCTGAGCCGATGCCGCCACCAGACCCAGTGCCGTTGGAGGGCGGGCCGGACAGAATCGGCGCTTTGGGATCGCCGAAGTTGGGCAGTGCGGCCTGCGCGATCCTTACCTGTGGTGGGACCACGACCGTCGGCTCCATGGGGAGCTTGGGATGGTCGTTGCGGATGACCATCGCCGGGGGGGTGAACTGCTCCATGGCGAACTTGGGCAGACGTCCCCTGGGGGCGGGAAGCTTGTCGCGATCACCACCGCCACCACCGCCGCCGATGGTGTCGTGCTTCTTGGAAGAGAGCGGCATGTATTCGGAAACGTCGGGCGCGACGATGGACACGGTGGGCTGCTGGACCTGCTTGACGACCCTAGCGCCGGCGACGGAGACGGCAATCAGGCCGCCGACCATCAGCAGGTGGGCGCAGGTCGAGCCGAAAATACCGCGCTTCTTGTAATTGTAATCGCCCCAGATTTCGCGCACCGGAACCGGTTTGGAGGTCAGGTGCAGGGGAGGCAGCTTCTCGGGATGACGCCAGTCGTGGATCTGCTGCCGCAGCGACTGCCACAGCGGCAAGTCGAATCGATCTTGAGGAAGCAGGAGATTGAGTTCAGGAACGGCTGGCCGCTGAACTTGAGCATCCGATGGTTGAAACGGTTGTTCCATGTGTGTGAAATCCCGGATTAGGTCACTGTGGCCCACTCCGCGCTGGTTTGCCGGAGCCTTGCCCTGGTAAGGCGATGAGCACATCTGGTGCCAAGTTGCTCTCTCATTGGACGGTCCCGACTGCCGGAAGGGCGCAGATTTATGCAAAACCCTTGCTCCGCCCACGCGAACCGGTTGAAGCCTTCCCAACTGCCTGTGCGTATAAGCTAACACGGGGTAACGGCGGGAGTCGCGGTGGGAGCGGCGATTGGGGAAGATTTTACATAGGAGAGACAAATTTGCGGGGACGCGTTGGGACAAGGGCTTACGGTCCACGGTCGGCAGCCGACGGTCGACGGCAAATGCAGCAGATTGCAATCACGCCATTTCAGATAGTAACGAATGGAAATTCCGATCAACTGAAATACTGAGTAACTGCGGTCGCCGCTATAATGAAACGATATTGCTCATCGCGGAGACGAGGCCGGAGTGCCGCAAGAACTGAAAGCCACGCTCAACCTGCCGAAAACCGAGTTTTCGATGAAGGCCAACCTGCCCCAAAACGAGCCCAAGATGCTGGAACGTTGGGAGCAGATGGGGATTTACGACCTCATCCGGCAAGCGCGGCGCGGGGCGCCCCTGTACGTGCTGCACGACGGGCCTCCATACGCCAACGGTCCCATTCACCTGGGCACGGCGCTGAACAAGACGGTCAAGGATTTCATCGTGAAATCGAAGAGTATGGCGGGCTTTGATTCGCCGTACCTGCCGGGCTGGGACTGTCACGGGCTGCCGATCGAGATCAAGGTGGACGAGGCGCTGGGACGCAAGAAGCTGGAGATGGACCCCCTCCAGGTGCGGCAGGCGTGCCGCGAGTACGCGGAAAAATATCTCGAGCTGCAGCGCGAGCAGTTCAAGCGCATCGGGGGGTTCGGTCGGTGGGAGCGGCCTTATTCGACCATGACGCCGGAATACGAGGCGGTGGTCATCGACACGCTGTTCAAGTTCATCGAGCAGGACGCGGTGTACAAGGGCCTGCGTCCGGTCTATTGGTGCATTCACGACCAGACGGCGCTGGCGGAGGCGGAGGTTGAGTACAAGAACCACGTCAGCCCGTCGGTGTGGGTGAAGTATCGGCTGGTCAGCGATGCGGCGAAAATCGACCCGGCGCTGGCGGGCAAGAACGTGTTCACCATCATCTGGACGACGACGCCATGGACGCTGCCCGCATCCATGGCGGTGGCGTTTCATCCGGAGGAGGAGTACGTGGCGCTGGAATCGGGCGGCGAAGTGTACATCGTCGCCGAGAAGCTGGCGCAGGTGACGGCGGAGAAATGCGGGTTGCAGCGCACGGTGGTGGCGCGTTTCCCTGGCAAGAAGCTGGAGCGTGCGACGTTTGCGCACCCGTTCCTAGACCGGCAGATCCTCGGAGTGAACGCCGATTACGTGCACATGGAGGAAGGCACGGGCGCGGTGCACACCGCTCCGTCGCATGGCGCCGACGACTTCTATACCGGGCAGAAATACAACCTCGACCAGACATGCAATGTGGACGAGGCGGGGCGAATGCGGCACGGCTTGCCGGAATACGACGGCAAAACGGTGTTCCAGGCGAACGAGCCGATTGTCGAGCTGCTGAAAAGCCGGGGCGTGCTGCTGCACTGGGAGAAGATCGAGCATTCCTATCCACACTGCTGGCGCTGCCACAACCCGGTGATCTTCCGGGCCACCGAGCAGTGGTTTATCTCGATGGAAGCGAAGGTGGGCGGCGGGACGTTGCGGAGCCGCGCCCTGGAGGAGATCAAGAAAGTCCGCTGGGACCCGGCGTGGGGCGAAGAGCGGATTTCCAACATGATCGCCACCCGGCCCGACTGGTGCATCTCGCGGCAGCGGGTGTGGGGCGTGCCCATCGCCATCATCTTCTGCGAAGGCTGCGACGAATTCCTGCGCGCACCCCAGGTACAGCGCGCCATCGTAGAGCTGTTCCGGCGCGAAGGTTCGGACGCGTGGTACAAACGCAAGCCGGAAGAAATCGTTCCGGCGGAAACCAAGTGCGCCCACTGCGGCGGCGCGCGGTTCCGCAAGGAAATGGACATTGTGGACGTGTGGTTCGAGTCCGGCTCGAGCTACCTGGCGGTGCAGGAGGCGGCGGCCGATTTGCCGTGGCCGTCGGACATGTACATCGAGGGCGGCGACCAATATCGCGGCTGGTTCCACTCTTCCCTGCTGTGCTCGATCGGGGCGCGCAATGCAGCGCCGTACCGGACGGTGGGCACCATCGGTTGGACGCTCGACATGCAGGGCCGCGCCATGCACAAGTCGCTGGGCAACGACGTGGATCCGGTGGACATCGCCAAGCGGCTGGGGGCGGAGATCGTGCGTTTGTGGGTGGCGTCGGTGGATTTCCGCGAAGACGTGCGCTCGGATGAGGCGCTGATGCAGCGCATCGCCGAGACCTACCGCAAGATCCGCAACACGTTTCGCTACATCGTCAGCAACCTCTACGATTTCGATCCGCAGCGCGATGCGGTGCCGTACGCGGAGATGCAGTTCCTGGACCGCGTGGCGCTGGTGCAGACGGCGCGGATCGCGGAACGCGTGCTCGGCTGGTACAAGGACTTCCTTTTTCACCGCGTGTACCAGGACGTGAACGGATTTTGCGTGGACACGCTGAGCAAGACGCTCTTCGACGTGCTCAAGGACCGGCTCTACACGTACGCGCCGAACTCGCGCGCCCGGCGCTCGGCGCAGACCGCGATCTGGCGCATCGGCGAGGCGCTGGTGCGGCTGCTGGCGCCCATCATGAGCTTTACCGCGGAAGAGGTCTGGGGATTCCTGCCCAAGGTCAACGGGCGCGAGCAAAGCGTGCACCTGGCGTTGTTCCCGCAGCCGGAGAGCATCCCGGGCGATGGGTTCTCGTTGTCGAACAAGGACACGCGGGACCTGCTGTCGGAGTGGCAGGACCTGTCGCGGGTACGCGACGAGGTGCTGAAAGCGCTGGAGGCAGCGCGCAACCAGAAGCTGATCGGATCGGCGCTGGAGGCGGAAGTGCGGCTGAGCGTGCCCGAGTCGCTCTACGGGGTGGTGCAGCGGCATGAAAAGGAATTACGCTACTTGTTCATCGTGTCCAGCGTCCAATTAGATGCAGCGCCTTCGGGAAACGGCAGCGGCGGCGGGATTACGGTTGAAATCGGCAGGGTTCCCGGCCAAAAATGTGAGCGTTGCTGGAATTATTCCACCCAGGTGGGAAGCGACCCGAAATATCCGACCGTATGCGAGCGCTGCAGCGAGGCTTTGAAGGAAATCGAAACGGGAGCCCATGGACGCTAAATCGAGCAAGGGCAGCCATGCCATGCGCAAGTACCATTTCCTGATGGCAGTGCTGGTGGTGGTGCTGGACCGGGTGAGCAAGTGGCTGGTGGCCGGCAAGATTACCCTGCACGACAGCGTGGCCGTGCTGCCCGGTTTCTTCCGTCTGACGCACGTGCAGAACAGCGGCGCGGCCTTCGGGCTGTTCGCGGAATCGTCTTCGGAGTGGAAAGTCGCGGTCCTGGTTTTATTCTCGATCCTTGCGCTCGCCGTGGTGTCCGCGCTGTTATGGAAGAACAGCCACAGCATGACGACCACCGGCGTTGGCCTGTCGCTGATTCTTGGCGGGGCCGTGGGAAATTTGTGGGACCGGCTGCTGGCCGGACACGTGGTGGATTTTCTCGATTTTTATCTGGGCAGCTATCACTGGCCGGCCTTCAACATCGCCGACAGCGCAATCGTGATCGGGGCGCTGCTGCTGGTGGCGGAAATACTGTTCGCCAAGTCTCCCGCGGAACAGAATGCGGTGCGATAGAGCGGCGGCCAGTGGTCGGCGGCGGGAAGCTATCTCATCGATGCTGACGGGTTGGCGCCGGGGCAAGGACATTACGGCGTTCCGTAGAGGCGTTTGTAGACGGTGGCGTTGCGCAGGATGGCCTGCACGTACTCGCGCGTCTCGCTGAACGGTATGGACTCCACGAATTCGGTCGCGTCACGATATGTACCGTTGGCTAGCCAGCTCTCGACGCGATCGGTCCCGGCGTTATAGGCCGCGAGCGCGTATTCCACGTGCCCGTTGAAGTGGTCCACCAGTTCGCGGAAGTATCG
>JAIQFM010000332.1 GCA_020073285.1 Terriglobia bacterium | reverse complement strand
GATCGCAAGCCCATCCTCGACATTCTGGAGCAGACGCCGCAAATCCCCGAAACCTGCCAGTGGGCGACCTTTCTGCGCAACCACGATGAGCTCACACTGGAGATGGTGACCGACGAAGAACGGGACTACATGTATGACGAGTACGGGAAAGATAAACTGGCTCGGCTGAACCTGGGCATCCGCAGGCGGCTGGCGCCCCTGATGGAGAACGATCGGCGCCGCATCGAGCTGATGACCAGCATGCTGCTTTCCCTTCCTGGCAGCCCCATCATCTACTACGGTGACGAGATCGGCATGGGGGACAACCTGTATCTTGGCGACCGCAACGGGGTGCGCACGCCCATGCAGTGGAGCGGGGGCTGGAATGCCGGTTTTTCCACCGCCGATCCCGAGCAGCTCTATTCGGCCCTGATTTCCAATCCGGTCTATGGCTACCAAACGATCAATCTGGAGTCGCAGAAGCGCTCGGAACATTCCCTGCTTTCCTGGACCAAGCGCATCCTCGGAGTTCGCAAGTCCAGCCGGGTGTTCAGCCGCGGCTCCATCGAATTCCTCAGCGCTGCCAACCACCGCGTGCTCGCGTACCTGCGACAGTGGAATAATGAGCGCGTGCTGGTGGTGAATAATTTGTCCAGCTCGGCGCAGGCCGCGGAACTGGATCTGGGGCATCTGGCCGGGTCCATTCCCATCGAGTTGTTCGGCGGAAGCTTGTTCCCCCGGATCGGGCAAGCTCCTTACCTGTTGACCCTAGGCCCCTACCAGTTTTACTGGTTTCGTTTGCGCCGGTTCTGACGACTGATGATGAAGGAAACCCCCATTGCGATCGAACCGGGCGTACCCGGCCCGGAACCGGCGGAGCTGCCCGACGATTTCCTGCGGCAGTTGACGGCCGCCGGCGAGGTCGACATCCTGCTGTTTGTTCCCAGCCTGAACAACCGCGACACCATCGGCCACGTCATGAACGCCTTGCAACTGGGCCTGGTGAAGTATTTTCCGCGGGAGCGTACGGCGGTGCTCAACGCCGATGGGGGCTCGCATGACGGCACACCCCAGGTGGTACGGGAATCCATCATCAAAGACTTCCGTGCCTTCCTGGCCGCCAATCCGCTGCGCACCATGCACCGCATTACCGCCGCCTACGACAGCCGCAAGGGACCATGGGGGGCCCTGGAACTGCTGCTCTCCGCGGCGGAATTAACGCGGGCCAAGGCCTGTGCGGTGGTCTCTCCGGATCTCCGGAGTATAGCCCCGGAATGGGTGGAATCGCTGGTCCGCCCGATTCGTCGCGAGGAGTTTGATTTCGTCGCTCCCATTTATCGCCGCCACAAGTATGAGGGTCTGCTCATCAAGAACCTCATCGCCCCGGTATTCCGCGCCGCCTACGGCTTCCGCATCCGCGAGCCGATGGGCAGCGAGTTCGCTTTCTCGGGGCAGCTCGCCTCCAAGCTGCAGCAGAGCGGTGGCTGGCAGCAACGGTGTTGCGAAGTCGGTCCCGCCATGGGCCTGATGGCCACCGCCATTGCGAATGACTATCGAACCTGTCAGTCTTTCCTGGGACCGCGGATCTACCAATCCCGCCACCAGGAACCGGATCTGGTGCGCGTGTTTCAGGAGAGCGTCGGCGCATTGTTCCAGGGGCTGGAAGCCGACCATGCATACTGGTCCAACCGGGGCGGCGCGGCGCAGGTGCAGACTTTCGGTTTCGAATATAGCGTGGCGCTGCAACCGGTGCGCGTGAGCCGCAAACGCCTGTTGCAAGGCTTCCGTCTGGGCGTGGAGGAACTGGGAGCCATTCTGGAAGCCATCCTCGCCCCGGACACGTTGCGCGCCGTGCAAGACCTGGGCAAGCTCAGCGATGGAGGATTCCGTTTTCCTGACGAGCTGTGGGTGAGGGTAGTTTACGAGTTCGCCGCCTCCTACCACCGATCGGTTCTGACTCGCGACCACCTGCTCCAGGCACTTCTTCCACTCTATCGCGGCAAGGTTTTTTCCTTCGTCATGGAAACCGAGAAAGCCACGCCGGCGGAGGTGGAAAACCGCCTGGAAGAACTGGGCCTGGCTTGTGAGCGGCTAAAACCGTACCTGGTCGAACGCTGGTAGCGGGAGAAGTGAGGTTAACCATGGCCGAGTCGATTATCGACAGTCTCAAGCAGATGCTCAATCAGCCCGTAGCTGCCGTGAAACAGTTCCTGCCTCGGGTGCTGGTGATGCTGATGATCATCATCGTGGGATGGCTGATTGCCATCCTGTTGAAGGCGATCGTGAGGCGCGCCTTGGCGCTGGCCAAGTTCGACGCCCTCTCGGAAAGCGCCGGCACGGCCCAATTGCTGCGCAACGCGGCGTTGCCCGCCCCCAGGGATCTGGTCGCCAGCCTGACGTTCTGGGTGGTCTGCATTGTGTTTCTGCTGTTGGGAATTAACGCCCTGGGCGTGGTTTCACTTCAAGAACAGATCTCGCAGCTCCTGCTGTTCCTGCCCCAGATTTTCGTTGCCGTGCTGATCCTGTTCGTGGGCTTCCTGCTGGCTAATTTTCTAGCCCGGGCGACGCTGCTGGCGGCAGTGAATGCCAACCTGCCCTTCGCGCGCCTGCTGGCAGGGTCGGTCCGCTTCCTGGTGGTGCTTCTAACCGTCAGCATGGCCTTGGAGCAGATCGCGCTGGCGCATCGAACGGTGCTGATTGCCTTCACCATTCTCTTTGGCGCCGTCATGCTGGCGCTGGCCATCGCATTTGGTATTGCCGGCCAACATCTGGCACGACAGGTTCTACACAAGAGCTTCTCTCCCGCGGAACCGGAGAAAGAGGAGGAAATAACCCACCTGTAACCAGCCCGTGGAGGCCAATCTCATGCGGTCGACCGCCAGCCGATGACCCCAGGCGTCACGGCAGTCGAACGCCGCATCCCCGGTCGTAAGCGGCCGACAACTCCTTCAAGCGGTCGCGGTGCGCTGGCGTCAGCATGTCCGCGGTGAATCGCCAGCGCCAGTTTCCGCTGGAGGTTCCGGGCAGATTCATGCGGGCTTCACTGCCCAGACCAAGAACATCCTGCAAGGGAAACATGGCCAGGTCGGCCACCGACGCCAGCACGGCGCGGATAAACACCCAATTGATTTCGCGTTCGTCAAGGTCGAGGTACTGGCGCGCGCACGCGCGTTCCTCGCGGATGTCCTCCAGTGTGCGCGTGCTGTCGCCCACCCCGCTGCCCGTCCACCACCCCGCGGTCGTGTCATTATCGTGCGTGCCGGTATAAGCGACGCGGCTGCGCGGATAGTTGTGCGGTTTGAAATCGGCCGCCTGCGGATCGTTCCCGAAGGCGAACTGTAAGATGCTCATGCCCGGGAACCCGAACCGGTTGCGAAGAGCCTCGACGTCTTGGGTTATGACACCGAGATTTTCGGCCGCGATCGGAAGCTTCCCCAGGGCCTGTTCCACGGCCTCGAACAGCGCCGCTCCCGGCCCTGGCGCCCACCTTCCATGGAGAGCGGTGGTTTCCCCGGCCGGGACCTCCCAGTAGGCGGCAAAACCGCGGAAGTGATCGATGCGGCAGATGTCGAAACGTGCGAACGCATATCGGAGGCGCTCAATCCACCACTGGTAACCGGTGCGCCCGTGCGCCTCCCAACGGTAGATCGGATTGCCCCATAACTGGCCGGTGGCGCTGAAATAATCGGGTGGCACGCCGGCCACGTTTTCCGGTTCGCCATTTGGTTTCAGGCAGAACAGTTCCGGGTGCGCCCACACGTCGGCGCTGTCGTGCGCGACGTAAATGGGCAGATCGCCCATGATCTGGAGCCCGCGCTCCGCACAACAGCGCCTCAGTTCCGCCCACTGCAGGAAGAAGAGGCATTGCCAGAACTTGTGCTTCTCTACCTCGACGTCCAGGCGTGCGCTCCAGGCCGCAAGCGCCTCCGGCTGGCGCTGCGCTACGCCACCTTCCCACTTGGTCCAAACCGACTCGCCGCCATGAGCCTCCTTGAGCGCCATGAACAGAGCATAGTCGTCCAGCCAGGAGGCATTCGCCGACTGGAATTCCCGGAACTGCTCTCGCAGGTCGGGAGACGACTCCTTCTGGAACTTGGTGAAGGCTCGCTCTAGCAGTTGCCTCTTGAAGCGGTTCACGGAAGCGTATTCAACGCTGCCGGCGGGAAAATTCCCAGCGTGCTCAAGGTCAGCGGCCGACAACAATCCCTCCGCGACCAGTTTTTCCGGACTGATCAGGATGGGATTTCCCGCGGAGGCGGAGAAACACTGGTAGGGGGAATCGCCATAGCCGGTCGGCCCCAGAGGCAGGACTTGCCAAACGCGCTGACCGGCCGCGGCAAGGAAATCTGCGAAACGCCAAGCCTCCGGTCCCAGGTCTCCCACGCCGAATGGCCCTGGGAGCGAGGTGGGGTGCAGCAAGATTCCGCTGGAACGTGGAAACATCGACTTTCACTCTGTCCTGGGCCCGCCATGCTGAGGCTGCGGGCTTCCGAATGTCCAGCATCTCATGGATCGCGGAGGCGCGCCCAGTCCGATCGGAGCGCGATCCGCTATTCCACCCACCGAAGGAACGTTCAAGCAGGCGATCAGACGCGCACGCTTTATGGCAGAGCACTGGCAATGCGGATCGTTGTAAAACGGAATTCAGAACTGGCGCGTTCGCCTGCCGAACCGTGGCCGAGGGGTTCTGGGCGCCCAGTACGGTCACGGCGATTGTTTCAAGACCCCCACATACTTTCGGTATTGCAGGCGGGCGCCGATGAAGTCGTCGTGGGTAAGCTGCAACTCGTCGTTGATCAAGCGGATTTCGCGTTCTTCGACGCTTGAAATTACCTGGTCGGCGGCGGCAATGGCGAAAAGACAGTCCAGCAGCGAAAGCTTTTGCTCGCGGCTCGCCATGTCATTGAACTCGCGAGTGACCAGAAAATTCTCCGTGCCTCCGAACAGTGTGGTTTGCGTTTTCGCGATCTGCACGACGAGAATGGCCTGCTCGGGCGGAAGACCGCTTAGGCGCACTACTTGCCGTTCCATTTCCCGGGTTTCGACATCGCTGATGTTCATATCAGCGCGCGCCACACGACTCAGGATGTACGCGAACGCGGCAATGTACCGGGCGCGCTCCGGCTCCAGCTTGTCCAGTTGCTGCACAATCTTGCGCACGGTTTCGGTTTCGTCGCTGCGAACGGCTCCGCCTGGAGTGCCGCGCTGTGCTTCTTCGATGCGTGTTTTCAGCGAGTGGAGAAGCTTCGCAATGCTCATGGGACAAACCCCCGGATGCGCTGTTCCCTGACCCAGAGATGCGGGGTCAGAGCGTGCATTCCGATTCCGATCCATGATAAACGCAGCGGTCTGCAGCGCTAGAGCGGTACCACAGTTGACCTACCCTGATGTCATCCTGAGAGCTTGTGACTTTTTTCGATTTATGCGCCTTTTGGGCCACCTAAGACT
>JAIQFM010000041.1 GCA_020073285.1 Terriglobia bacterium | reverse complement strand
CGCTTGCCGTTGCGCGTCTGCAGCATGTAGAGCTTGCCGTCCTGGATGGTGAACTCGAAGTCCTGCATGTCCTTGTAGTGCGTTTCCAGCCGCGTGGTGATGTCGCGCAACTGGTCGTACACGCTGGGCATGTTGTCCCGTAGCTTGCTGATGTGAATCGGTGTGCGCACTCCGGAGACCACGTCCTCGCCCTGCGCGTTCATCAGGAACTCGCCGTAGAACTCCTTGTCGCCGGTCGCGGGATTGCGCGTGAAGCCGACGCCCGTGCCGCTGGTCTCGCCCAGGTTGCCGAAAACCATCGCTTGCACGTTGACCGCCGTGCCCAAGTTGTCGTCGATGTTGTTAATGCGCCGGTAGGTCTTGGCGCGTGGGTTCATCCACGAGCGGAACACGGCGTCACGCGCCATGGTCAACTGCTCTCTGGGCTCCTGCGGGAAGTCGCGCTTGGTGTGCTTCCGGACCACTTTCTTGTACTCGGCGATCACCTCCTGCAGCGCCGCCGCGTCGAGTTCGGTGTCGAGCTTCGCTTTCTTCTTTTTCTTGATGCCTTCGAATACCTCGTCAAAGGCCGGCTTCGGGATCTCCAGCACCACGTTGCCGAACATCTGGATCAGTCGGCGATAGCTGTCGTAGGCAAAACGCGGGTTGTTGCTGCGCTTGGCCAGCGACTCCACCGACTTGTCGTTCAAGCCGAGGTTCAGGATGGTGTCCATCATGCCGGGCATGGAGAACTTCGCGCCCGAGCGCACGCTCACCAGCAGCGGATTGCTCCCTTCGCCCAGCTTCTGGCCCTGAATCTTCTCCAGCCGCGCCAGCGCCTCGTTCGTCTGCCGGCCCATCTCCGGAGAAACCTGGCCGCGCATATACTCGCGGCAGGCCTCGGTTTGAATGGTGAATCCCGGCGGGACGGGCAGAGCGGCGTTGGTCATTTCGGCCAGGCCGGCTCCTTTGCCGCCCAGCACGTCTTTCATCTTGCCATTGCCGTCGGCCTTGCCTTCGCCGAAGAAGTAAACGTATTTGGTCCCGCCTTCCTTCGCAGTGGCCATGTTCGCTGTCTCAACTTCCATCGTGGTAGCGCTCATTGAATCTCTCCATCCTTCTTTATATGATTTCGCATGAATTTCAGATCCCGGTACACAAACTCTAAAGCCGAAGCCAATCCTACGTGTGCTTCGTGGTTACTTCCCTTCCGTCACGATTTCCGAAAAATCCGCGATCGTGGAAAACTCGTTCAACAGCGCCTGCAGCAACGCCAGCCGGTTTGCCCGCACACGCTCGTCCTCGACCATCACCATCACCTTGTCGAAGAACGTGTCCACCGCCGGCCGGATGGTCGCAATCTGCGCCAGCGCACTGGCATACTCCCACTTCAGCGACAGCTCCCGCACCCGCGGCGCAACCCGCTGCATCCCCGCCGCCAGCGCCTTCTCCGCGTCCTCGTGCAACGCGGAAACATCGAGCGCATCGCCAATCTTTTTTCCCGTCTCCTTCGCTTGCCGCAGGATGTTCTTGATCCGCTTGAACGCCGCCGAGATCGCTCCGAAATCTTCCGACTCGCGCACCTTCGCCACCGCCTGTGCCCGCGCCTCCGCGTCCACGACATCATGCGCTCCGGCGGCAAGCACCGCATTGACTACGTCATATGCGAACCCCGCTTCGCGCAGGTAGAACTCGATTCGCTCCCGGTAAAACGCGACCAGGGACGCCAGCAAGTGGGCTCGGCCTTCGCCGGATTGCACCGACACTATGAATCTCTTCTCCGCCTCCGAGCCCGCGTAGCCAGCCAGGGCGTCGCGGAACAGCATTTGCAGATCCAGCGACAGCTTGCGTTCCGCGATCGTCTTAACGATCCCGTTCGCCTGCCTCCGCAGCGCAAACGGATCCTTCGACCCGCTGGGGATCAGCCCCAACGCGAACATGCCAGCGATGGAATCCGCCTTGTCGGCGATCGAGAGCACCGCGCCCTCCGACGTCCGCGGCACCGCGTCTTCCATGGACTCCGGCTTGTACTGGTCGTAGATTGCGTCGCCGATCGCCGGATCGAGCCCTTGCGCCTTGGCGTACAGCCCGCCGACGACCCCTTGAAGCTCGGTAAACTCCTTCACCAGTTCGGTCGTCAGGTCGGTCTTGGCCAGTAGCGCCGCTTTGTGCACGATGCCGGCGCGCACCTTGACGCCCGCGTCCTCCAGCGTCTGCGAAATCTGGCTCGCCAGCTTCTGCACCCGCATGGTCTTGTCGAAGTAGCTGCCCAGGTCTTTCTGGAACGTGACGTTTCTCAGCCGGTCCACGCGCTCGCGCAGCGGGTGCTTTTGATCCACTGTCCAGAAGAAGCGCGCGTCGTTGAAGCGTGCCCGCAGCACGCGCTCGTGCCCGTGCCCGACGATGCCCGTCGGATCGCCGGACGTGTTCAGCACCGCCAGGAAATGCGGCGTCAGCTTTCCGTCGCCGTCCTCGACCGCGAAATATTTCTGGTGATCGCGCATCACCGTGACCAGCACTTCTTCCGGCAGCGACAGAAACTCGCGCTCGAAATTCCCCAGAATGACGGACGGATACTCGGTGAGGTTGACCACCGTATCCAAAAGTTCCTTGTCTTCCCGCCAGCGCGCGCCCGCAACCGTCCGGCAAGCACGATCAAGCTCCTTGCGAATCAGCGCCAGACGTTCGCGCCGCCCCAACACGCCCGCTTCCTTCAGTTCGGCCGCGTACGACGAAGGCGCCTTTACTTCGAAATCGTGCCCCAGCAGACGGTGTCCCCGCGACCTGCGCGCCGCCTTGATTCCCGCGTACTCCAGCGGCACCACCTCGTTGCCGAGCAGCGCCACCATCCAGCGCACCGGACGCACAAACCGCTCCGGCTTGCCTTCGCGCCAGTACATATTCTTCGCCCAGTACAGCGCGTTGATCTCCTGGGGCAGTGACTCCGCCAGAATTTCCTGCGCCGTGCGGCCCTTGCGCGCCACCGTCGCCGCCAGGTACTCGCCCTTCGGCGTCGTCACCGTCTTCAGGTGCGCAACCTCGACCTTGACCTTGCGGGCGAATGCTTGCGCCGCCGGGGTCGGCTGGCCGTCCTTGTACGCCACCTTCACCGATGGCCCCAGCACCTGCTCTTCCACGTCTGCCTGTTTGTCGAGGATCCCACGCGCCAACACCGCCAAGCGGCGCGGAGTCGAGAACGTAGGTACCTGCGCATCGCCCGGATCGAGTCGCTCATCGACGAGCAGCTTCGCAACACGGACACCCAACTCCGCCTCGGCGCCATCAATCATGCGCGCCGGGATCTCTTCCAGTCCGATCTCAATCAGGAAATCAGCCATGCTGAAAACCGCTTATTGTCCCACTCGCCTTACAAGCTCCGCGTGATCCCGGTCACATCGACATGTAGCCCAGAACACTTGATTTCGACGGTGCGACGGTGCCCCACATCTGCCCGGGTTTGGCAGATGTGGGTCTTTCCCCGCCAATCATCACACTTTCTGCGCCGCCGCCAGTCGCTGTTCGCCGACGGCGGATGGACTAGGGCCCACGACAGCCTGTTGCGCCACCCACGCCTTCGCCACCCCGACCGCCAACTGCCGTATGCGCGCGATCACCCCCACGCGCTCCGTCACCGAGATCGCTCCCCGCGCGTCCAGGAGGTTAAACAAGTGCGAGCACTTCAAGCACAGGTCCAAAGACGGCAGCACCGGGAATCGCCGGATCTGCTCCCGCAGGTGTGCCGGAAATTCCTCGTCCACGGCGCGTTCTTTCTTCCCTGCCTCTTTCCGCTCCCCCATCAGCCCGGCAAACTCGGCCAGCAGTTCCTTGCATTCGTCCTCGTACAGCTCCAGGTGCTTCCAGGTTCTGTCCACGTCCGCCAGCTCGAAGTTGTACACGGAGTACTGCAGCTCGTCGGCGAGCCGCACATCTCCGTAGGTGACCTGTTTGCCGGTCTGCGGATCGCGCGCCCACACGATGTCGTAAATCGAGTCCACGTCCTGCAAGAACGCCGCAATGCGCTCCAGCCCGTACGTCAGCTCCGCCGATATGGGGTCGAGGTCAATCTGCCCACACTGTTGGAAGTAGGTGAACTGCGTGATCTCCAGGCCGTCCAGCATCACCTGCCAGCCGATGCCCCACGCGCCCAACGTCGGCGACTCCCAGTTGTCCTCTTCGAACTTGATGTCGTGCTGGCGCAGGTCAATTCCGATCGCCTCCAGGGAGCGTAAGTACAGCTCCTGCACATCCTCAGGCGGAGGTTTAAGGATTACCTGTAACTGTGTGTGTTTATATAGGCGATTAGGATTCTCTCCATAGCGCCCGTCGGCCGGACGCCGCGACGGCTGCACGTACACGACCTTGTATGGCTGCGGCCCCAGCACGCGCAGAAAGGTCTCCGGCGCCATCGTGCCGGCGCCGACTTCCAGGTCGTGCGGCTGCTGCAGCACGCATCCGTAGTCGGCAAAGAAGTTCGACAACCGCAGGACTAATTCCTGAAACGTAAGCGGGTTTTGTTTCGCCTGTGGCATTTAGCTTTTAGCTGCTAGCTTGAGGCTCGTGGCTTCGAGCTAAAAGCTAAGAGCTATTGCAGCTTGTCCAACATCGACGCGGTCACCAGCTTCTTCTCCAGGTGCCGCTCCAAAATCTGGATCAAGAACTTCCGCAAATCCGCCGCCTTCGACTTCGGCCACACCTGCTGCGCCATGGTTTCGACCGGCGTGCGGAACATCTGCGCCGCCAGCGCGCGCGATTCCGGCGTCATCTCCGACGAGGCCAGGCGCTTGTCGCCGGCGCACATCAGGCCATCCGCCAGCGCGTGGTAAAAAGCGCGGCTGCCGTTCAGCGTCTGGCCGCAAACCACGCACTCGCCAAGCTCCGGCAGGAATCCCACCAGGCGCGTCAGCCACAGCTCGAAGTACGTCAGCGGCATCCAGATCGCGCCCGCGCGCAGCGACCGCAGCACCGCAACCGTCAGGCGGAAAAGCGCATCGTTCGCCTCGCGCTCGGGCAACAACTCGTCCAGCAACTCCGCCACGTGCCCCAGCGCAACCGCGCGCGCATAATCCACCGCTGTCGTCAGCGGCGAGTCCAGGATCTCGCAGGAATCAATTCGCGCCAGCTCCTGCCGTTCACGGTCCTCGTAATACAGCTTGACGCAGGTCAGCGGCTCCAGCGCGCCTCCGAAGCGCCGCTTCGACTTCTTCGCCGAACGCGCCACGCCGCGCACCTTGCCTTCCGCGCGCGTGAAGAACGTCACCAGCAGGTCGGCCTCGCGCAGCGGATAACTGCGCAGCACCACCGCCTCGGAGTCCTTGAGCGGCATACGGTCCTGCTTGCGACGGCGCTGTCGAACGAATCCCTCATTCTAAACGAGCAAGGCGTTCGCTGCTAGCGATGCGTGCGAAAAAAACAGGGGCAAAAAACAAGACGGCGCGCCCTCTGCGCGAGGAGCACGCCGTCGCGAACCTGAGAAAAACTTGCCCTACGCCGGGGTGCGGCCGTAGTACGCCGCATTGCGCTCGGTAAATTGCTTCCACTTGTCCGGCAGGTCGTCGAGCGCGAAGATCGCCGACACCGGGCATACCGGCACGCAGGCGCCGCAATCAATGCATTCCACCGGATCGATGTACAGCATCTCTTCGCTGGCGTGCGCCGGTTCGTCCTTCTTGGGATGGATGCAGTCCACCGGGCAGGCATCGACGCAGGCCGTGTCCTTGGTGCCGATGCAGGGTTCCGCAATCACGTAAGCCATTTGTTCTCTCCCCCTCGCTCCTGGGTATATCAAAGAATTTATCTGAACGGGCGATTTTAGCCAAGCCCCACCCGCTCGACCCAACCTCTCATTATGCCGCGCGCATCTCCGGCTCACCGTGACATAAGTCACGTTGAAGCGTTTAGCGGGCGTGAGCGGAGCGGGAGCCCGCTGCCGAAATCCCGAGCCCTGGGCGCAGCGAAGAGCGAGGGACCTCTAGGCCGTAGCCGCCTCCCGCTCTTGCGCCGGCTCGTACTGGGTGATGTAGCCGGCCACGGCACTGGCCGCCACGGTCAGTGGACTGGCGAGGTACATTTGCCCCGGGCCGCTGCGTCCGGGAAAATTGCGGTTCTGCGCGCTGATCACGATCTGGTCGGGGCGCGTCGAAATCCCCGGTCCGGCATTGATGCACGCTACGCAACTTGGCTCGATAACGATGGCGCCCGCTTGCTTGAACAGCTCCATGTAGCCCAGGCGCACGCAGTAATCGCGCGTCTCCTGGGACCCGAACTGGATGTAGAACTTCACCGAATCGGCCACCCGCTTGCCCTGCTTGAGCGCGTCGGCCAGCACGCGCGCGTACATGTCCATGTCTTCGTTCTTACCGGCGGTGCAGGTGCCGCCGTAGGCGATCTCGATAGGCACCGGCGTGTTCAGGTCGTGGACAAACTTGCCGTTGCCCGGATCGCCCGGCGTGGCGACCATCGGACAAATGTCTTCGGCATTGATTGCGATGACGTGGGAATACTGGGCATCGGGTTCGCTGTTGAGGCCTTCGATGAGCTCTTGCGCCTGGGCGCGATCCATACCGCGACGCTCCACCAGGAAGTCCACCACCTTCTCATCGGGCGCGACGATGCCGGTAAACCCGCCGATTTCCGCCGCCATGTTGGTGAGCGTCGCGCGCTCATCCACGCTCAACTCTTCCACCGCTTCGCCGGCGTATTCGATCACCTTGGCCAGCGCCTTGCCGCTGCGCACGTAATCCATGGCGAGGATGGCGAGGATGAAGTCCTTGGCGCTGACGTTCGGCTTCCGTTTGCCGCGGATGACGACCTTCACCGATTCCGGCACCTTGACCCGCACGTCTTTCGTGATCCATGAATTGAATACATCGGTGGTGCCGATGCCGAAGGCGATGCAGCCCATGGCGCCGACGTGCGGCGTGTGCGAGTCCGAGCCCACGTTCACCTGTCCCGGCAGCGCGTAGGTCTCCAGCATCACCGAGTGGCAGATGCCCTCGCTGCCCTTGCGGTCTTTCAATTCGCCGTGAAGCTGGATGCCCTGGTCTTTGGCGAAGTCCTGCTGCTTGAACTTGAGCTGCGTCGCCAGGTCCAGCAGGCCCATCTTGCGCTTCTCTTCCGATAGGACTTCGTCGAGGAAGGTCAGGTGGTCGCGGAAGAACTTGATGGAGTCGCGGTCGTTCACCGGCACGCCTTTGCCGACGAAGTGCTCGTAGAAAATGGCGGCCATGGGCGTGACGTACTCGTGCGAGAAGCGCAGGTCCACGCGGGTGAAACCGGTATCGCCGGGTTTGACGTAAGCACCGCCGTCGTTGGTCGTTGGCCGTTGGTCGTTGGCCATTGGCTCTTGGCTTTTAGCTGACGGCTGATGGCTGATAGCTGACGGCTGGATCATGTGCCGCGCGAAAATCTTCTCCGATATCGTCATGGGACGCGGGCCAGCGCTGATCTCCGGCATAGAGACCTTTCCCTGAAGCCGCGCGACGTTGAACGGGAACAGGCCGCCGTACTCGATGACCTGGCGCGTGATCTCGTCCTCGCCCTGGGTAAAGACGGAGAGCGGAATCTCCTCGCCGCGGCGGATGCAATCAATGAGCGAAAAATCGGTGGACGTGAGCACGCCCAGGTTCTGGCAGTTCTGCTGGTAAATGCGCTCGATGTTCTCCGCGATGACGAGGTGAATTCCGGCGCAGCGCTCGGCGTAGGGCGACTGTTCGCGGCTGGAGCCCTTGCCGCGGCGCTTCCCGCTCACGGCGGCCACGAACCCGCCTTTCTTCACGTCGCCGCGACGGATCGGCGTGTCGTTTTCTCTCCCGGCTCCACTAGTTCCGCCGGGGCCGCACTTCAGGCCGGTGTAGGGAAATTCGCCAAGGGTCTCGTCGAAGAAGAAGCAGATGTGCGCGGGCGTGATTTCGTCGGTGGAGATGTCGTCGCGCAACTTGGGGTTTCGTTCAGGATGCGCCGTGTCCCACGGCAGGTCCCACCCCGCAAGCTGTTTGCGGATGAGCTCAGGATCTTCGGTCAGAAACAGGATTCTTCCCTGCAACCGCACCTGCTGCGGACGCTTTTCAATCTCGCGTTCCAGGAGTGACTTGATCACGTGGCCATCCTCGAAAACCGCCCACGGAACCCCACTGGCCTATTTTACGCTGCGGAAAACACTTACGGCAGTGTAGATACCGCTGGCGATGCCACGCTATCGAGGACCACGTCCGTGAATGCATCAAGCTGGTCGAACGGCAGCTGACCAGCGGGATAGGAGTAAACAGGAACCCCGAGCCGTGTTCTTTGCTCCCGACAATAGCGGATCAGTGCGTTAGTCGCGAATGCATACGATGCAATGTCCTTGATCAACAAAGTTAGTGGGATGCGACCGCTATGAGCTACAGCCCCGCGGAATCTGTACAGTTGCTTGACCACGTCGACCCAATCCTTCATCACACCCTTCGGGTGAAATGATTTTGCTGACTGCAAACCGAGCTTTGATGGCCAGTCCTCCAACTTCACATGAAACTTATCCCAGTCCCCGTTTGCAAGGAACTTGCGCTTTTGCGGGTTGGTCGGGGGCATGCCGGCGGCGTCCATGAGCAATCGTGTAATTGCGATCTCCGCTGCGACACCTAACTGGAGAACCGCGTTTAGATCTTCTCCCGCGGCTGCGCTCAAAAGGGCATCACAAAACAGCGCCTCACAAACTGGGGGTTCAATGCCTGTTGCCAAGTCATCGCTAATCGTCTGCCACAACTCCTGGGAGAGAGGTTTTACGATTACCACTGGGACGTATGTCGCAAAGTTACTCATCTGTATCTTTTTGCCATGCTGTGAGAGCACAGAACCGCGAGAAACGGAGCCGAATCCCGTCTGGCCGTGCAAAACCCAGTAGTGGCGCGCCTTGACCCTGACCCACTCTAGAACCGATTTAACCTGCGCCCAGAGCTCTCGCGGTTCGGGATACGGTCTTGAATTGTCAAACTCACACGCAACCCGCAACAGGGTGCAGTACGCATCCGGCGTTTCCGTTCCTAAACGACCGTCTGCTTCGAAGCCCTTCATTGACACGAATGGCTTGTTTATGAAGATCTTTCTTCCGGTCGTAAGGCATGAGATTGGATTCCATTGTCGCGGATCGACAATATGCATCGGAAACGGAAGCATGAATTCAACTACTTGGACGTCCCCATTCAGATTGAACTGCACGTGTGCAGGTGCAGTTATGGTCCGAATAGGACCGTTAGATAGAGCTTCGTGATCCGGATTCATCCACCTGGTATCCACTTTCACAGTCTAAGACATACGAAGCCTTATGTGTCCTCGTCCCGGTGTGCCGGCTCCATCGCGAAGGCTGGCACGCACACCGCGATGTACTCCGCCCCGTCCGCCTCCGGCGTTGAATACCTGATCCACTCGCCTTTATGCGCGATCACCGCCTGGCCGGCGCGCACGTCCAAGTTACCGCCCTGGTACTCGACCTGCAGCATGCCGCGCAGCACGATGGTGTACTCGTCGAACTCGGGCGTCTGCCCCGGCTCCTGCCAGCCCGCAGGACTGCGCATGTGGGCCAAGCTGGCCGGCGACGTCTTCGAATTCACTCGGCCAATGTATTCATCAATCAGCTTGGGCTTATTTCCGGCTGATTGGATGCGGGTGGGTTGGCTTACCAGCCTGGGCATAGTGCGGGCAGAATACATCCGATGGTTAAGGATTATTAGTTGCGGCCGGTAAGTTCCCTCCGTACACGGCTTACGATCTGGTCCAAAACTCGCGAGACGGTCTCGTCTTGCAGCGCGTTCTCACTACCTTTCAGGCTGCTGGAAACAAACGGCTCGGGATCGCCGCGCCGATAAAGCTGGAAATCCACGATCGCGTCGCAACGCGAACCCGCAGCCGCCACGCCATGTCGGCCATACTCGGGTGCCGGATGAAAAGCGTACTGCAAACCTAGATCAACCACGGTGGTATACAGAATGTAATCACAATTCTGTTCTTTCGCTTCGCGTTCGATTTCCAGTCGCGTCTTTCCATCGAGCAGCACCGCCTCGATTGCGACCCCTTCCTTGCGCTTCTTGTTGGGGCGAAATTCGTGGAGGTAGCGGTCGCGTTGCAGCCGCTGATCGATTGGGACTTTGGCTTTATTGTCGATTGGAGCAATGCCAAGGCGGATTGTTTTCGTCTCCTGTGCGCACGCGCCGACGGAAAGAATCAGGAGGAAGAGTACCGAGAACTTCAAGAACGACCGCAACATTGCTACCTCCTTATCTGTCTTGCTACCGGAGCGCATGCAACTGTCGGGGTGTTGCTCCTTGCGGGAAGTTTATTCCCTCTCCTTCGCGTACTCCTCCGGCCTTGGCAATTCTTCCAGCCCGCGTCCAGCAAGAATGTCTTCCATGATCCTGACGAAGTCGGCGTGTACCAGGCCATTGGTGGCGAGCGTCTCACGGCTGTCGAGGCGCCACGGGCCGCCGCTCATATTGGTGATTGTTCCGCCGGCTTCTTCCACCAGCAGCACGCCCGCCGCCGTGTCCCACGGGTTGAGGTTGAATTCCCAGAATGCGTCCAGGCGTCCGCTCGCCACCGACGCCAGGTCCAGCGCCGCCGATCCCGCCCGCCGGACGCCGTGCGTCCGGAGCGTGATCTGGTGATAGAAGTGGATGTTGGGATTCTTGTGGCGCTTGTGGCTGGGGAAACCGGTGCCACAGAGGCACTCCGCCATGTTCGCGACCTGTGAGACCTGAATGCGGCGCTGGTTTAGATAAGCGCCGCTTCCCTTCTCCGCCGCGAACAATTCATCGCGGGTGGGATCGTAGATAACACCCGCCACGCGCTTGCCCTTGTGTTCCAGCCCGAGCGAAACGCAGAACACCGGGAAGGCGTGCGCAAAATTCGTGGTGCCGTCCAGCGGATCGATGTACCAGCGGTAGTCGCTGCCGGTCTCGACGCGCGCGCCCTCTTCGCCGATCAGGTCATGGCGCGGCCAGCGGGCGCGGATGCGGTCGGTGATGAGGGCCTCGGCGGAGCGGTCGGCCTCGGTAACCAGGTCCACGTCGCCTTTGTACTCGAAGCCGATGCGCCGGCGGAAGTGGGTCATCAGCAGCGCACCGGCCTCGCGCGCGATCTCGCTGATGGCGGGGACGAATTGGTCGGTGGAATGCAATGTCTAGATGAACGGTATTATGAGCGGTCGTTGGTCGTTGTCGTTAGTCGTTCGCAGATAGCGGGCGGGTTCGCAGCGCGTGGATCGGCCGGCCAACCACCATCGTCTAACCGCCATTCGCCGTTTTCACCCGTTTCTGCGCGCCGCCGTCCTCGGCGATGTACATGATCTCGTGCTTGAAGATGAACAGATTGGGCGCGCCTTCGCGGGTGAGGCGGATCATATTGCGGTCGTAGTACTCGATCCAGCCGCGCACGATTTCGCCGTCCAGCAGCTTCACCTGAACCGGGCGCTGCTTTTCACCGAGCGATTTGAGGTAGGCCGCCTCTTCGGAAGTCTCTTCCGGGGGCGGCGCCTTCGCTTTTTTCAGCGGGTTGGAGACGCCAGCAATGCGAAATGCCATGAGGTATTGTACACGGGCTGGTCGACGGTCGACGGTCGACGGCCAGGAATGACCTTTCGATTCGGGTTCCGCAAGCAATCTGCTTTTGCCGTAAACCGTAGACCGCAGACCTCGACTATTTAAATTTCGACGTGTAGTAGCCGCTGCGGTGGCGCGCCTTCAGACCCTCGGTGCCGGAGCCTTTCAGCTCGACGTTGAGTTTGCGGAAATCGGAGTCAGCGATGCGCCGCACCGGGTAATACGCCAGCAGGTATTGGGTGCGGAGTTCTTCGCTGATCTGGCGGAAGGCTTGGTCGAGTCGGGGCAGCGTGTCGGCGTAGAAATATTTGCCTCCGGTATCGCGGGAGAGTTGGATGAGGGCGTGTTCACCTCCGAGATCGCGCCCGGCGCTGGCCTCGATGGGCACGACGATGACCGAGTACACGGTGGCCTCGGCCTGCTGCGCCGCCCGCAGCGCCTCCTGGTATGACGTGCCGCTCATGGTGTCGCCGCCATCGGTGATGATCACCATGATCTTCCGCCCCTGCCGCTTGTAGAGGGCGTCGGCGCCGAGGTAGATGGCGTCGTACATGGCGGTGGCGGAGCCCACGTGGACGCGGTCGATGCTGGCGTCAATGCGCTTGAGGTCGGCGGTGAACGGCACCAGCTCTTCGACGACTTCGCTGAACTGGTAAAGAGCGAGCGAGTCCTGCGGACGCAGGATTTCATGGGCGAAACGGCGCGCCGAGGTCAGCTCCAGCTTCAGGTCTTTTTTCGTGCTCAGGCTGGCATCGATGGCCATGACGATGGAGAGTGGAAGTTGTGATTCGCGGCTGAAGACGGAAATGCTTTGTGGAATGCCGTCTTCCAAGAGCGCAAAATTTTCCTTGGTCAAGGTGCGGGCGGGCGCGCCGTTGGCGTCGGTCACGGTGGCGAACACGTTGACCAGCTTGACATCGACGCTGATCGCGGGCTCTTGTGCGTCTTTTTGGGGATCTTCGGCGGGCGTGGCGGTGGACGCCGGGAGCCCTGCGGCGAGCAGTAGCACAACGGCCGCTAAACGAAGAAACGTCGTAGTGGAGCGGGTCGGCAAGATAGGGCGGCACGGGGTCGGCACGATATTTGTTCTGCTTTCCTCTGTGTCCTCTGTGGCTAAACCCTTCGGACTTCCGGCGGGAAGGGCTCGCCATCGGCCCAGACCGCGCCGTCTTCGAAATACTCTTTCTTCCAGATCGGCACCGTTTTTTTCAGCGTGTCGATCAGCCAACGGCAAGCGCCGAAGGCCGCCGCGCGGTGCGCCGAGCTGACCACGATCGCCACGCTGGCTTCGCCGATCTGCAAGCGTCCCAGCCGGTGCACGATGGCGAGGTCGCGCACCTTGAACTGCGCCAGCGCCCGTGCCGCCAGTTCCTCGAGCTGCTTGCGCGCCATCGGCTCGTAGGCTTCGTAATCGAGATACAGCGTGCGGCGGCCACGGCTGCTGCGGCGCACAATGCCCTCGAACACCACCGCCGCGCCGTCTTCGGGGCGCTTCATGCGCTCGGCGAGCGCGGCGGTCTCAATGCGCTCCCGGGTAAGTTGAACCCGCCATTCGGTCGCGGGTTTCGCGCCCTCGGCGCCGCCGCTCACCGGGGGCAGCATTCCGACTTCGTCACCATCGCGGAGCACGGCAGTGGGCGCGGCATACTCCTGGTTGAGCGCGGTGGCAAGGGATCCCAGCAGGCTCTTGAACTTTGCGTCCTGCGCGTAGTGAGAGAGCAGGTCGCCGATGGTCGCACCATCGGGCAGCGATACCTCGTCGCTCGCCTTGCCGGCGACCTCTTTCAGCATTCCGAAAAAAAGTACACGTACCTGCATGGAAAAAGTGGCGAGAGGCTAGTGGCCGGTTGTCGGCACCCGCGCCTGCTTTGATTGTAATGGAAGCGTTCAAAGACCACGTTGGGAGATCGCGGAGGCGGAGGCTCATCTGAAGAAGTATGTCTAAAGACACTTAGGATGGGCCGACGAAGGTCCGGTACAATCCACTCCGTCCTCATGCAGATATAACCATGCTTTCGGAGTTGAGCCGTGTTTCCACGTTTTGCCGCTTCCATCGTCATTGTTTCAATGCTCGCCTTGATACCAGGTCAATCGCAGACCAGTTCAACCAGCGGTCCCGGCCTGTACGAAAAAGGAATGAACGCGATTCGGGGCGGGACCCTGAACCGTAATGATATCGGCGCGATCGAGTACTTGCGCAAATCAGCCGATCTCGGATTCGTTCCCGCCCAGGTTGTGCTCGGGTTCATGTATGAAACCGGGTTCAGCGTTGCACGGGAGCCGCGGCGGGCCGCCGATTGGTACAAGAAGGCGGCCCAACAGGGCGATCCCTTGGCGGCGTGGCTGTTGGGCAGGGTGATCTACTTGGGAGAAGTTCCGCCCCTCGGCGTCAACGACGCCGTTACTTGGTTGGAAAGAGCCGCCAGCGATCCTTTTGCGCAATATCTGCTCGGCATGATCAAGTTGCAAAAGCACGATTACACGCAGGCCGCCGGGTTGTTCCAAAAAGCGTCCGAGCGGGGCCTCCCGCAGGCTCAGTATGAGCTTGGAATGCTTCTTCAACGCGGCCCGGGAAGCGTCAAGCGCGACCGGTTTGAAGCGTACGTGTGGCTGCTGATGGCCGCCAACGCCGGTTACGGCAATCCGGAGCTTCAGTCTTTGGAGAGTGATCTGGGGGCGACACGCACGGAAGAGGCCAAGACTACCGCCCGCCAGCGTGAAAGGGATTATGGACGCAGCGCCAACGCTCACCGCTGCACCGGGTGGGAAGGCGAGTTCGCCCGCGTCCCCACTCCGCCGCCACCCGATACTCAGCAATTCTGTCGCTGATGGGCGATCTTGCCACTGGCGTGAAGAAAATGCGCGGAAAAAGGCCGCGTTTCTCAACGCGGCCCCGCTAGCTCCTGGCCACTACTCCGAACACTGCTTTTACGGCGCCGGCACGCCCGCGCCGCTCAGCACTTCCTCGCGCTTCTCCGCGTCCTGCTTCTCTTCCGCCTTGCTGGTAGGCAGGGCGAAGTCCAGGACATCGTCAATCGTAGTGACGTACTTGACGTCCACATTCAGTAACTGCTCCGGGGTCAGGTCTTCCTCGACGTTGGTCTTGTTGTCCGCCGGGATGATCACGGTCTGCACGCCGGCGCGCTTGGCGGCGAGGAACTTCTCCTTGATGCCGCCGATGGGCAGCACGTTTCCGCTCAGCGTGATCTCGCCCGTCATCGCGGTCAGCGGCCGCACCCGGCGCTCGGTCAGCAGCGATACCAGCGCGGTCGTCATGGTGACGCCCGCCGAGGGCCCATCTTTCGGGATGGCGCCCGCCGGCACGTGGATATGGATGTCGTGGTCCTTGAACCAGTCCTCGTTGACGCCCAGCTTGGCCGCGTTGGAGCGCACCCAGGTGAGCGCCGCCTGCATCGACTCCTGCATCACCTGGCCGAGCTGTCCGGTCATGGTGAATCCGCCTTTGCCCTTCATCTTGTTGGCTTCGACAAACAGGATATCGCCGCCGGTCGGCGTCCAGGCCAGTCCCACCGCCACGCCCGCACGCTTGGTGCGCTCGGCGATCTCGGTGTCGACGCGGATTTTTTCTCCGCCCAGGAACTCGCGCACCACCTCCGGCGTCACCACCAGCTTGTCGTGCTTGCCTTCGGCGATGCGTCGCGCCTTCTTGCGGCAAATGGTGCCGATGTTGCGCTCCAGGTTGCGCACCCCGGCCTCGCGCGTGTAGTGCCGGATGATGTGCCGGATGGCCGCTTCGGGAAACTCAATCTGCTCCGGCGTGATGCCGTTTTCCTCGGTCTGCCGCTTGATCAGATAGCGCACCGCGATGTGGACCTTCTCGTCCTCGGTGTAACCCTGGAGCTCGATGATCTCCATGCGGTCACGCAGCGGGTCCGGCACTGGATCGAGCTGGTTCGCGGTAGTGATGAACAGCACCTTCGACAAATCGAATGGAACGTCCAGGTAGTTATCGCGGAACGTGTTGTTCTGCTCCGGATCGAGCGTTTCCAGCAGGGCCGACGCCGGATCGCCGCGGAAGTCGCGCCCCAGCTTGTCCACCTCGTCCAGCATGTACACCGGGTCATTGGTTTCCGCCCGGCGGATGCCCTGGATGATCTGCCCCGGCAGCGCGCCGATGTAGGTGCGCCGGTGCCCGCGAATTTCGGCCTCGTCGTGCACCCCGCCCAGCGACAGGCGCACGAACTTGCGTCCCAGCGCCCGCGCGATGGACTTGCCCAGCGACGTCTTACCCACACCCGGCGGCCCGACAAAGCACAGGATCGGCCCTTTCATCGACGGCTTCAGCCGGCGGACGGACAGGTAATCCAAGATGCGGTCTTTCACCTTCTGCAGGTCGTAGTGATCGGTGTCCAGGATTTCCTTCGCCTTCAGGATGTCCACTTCCACGCCCGAAGACTTGTTCCACGGCAGCACCGCCAGCCACTCGATATAGTTGCGGGTGACGCTGTAGTCGGCCGCCATCGGCGACATGCGCGAGAGCCGCCCCAATTCCTTCAGGGCTTCTTTCTTGACGTCGTCGGGCATGCCCGCCTGCTCGATCTTCTGCTTCAGGTCTTCCGAGTCGCGCGTGGTCTCGTCGGACTCGCCCAGTTCCTTCTGGATCGCCTTCATCTGCTCGCGCAGGTAGAACTCGCGCTGCGTCTGCTGCACTCGATCCTGCACTTCGCTCTGGATCTTGTTGCGCAGTTGCATGACCTCCAGCTCCTTCGCCAGGTGCTGGTTGATCTTGTCCAGGCGCGAACGGACATCGGCGGTTTCCAGGATTTCCTGCTTGTCGCGGGTGGACAGCGTGGGCAGCGAGCTGCCGATGAAGTCCACCAGCCGCCCGGCCTCCTCGATATTCATCGCCACCGTGGACAGCTCGTCGGACAGGGTCGGCGACCCGGCCACGATTTGCTGGAACAGGGTCAGCACATTGCGCTGCAGCGCCTCTTCTTCCGACCCGTTTTTCGCCGGGATTTCCGCAATGGTTTCGACGGTGGCGCGCATGAACGGCGTCAGTTGCGAGTATTCCTTCAAGTGCACCCGGTCCAGACCCTCGGCAAAGACAAACAGGCTCTGGTTGGGCATCTTGACCACCTTGTGCACCACCGCCAGCGTGCCGATGGCGTACAGATCCACAGGTTGCGGCGAATCTACCCTCGCCTCGCGCTGCGCGACCACGACAATGGTTTTGTCCTCGCCCAGCGAGTTGATCAGTTGCACCGAACTCTCCCGGCCCACCGTCAACGGCAGCACGGCATGCGGGAAAAGCACCGTGTCGCGCACCGGCAGCACGGGCAGATTTCCATTCTCCTGCCCGACTTCGCTGGGAGTGACATGGTGCTCTAAGTTGCGCGTTTCATTAGCCATAGGATTCCCTTGAGTGTATGATACTCAACTTTTGATGCAGCCCCTGGAAAAACGATTCATGGCCCGATTTTAGAGCTGCCCGCCGACCGGTGCCGGCGAGACCACGCCCACCTGCCCTGTACTCGACTCTCGCGTAGAACGCCGGAAAATGACGCTACCCGCCCGGCCACTAAACAATGGCCGCTAACCACTGTTGTTGCGAAGCCCGGATTCTACTCCCCGCCGCCCCTTGCGGCAACGTAACCAACGTACGTTTTCTGATTTCCCCTTCCCACCTTGGAACGACTCCCGCTGCGACTCTTGCAAGCCCTTCGCACGTGCTGTCGACCTGCCACTGGCGATCGGACGCAGAAAAGGCCGATGCTCGCGCACCGGCCCCAAGACCTTCCCGAAGGCAGCCACTTCCCTGTTGCCTACGCCGCACCCAGGCCGTCGGCGAACACCTTTAACTGCCCTTTCAAGAAATCGGTGGTGATAAGTCGGCTCTCAGCAGGTGACCGTCACGCCACAAAATACTTCGCCCCCGGATGGTGCACCATGATCGCCGACGTGGACTGCTCCGGATCGAGCATGAATCCGGTCGTCAACTTTACCCCGATGGTTTCCTCCGGCCGCAGCAGCTTGAACAGCTTGGTCTGATCTTCCATGTGGGGGCACGCCGGGTAGCCGAACGAATAGCGAGACCCGCGATACTTCTGGTGGAACAGGTCGCTGATCCGCGACGCGTCCTCGCCCGCGATTCCCAGTTCCTGCCGCATGTTGCGGTGATGTAATTCGGCCAGCGCCTCCGCCGTCTCCACGCTGATTCCGTGCAGATACAGGTACCGCGTGTACTCGCCGCCTTGAAACAACTTCTGCGTCAGCTCGCTCGCCTTGTGCCCGACGGTCACCAGCGACAGCCCAATGACATCCATCTGGCCGGATGATTTTGGGGCAAAGAAATCCGCGATGCAGAGGCGGCGGCCGTCTTTCTGGCGCGGGAACGTGAAGCGCAGGAGTTCGCGAGGCGGCCCCTCGCGCGCCAGCACGTCCTGCAGGTCAGAGGCCGCAGGCGGACTAGAAAATTCGGCGACGGCCATCTGCACGACGAGATAGTCCGGGTCGTACACGATGACATCATTGCCCTCACTCTCCGCCGGCCAGTATCCCCACACCACCTTAGGCTCAAGCCACCCGTCGCGAACGATCTCTTCTTCTAAACCGCGCAGAATCGGCCTGTATTTCTCCTCTACTACCCGCAGATAATCTTCTTGCGATGCGGTTTTCAACTGCCACTGGTTCTTGAACAGCGCCGTTTCGTTGATGTACTGGAACACCTCGCGCAGATCGTAATCCTGCTTCACCCGCGCGCCCCAGAACGGAGGGCGAGGAATATTCGGCGCCGGCCCGACCGCCGCGCTGCGTTGGGTGGAAACGTCCGACTCAGCCGTGACCGCTGCCGCCTTGGAGAATTCTTTCGCGACGCGCCCTTCCGCCAACCGCGCCTCGCGCTTCTCCTCCGACTGTGTCAGGTCGTCCATGACGTGCAGCCCGTCGAACGCGTCGCCGGCGTAGAACACCGCTTCGGAATACTCCCGCCGCAAATCGTCTTCGACGTACTTGCGCGTCAGCGCCGCACCGCCGCACACCACCGGAAACTTTAGACCTTGCTGCTGCAGGTCTTGGATGACGTACTTCATCTCCAGGGTGGACTTCACCAGCAGCCCGCTCAGTCCGATCACGTCCGCCTTGTGCTCCTGCGCCGCCTTGATGATGGTGTCCGCCGGCTGCTTGATCCCAAGGTTCACCACCTTGTAGCCGTTGTTGCTGAGGATGATGTCCACCAGGTTCTTGCCGATGTCGTGCACGTCGCCCCTCACCGTGGCCAGCACCATGATGCCCTTCTCGCGGCCGGAGACCTTCTCCATCCTGGGCTCCAGATAGGCTACCGCCGCTTTCATCACCGCCGCCGAATCCAGCACCGACGGCAACTGCATCTTGCGCGCCCCAAACAGATCGCCCACCGTGCGCATGCCGTCCAGCAGAACGTTGTTAATCAGGTCCAGCGGGGTGTATGTCTGCAGCGCGTCTTCCAGCACCAGTTCCAGCGCCTGCCTGTTTTCGCCGTCGCCGATCGCCTTCTCCCCGTGCACGATGCAGAACTTCAGCTTGTCCTCCACCGACAGCGACTCGAGGTGGACTTTCTCCTCCACCGTCTTTTCGCGCCCGGCGAAAAACGCCATGTAATTCTGAAGCGGATCGCCCTGCGCGCGGTCCTGGTAAATCAGCTTGCGCGCGATCTCCACTTCGGCGTCCGGAATCTTGTACAGCGGATAAATTTTCGAGTAATTCACGATCGCCATGTCGAGCCCGTAATTCACCGCCTCGTGCATGAAGACCGAGTTCAACACCCGCCGCGGATAGGTTGCCAGGCCGAACGAAATGTTGCTTACCCCCAGGATCGTCTTGACCTCGGGCAGCTCCTCTTTGATCCGCTTCACCGCCTGCAACGTCTCCATCCCGGCGCTGCGGTACTCCTCCTGCCCGGTCGAAATCGGCAGCGTGAGGGCGTCGAAAATCAAATCCACGGATCGCATGCCGTACTTCTCGGTCGCCAGCTGGTGAATCCGGTTCGCGATTGCGACTTTCTTGTCGGCGGTGAGCGCCATGCCCTCTTCGTCGATGGTGAGCGCGATCACCGCCGCGCCGTATCGCTTGGCCATGGGCAACACTTTCGACGTACGCTTCTCGCCATCCTCCAAGTTGATGGAGTTGATGATCGCCTTCCCCGGTATGCGCTTCAGCGCCTCTTCCACCACGTCGGCTTCGGTGGAATCCACCAGGATGGGCGCCGGCACGCGCGTCGCGACCTTCTCCAGCACGCTGCTGATGTACTTCTTCTCGTCCTCGCCGACGATGGCGCAGCACAGGTCGAGCATGTGCGAGCCCTCGCTCGCCAGCTTTTTCGCCAAGGCAAGGATGTCATCGTACTTGCCCTGCTGCAGCAGGTTGCGGAAGGTCGCCACGCGCGTGGTGGCGTTCATCTCTTCCGCCACAATCAGCGGCTTGGGATCGAGATCGAGCGGCACCATGGAGTACGCGCTCGCCGCCGCCGCCGTCGGCCTGACTTCCCTTTTCGCCGGTTGCAGGTCGGCACACACCTCCGCGACCTTCTTCAGATGTTCCGCCGTCGTGCCGCAGCAGCCGCCGACAATCCGCACCCCGTACTCGGTAATGAACAGCTTGTGGTACTCCGCCAGTTCTTCCGGCCTGAGCGCGTACACCGCATGCCCGCCGACGTTCTGCGGCAGCCCCGCGTTGGGCAACACCGAAACTTCTTTGGGCGAGTTGATGCCGAGGTAGCGCACCGCATCGTTCATCTCTTTCGGCCCGGTGGCGCAGTTCAGGCCGATGGCGTCCACGTCGAACGGCTCCAGCGAGGTCAGCGCCGCGCCGATCTCGGTGCCGAGCAACATCGTCCCGGTGGCCTCCAGCGTGACCTGAACCTGCACCGGCAGGCGCTTCCCCGCTTGCTGCATGCCGTCAAAGACCGCCGCCAGCGCCGCTTTCGCCTGCAACAGGTCCTGGCAGGTCTCGACCAGCAGGATGTCCACCCCGCCTTCGATCAGCGCCAGCACCTGCTCCAGGTACGTCGCCGTCATGTCGTCATACGATATATGCCCCAGCGACGGCAGCTTGGTCGTGGGCCCGATCGAGCCCGCCACCAACCGCTTGCGGCCGTTGGAAAAATCCCCCGCCACCTCGCGCGCTAGCCGTGCCGCCGCCCGGTTGATCTCCCCGACCTTGTCCTCGAGTTGGTATTCGCCCAGCACGATCCTGGTCGCCCCGAAGGTGTTGGTCTCCACCACGTCGCACCCGGCCTGGAAGTAACCGGCATGGATGTCGCGGATGATGTCCGGCCGGGTCAGCACCAGCAACTCGTTGCAGCCTTCCTTGCCCCAGTAGTCATCAACCGACGGGTTCCGCGCCTGGATGGAGGTCCCCATGGCGCCGTCATAAATGACCACGCGCTCGCGCACGGCTCTTAAGAAATCAGACATAAGTGATGAGTGAACGCGAAATTCCAGTGTACTAAATACATGAGGTGGTAAAGACAACGCCCGACTCCCGCCGGGCGCTGGAAACCAGAAACTGGAAACTAGAAACTAGCTTTTCTCCGGCACGTCGCTGAGCATCTTCAACTCGGGATTCTTGTCCACCTCGGCGCGGTTGAAGACCGCATTGGCGCCCAGGTGGGCCGGCATCGGCGCCAGCAGTTGCTCCTTGCGGTACACCAGGTTGCTGGCGTTGAACGTGGCAATTTCAAAACCGTGGCCGTGCGTAATCGCGTCCGTCGGGCACGCCTCCACGCAGTATCCACAGAAGATGCAACGGTTGTAATCGATATTGTAGACGCGGGCGTAACGCTCGGCGCCGGAGACGCGGTGTTCGGCGGTGTTCTCGGCGGCCTCGATGTAAATGCAGTTCGATGGGCAGGCGGCGGCGCAGAGGAAGCAGGCAACGCATTTCTCCAGGCCGCTCTCGTCGCGCTGCAGAACGTGCACACCGCGGTAGCGCTCCTGGAACTGCGCGCCGCGCAGCAGGCCCTTTCCATCGGGATAGTTCTCGACAATCGTGGGCTGGAACAACTCGCGCAGGGTGACGCTCATCCCCTTGGCGACTGCCGCCAAATCCTTGAACACGGCCATAAGGCTTCAGTATAAATGACCGGCTGCATACCCCGACAACTGCCGAGCTGCGGAATTGAAGATTGCCGAATTGCGACAATTCTGTTCAATTCGGCAATTCCGCAGTTCTGCAATGCCGCAATTACTTCCACTCCCGCGGGCCGACGGCGAAGCGCTTGTAGAGCTGTCCCAGGACGTAGGCGTTGCCGGTCTGGAAGAACTTGTAAACCTTGTCCCAGTCCTCGCCCGCTTGCCAGCCGGTCATGATCTCGGAGACACGCACCTGCCCGTTGCCCAGGTCCCTGATCGTCAGGATCGCGTTCAGCCGGTCGGCGGTGGCAACGGACTCGGGAAAAATCTGCATCCCCAGCTTGACATGGATGGCGACCATCTCCAGCGGAACGTAAGCCAGGACAGTGTTGTAGATTGTGCCCGGATCGCCGATCTTCGCCGCCGGATTGTAGTTGGTGTAGTAATGGCCGCCGGTTGTCATCTCCACTTCGGTCACGGGCGCGACAAAGCTGCGCAGACCCTCGGAGGTGCTCACCGCCTCCCACACCTGCCTGGGCGTCACGTTCGGGATCGCGATCTCCAGCCGCTGCACCCGCTCGCCATTGGGCGCGACAAAAGAAGTGTCGATGGTCTTGGCGGTGTAGTCCTTGTCGGGGAGGGACTCGTGCATCTTGGACACATCGAGCTTCGGTTTCTCGGCAATTTTCTGCTCCTGCGCGAGTGCGCCGGCAGCGAGAGCCAATACGACCATTACTGCGGGCCTCATTCTTGACATAGATCTCCTCCTTGAAAGGTCTGTCGGTCTATCGGTCAGTAGGTCTTTCGGTTGTTGCAGCGATAAGCGGGAGCAAGGAACCGAGAGACTGATAGACCGAGCGACCGATAGACCCCTATTTCTTCGGCGCACTCGCCGCATCCGGACTCCCCGTCTCCACGTAGTTCTTGAAGCGAGTGAACTGCTGCGTCAGGACCTGGTCCACCGGAGCGGCCAAGGTGCTCATGCCCGCGGGCAAGTAGCCGGTGACGGCATACGTGATCTCGAGCTTGGTGCCGCCGTCGGCGGGCAAGAGCCGAAAGCTCATACTGCCGGTGGCCGCGATGGATTGCAGCGGGCCCAGGCCGCCGGTCATCACCAGCATCTTTCCGGGCATTGCCAGGACCACTTGCATATGGCGCACGCCGCCGCCATTGGGCAGCTTCTCGCACCAGCAGCCCATCGGCCTAGGGTCGATGCTGAGGTTATGGGCGTCACCGGAGTAGGTGTGATCGGAGTCCCACCAGCCTCCGACGCCGAGCAGGCGCTGATACACCGTTTCCGGCGGAGCTTGCAGGTTGAGCGTGGTCTTGAAGGTAAATCCGGTGGCGGCGGAGTCGGCGATCTCGGCGGCGGCGTACGCCTGCGCCAGTGCGACGGCAATGACAGCGAGCAGAACTTTGCGTCTCATGGCAACTCCTTGAAGAAGTACTGAGTACCTGGTACCGGGCAAAGCCTGTGCGGAAATTGGTGCATTGAATACCTGCCGGCGCGCAAAGCAATCTGTCCGGCAATCCCAACTCGGTACTAGGTACTCGGTACTAGGTACTCGGTACTTCCGACAGCAGATATCCGAAATAGACCCGCAAATTCGCGATCGAAGAATCGTAAAACGATATGTCGCGGTGCGTGCGCGCCTGCATCACCGCGCCCTCCATGGTGGTCAGGACGAAGATGGCCAGGCTGTTGCGGTCCACGCTGGCGGGCAGGCGGTCGGCGGCCTGATCGAGACAGTCGCGCATGTGGTCGCGCCAGGCGGCAAAGTTCTCCGCGATCTTCTCGCGCGCCGCCGGCGAATGGCGCGCCACCTCCAGCGCCAGCTTCCCTACCGGACATTCGTAGTCCAGGTCGGTCATGAGCAGCCGGTGGCGGTAGTCGGCCAGCACGGCGAAGATGCGCTCGATAGGATCGGCCTCGCGCGAAAACGCCGGCTGCATCACGATCGGGTACAGCAGCGTCTTGAAAAACTCGAGTCCCGCCACCAGCAGGTCATGCTTGTTGTCGAAGAAGTAGTACAGGCTGCCGCTATTGACGCTGGCGCGCTTCAGGATCTCGGCGACGCTGGTGGCCTCGTAGCCTTGGGTGGTGAACAGTTCCATGGCGGTCATGAGCAGGCGCTCGCGGGTGGATGGCGCTTCCGGTGGTTGAGGGAGCGTGTCGCGAGTTGGGGCTACTACCGTCATTTAATTGATTGTTCAACTAAGTACCATTACACACTGGCGATGTCAATGCTAATTTTCGTCCCTGATTCTCGATTCGGGAGCAGGCTGGCCAAGTCGCTTGGCAGTCAACCTGCGGGAGTGCGGGCGGGTGACAGGGTAAGGCTCAGTAACTCACAACCCCATGCCCCGCTATCAGGCTCTCTCGGGCCTTCGCATAGCCGGGTTTCAGCACGGAATAGATGAGATTACAGCGCTGGTCGTAGGGCAGGAAGGCGCTTTTCATGGCATTGATGGTGAGTTTTTCGAAGTCGTCCAACGAGAGATCAAAACTCTCGGCGGCGACTTCGAATTCGCGGCTCAAAGTGGTGTTACTCATCAGGCGGTTATCCGTGTTGAGTGTCGTGCGAAATTTCTGTTGGTAGAAAACCTTGAACGGGTGCTCGGCAACGCTGGGGGTCGCGCCGGTATGGACATTGCTCAATAAACAAATCTCCAGCGGAATGCGCTTGTCGAGGACGTACTGCGCCAGCTCGCCCAACTTCACCACTTTGCCATCCACGATAGTCATGTCGTCGATGAGTCGCGTCGCATGACCGATGCGGTGCGCGCCGCAATATTGAATGGCTTGCCAAATCGATTCCTTGCCGTAGCCCTCACCGGCGTGGATGGTGATATTGAAATTTTCGCGCTGGATAAAATGAAACGCCTCCATGTGCTTCTTGGGAGGATAGCCGCCCTCCTCGCCCGCCAGATCGAAGCCGACGACTCCGCGCTGGCGAAAATCGACCGCCAGTTCCGCCATCTCAAGCGACACGTCCATGTTGCGCATCGCGCAGATGATCAGTCGCGACTGGATGCCAAAATCCTGCCGCCCACGCTCCAGTCCCTTCAGCACGGCCGCCACCACTTGCTGGTGAGTGAGTCCCTGGCGCGTGTGGAAAACGGGTGCGAAGCGAGTTTCGAAATAAACCACGCCGTCGCGACAAAGGTCCTCGGCCTGCTCGTAGGCAACCCGTTCCAGCGCATCTTCGGTCTGCATCACGGCAGTCGTGTGGGCAAATCCTTGCAGATACTCGGCCAGGTTTCCTTTGTTTGCGCCTCGCTGGAACCACGCGGCCAGCTCCTCTGGATCTTGAGTGGGAATCTGCGAGTATCCCGTCTGGCGCGCTAATTCGACGACAGTCTGGGGGCGGAGAACACCGTCCAAGTGCTCGTGCAGCAGTACCTTGGGTAAAGACCTGAGTAAAGCTCGACCGAGTCTCATGGTGGCGCTCCGCTCCGAGGTCGTGTCCGCACCGGCCTGGAAGGTGAACCGCAAAGACATCTATAGCTCACAGTCAACGCGGAGACAATGGCTAGAATTTAGCACTCCGGTCAGGCGGTTGGAAAACTGAGGAAAAATCCCCGTCGCGCCACGCGGCGAATGGACTGTGAGTGGGTTGCAGCGCGCGTACCTAGCTGAATCTCTGGAGCGGGGTACGGGAGTTGAACCCGTTTCACAGGCTTGGGAAGCCTGGGCACGACCGATATACCAACCCCGCTCGTACTTCCGTAGTGTACCAAAGGCTACCCGCCGGCGCCCTGCCGGACTGTGCTTGCGCCCCATCCGCACCCGATGACGGAGAGCCGATTGGCGAGAGCCTCTATATAATCGTGCCTCAGTTCAGGACTCCTCAACATGGCTTACGACGACTTGCGCGAGTGGATTGCGGCGCTGGACAAGGCCGGCGAATTGCAGCGGGTGCGCGCCGAAGTGGATCCGGTGTTGGAGATTACGGAGATCACCGACCGGGTAAGTAAGAACGCGCTCGGGAGCGATCGCGCGGCCAGGAAGGCAGGCGGGCCAGCCCTGCTGTTTGAGAAGGTCAAGGGGCATCCCGGGTCGAAGGTGCTGATCAATCAGTTCGGGTCGGCGCGACGAATGAACCTGGCGCTGGGCGTGGAGTCGCTGGAGGAGATCGCCGAGCGGCTGCGCATGTTCATGGACGTGAAGTCGCCGCAGGGGCTGCTGGACAAAATCAAGATGCTGCCCATGCTCGCCGACCTGGGAAGATTTTTTCCCAAGACGGTGGCCACCGGCCCGTGCAAGGAAGTGATCAAGAAAGACAAGTTTTCCCTGCTCGATTTTCCCATCCTGCAATGCTGGCCGAGCGACGCCGGACGGTTCATCACGCTGCCGTGCGTGATCAGCCGCGATCCGCGCACGGGCAAGCGTAACGTCGGGATGTACCGGATGCAGGTGTACGACGAGCGCACCACGGGCATGCACTGGCAGCGCCAGAAGGTGGGCGCGGAACATTATCGCGAAGCGTTGCGCATGGCGGTGGGCGGCGGAGCCAACGTGTCGGGGACGGTGGGCAAGCGCCTGTCGGGAAAAACCGGGCCGGGCGAGTCGGTGGACATCATGGCGCGCACCTCGGGCGGGGCGCGAGTCGCCGAGGGCGAACGGCCGAAGGGAAAATTGGAGGTCGCGGTGGCGATCGGAACCGAACCGGCGCTGACCTTTGCGGCGATCGTGCCCGCGCCGCCGGATGTCGAGGAGTTCATGATCGCCGGTTTCCTGCGGCAGAAACCGGTGGAACTGGTGAAGTGCGAGACGGTGGACCTGGAGGCGCCGGCGACGGCCGAGATCGTGCTCGAGGGCTACGTCAATCTCGACGAGCTACGCACCGAGGGTCCGTTCGGCGATCACACCGGGTTCTATTCCCTCGAAGATCTCTATCCCGTCTTCCATGTGACCTGCATCACGCACCGGCGTGACCCCATCTACGCGACCACCATTGTCGGCAAGCCGCCGATGGAGGACGCTTGGATGGGCAAGGCGGTGGAGCGGATTTTCCTGCCGCTGATGAAGCTCACCATTCCCGAGTTGGTGGACGTGAACCTGCCCATCGAGGGCGTCTTCCACAACCTGATGATCGTGTCCATTCGCAAGTCGTACCCCGGACAGGCGCGCAAGGTGATGAACGCCATCTGGTCGTTGGGGCAGGCAATGTTCACGAAATGCTTGGTCGTGGTGGACGAAGACTGTGACGTGCAGGACCTGCGCGAGGTGGTGCTGCGGGCGTTCAACAATATTGATCCCGAGCGCGACATCCAGTTCACGCTCGGGCCGGTGGACTCACTCGATCACGCCTCGCGGCTGCCGGATTTCGGCTCGAAAATGGGAGTGGACGCCACCCGCAAGTGGCCGAGCGAGGGCTTCACCCGGCCCTGGCCGGATGAGATCGCGATGGACCAGGCGACGAAGGAGAAAGTCGATCGAATGTGGAAGAGTTTGGGGATCGAATGATCTCACGCGTTGGTGGCGCTCTTCGCGGCACGCTTGCGGCGCACCGGGTGAGTGAGTTGCGTCGGGTGCGCCGTATCATGCGAGATGTCGTGCAGCGTGGTTCGCTCCAGGAATTCCAGGTAGCCGTCACGCACCTTGCCCCAGTGCGCGTGCGCGGCGCAGGGCTTGTCCGAATTGCAGCGGCGGTCGCCGCGGATCAAGCAGTGCGGCCAAGTTGACGGACCCTCAAAGAGGCTGACGACATCAATGAGGTGAACGGCGTCGGCCGGACGCAGCAGCATGTAGCCGCCACCGGTACCGCGCGTGGCCAGCACCAGGCCGGCATTGCGTAGGGCAAGCATGATCTTGGCGAGGTACTGCGGGGGTACGCTGGTGCTCCTGGCCAAGTCCCGGCCGAGAATGACGTCGCCGCGGGAAAGCTGGGCGAGGCGGGTCAGGGCGCGCAGAGCATATTCGGAAGTGGCCGAAAGCATTGTGGACCTCTTGATATGGAAGTCCTCTTGTACCCGGAGGGGCCGGGGCCGCGCTGTGACCAACGTCACTTTTTGAAGTGACAAGTCGCAACGCGACAAAACGCGGGGCGGTGGCGCCGAAGACACGATCGACCCAGAGGGCGCCGGGGTCTCACGGCGAACCAGGGGGAAAGAAGCGACGGTGGGCAGGGCCGCATTCAGCCAAAGGTCTCGCCGACGACGCACTTGCCGACCGGGGTGGTTGGACTGATGTGCCAACCTTCTTCCTCTTGCTTTTGCGCTAGCCAGCGGGTGAGGCGGTCTTGGACCTCGGGAGGGGTATCGACGAAGCGAACACCGGCCCGCCCCTGGGGCTCCGCCCAGACGAGCTGACCTTTGCATTCGATGATGTCGGAGGTGCCAGGCAGGGCAAAACGGATGGCAAAACCGCGGGCCAGGCGCAATGGTTCGCGAATTCCATCGAGGGCGACCCCGCCGGCGCTGACATTCAGAACCTTGCCGGCGAACTGCCCGTCGCTGGTGGTTAGCTGCGCCGGCACATCAAGCCGGGCGCGAAAATACCGCTGTTCCGACTCTGAGAGCGTGCCCAGCGGCCTAACCGAGGGCTGAATCTCCGATTTCAAGTCGTATTGCTTGAGCTTGCGGCTGAGGGTGCGACGCGAAATTCCCAACTGCTCGGCGGCCATTCCCTGGTGTCCACCCACCCGATCCAGCGCGCGCAGGATTGCCTGTTTCTCCATATCGTCCAAGGCAGTGACTTCCGAGGGGCTGGTGGCCGCTTGCGCCGCAGACGCTGGCTGCGCTCCGATGATTTCGGCGGGCAGGTCAGAGGCGCACACTTCATTTCCCTCCGCCAGGGTTGCGGCCTGACCCACCACATTGCGCAGTTCACGTATATTGCCCGGCCAGCGATAGCTGCGCAGCATCTCGAGAGCTTCAAAGGACAGCCGCATGTCGGGGCGGATCTTCTCCAGGAAATAATGGGCGAGCGCGACGATGTCCTCGGGCCGCTGGCGGAGAGGCGGCACGCGCAACTGAATATGGCTGACGCGGTGGAAAAGGTCGCTGCGAAAGCGGCCTTCGCGCACTGCCTCCTCCAAGGACACGTTGGTCGCCGTCACTAGGCGCACGTCCACCGATACTTTGCGGCTGCCACCGAGGCGGTAATAGGGAACACCGTCGAGCACCCGCAGCAGTTTCACCTGCACCTTGGGCTCGAGCTCGCCGATCTCGTCCAAGAACAGGGTGCCTTTGTCCGCCAATTCGAAAAGACCGGGTTTGGCGCTATCGGCGCCACTGAACGCACCTTTCTCGTAGCCGAACAGCTCGCTTTCCACCAAGTGTTCGGGCAGGGCGGCACAATTGACATCGACCCAGGGCTTGGCGCAACGCAGGGAGTGATGATGAATGGCGCGTGCAATCAACTCCTTGCCGCTGCCCGTCTCACCTGTAATCAGAATCGCCGCCGTGCCTCGCGCAACGCGCTCCGCCATCGCCACGAGCTTTTTCATCAGCTCGCTGCAAACCACCAATTCCGCGTCCGGGAGGCGAATCGTCTCTGAAGTAGCCGTATGCCCTCTGAGTGGTTCTATCGACAAGTATGAACGTGCTGATGCGACCGCCCAATTGTCGCCCTTTTTAACGGTGTGTTCAATAACTGGATTATCACCTCCGCAAGTGCCGATCGGGAGAGCGACGAGCCAAAGGTTGAAATTCGCGGTTGTGCCACTTTGTCCGAATGGCCGCCGGCCGTGGGACATTCTGTCCGGAGCGGGGCTAAGCGCGCCAGCATGCAGCACGTCGTTTCAGCCACTTAGCTAGAAACTCGGTTTGGCAGGCGCCCTGCCTAGTAAGTACCAAACGCGCACATTCAGCGCACGAGGGAACGACTCATGAACTGCCCGAAAACGAACTTCAAGAAAACAGCATGGAGCGCCGCCTGGGGAGGCACGACAGTCGTGGCTCTCGTGATGTGCAGCCTGCTCTTGCTCAATTCCACGGCCGCCTATGCCGGCAATAGGAACGGAAGGGTTGCGAAAGACCTGAACTACGCCGACTCGGACAACACGTCGGTTGACGTGATCGTTCAGTACAAAACCACGCCCAACAGCAAGCAGTTCGGCAGGGCTCGGGGGCGCGGCGCGAGAGTGAAACACGACCTTAGCCTGATGAATGCCGCGGCATATTCAATGCCCGCCAATCAGGTGGCGAACCTGGCAGATGACGACAGCGATATTGCTTACGTTTCCCCCGACCGCGTGGTCAGGAACACCGGTGACGACACCGATGCATTCGTCGCCGTCAACACCGACGTCGCACAGAGCTACGGCTATGACGGAACCGGCATCGGCGTGGCGGTCATCGACAGCGGCATCAACACCAACCATTCGGACTTGAATCGCCGCGTCGTTTACTCCCAGGATTTCACCGGTCAGGGTACAACCGATGACCTGTACGGCCACGGGACGCACGTCGCCGGCATCATCGCAGGCAGCGGGAGCAAATCCCATTGCCAATCGTGCTTCCTGACCTATGAGGGCGTTGCGCAGAGCGTGAAGTTGATCAACCTGAGGGTCTTGGACAATACCGGTTCGGGCTCAGACAGTGCGGTGATTAAAGCCATTCAGACCGCCATCAACCTGAAGAGCCAGTACAACATCCGCGTCATCAACCTATCATTGGGCCGGGGGATCTACGAAAGCTACCAGACCGATCCGCTGACCCAGGCGGTAGAGCAGGCCTGGAAGGCGGGCATCTTCGTGGTCGTC
>JAIQFM010000229.1 GCA_020073285.1 Terriglobia bacterium | reverse complement strand
AATCGGAGACAGCATCGATAAAGTCCTGATCCTTCTTGGCGCCAGGACTCTTGGAGACCGCGAGAGACTGCCGATGTGCCTCTGTCACAAAAGCCGGCGACCGCATGTCAGGCACCCAAATCTGGATAGGCCGCAAGCCCTGTTGGCGCAGCCGCTTGCGATGCGCTCTGACCTTATCCCGAGACGACTTGGACGGAGTTCGTGCGCGCAATTCTTGCCTCCAACGACTGGTTACATGTAACCTATCACAACTTCCTGTCGACATCCAGTCGTGCCCTGGCCCGTACCCCTGAAGCGTCTGACCGGGAAGTCCGGACCACCCGGTGGAACCCGCCCCTGCCACCCGCCGCTTCGGCGGGTGGCCGTCTTGCCGCTAGGCTCGCTGTGGTGTTCACTCGACTGGTGTTGGACCTGCCGGAACGAAAAATCGTGCCGCAGGTGCCCTCAATCCGCGGCGGCGACCTGGTATTGCTCCAGCTTGCCGTCGGGCATTTCGAAGGTCCAGGCGCGCAGCGCCTTGTCGGCGAATTTCACCTGGTAAACGCGCAGCATCATGCCGCCGCGCAGCGATTGGTTGGTCTGGGTGAATTCCTTGGGCGCGCCCAGCGGGCCGAGGCTGGAGGCAAAGTCCTTCAGCGCCTGCTCGCTGAAGTAGCTGTTGGCATTGTCGGTAAAGAGCGCGCGATTGATGGTCCCCTTCTGCAGCCCGGCAAAGATCTGTTGCGCCTGCTCCAGCTTGCGGGCAGTGTCGGCGTCCTGAAGCGCGAGCGTGGCCAGCTTCTTGGCAATGGTGCCGGATGCATTGGCCGCGTCCTGGTTGGTGAGCACGACGACGGCAACGCGATCGTCGGGAAAGACGGTGTTGGTGGCGGTGAAGCCGGAAACCTCGCCACCATGCGTGAGGGCGCGATGGCCGGACTCGGAGCGCACGGAAACGCCCAGTCCGTACTGCGTGCCCAGGCCGTTGGTGAGCACGGTTTCGGTTTCGAACTGCTTGTACGACGCGGGGCTCATGATCTTGCGCTCGATCAGTGCGATGTCCCACTTGGCGAGGTCCTCGGCGGTCATGGCGAGCTCGCCGGCGGCAAACATCCAGCCGGCGCCTGCGTCGGGAGCGACGCGCGCAGGGCCGAGTCCATAGCGCAGGTAGCCGGTGGGATCGGTTGGGGCGACGCCTTGCTGGTCGAAGTCAGCCACGCTGGTCATGTTCAGGGGCGTGAAGATGTGGTCGCGCAAGAATTGAAAGTAGGGCTTGCCGGTGACTTTCTCGATGATGGCGCCGGCGATCACGAAGCCGGTGTTGCTGTACTGCCACTTTGTGCCGGGCTCGAAGTCGAGCGGCTTGCGGGCCCAGGTGTCCATGATGTGGGCGGCGGTGGTCGGCTTGAGCATCATCGGCATGACGTAGTCCTGCGGCCAGAAGTCCGAGTAGCCGGATGTATGCGTGAGCAGTTGGCGGATGGTGACGTCGCCGGCGCGAGTCAGGTTGGGGAGGAATTTGCCGACGGGATCGTCGAGCGAGAGCTTGCCTTGCTCCTGCAACAGAAGCAGCGCGACCGCGGTGAACTGCTTGCTGATGGAGCCGATGCTGTAGCGCATGTCGGGACGCACGAGCGTGCGCGGCTCCAGACGCGACTCGCCGTAGGTCTGGATGTAAGCCATGCGGCCATCCTTGACCACCGCGATGGAAGCGCTGGGCACGCCGGTGGCGGCCAGGATTTTGGTGGCAGCGACGTCCATCTGGTAGCGGACGTCGTTGGGAAACAGCGAGCGCCCCTGCTGAGCGTGGGCGGCAAGAGAGACGAGGAGGGTGAAGACGGCGAGGCGTACGCGCATGCGTGGCTCCGAAGAAACACGGCAGTGTAACAAAGTTGCGGGTTGGGAGTTGCAGGGGAAGGGCAAGGCATTGCTAATTTCCGGCTCTAAACATTGAACCGCAAAGGACGCGAAGGTCGCCAAGGCAGAACAGCAGATTCTTCGCTGCGCTCGGAATGACAGATCGGACAACAACTGAAACTGAAACGGAAACGGAAACTAGTTCGTGCCGGTAGGCCGGACCGAAGCGGCGTGAGACGCAGGTTCCGTGGGCGGGCCGTGGCGCAGGCTGATGACGCGGCCGCCGGGACCGAAGCGATAGGGTTCGCCGCGCCAAGTGAAGTTGTGGCCGGTGAAGCTGGCGATCCAGAAGAAGAAGCCGAGCAGGTCGCGGAACGGATAGTACCAGAGATAGCGCGCGATTTCGGGATCGCGCACCACGCCCCGTCCGACCACCAGCGCCTGCAGCCAGCGGTTGACGATGCCCCAGACGAGCAAGGTGAGGGCGAGCGTCCAGTGCCCCCAGGCGGCGGCGGCGATGAAGCCGAGCAAGGCAAAGGGCGTGGCAAAGGTCAGGCCGTTGCCGATGTGGCCGGCGGGACGCGAGAAGCGGGTGCTGCGCATCCAGCGAATCTGGCGGCCGATCATGGCGCGGTTGAGAGTGATGTGGTCAATGACGACGTGCGAGAGGACTACGCGGTAGCCGGCGGCGTCAATGAGGCGGCCGATTTCGTAGTCGTCGGAATGGTAGTCGGCGAGAACCCGGATGCCGCCGATGTGGGCGAGCACGTCCTTGCGGGTGGCGGTGGTGGGGCCGAGGGCGAACTTCATGCCTTCCAGCAGGTCGGCAACGAGCACGCCGGAGGTGAGTTCGACGGAGAAGCCGGCGGCTTCCAGACGCGACCAGGCGCCGCCGCTGGGCTTGCCGCGATAGATGCAGGTGACCAGCCCGACGCGCGGGTCGCGCAAAGGGGCAACGATGTTGCGCAGGTAGTCGCGCGGAACGCGGACGTCGCTGTCGCCGATGACGACGATGTCGTGCTCGGCGGCCTCGATCATCTTGTGCTCGGAATAAACGCGCGGGTTCGGCCAGATGGGCTCGCCGGAGTAAACGCAGCGGGCCTTGACCTCGGGATAACGGCGGCGGAGATCGTTGACGACGGCGATGGCGGGATCGCCGGGGGTGCGCGCACCGAAGATCAACTCGAATGTGGGATAGTCCTGCTGGAAAAAGCTGGCGAGATTTTCCGCGAGCATGGGCTCCAGGCCGCAGACGGGCTTGATGATGCTGACGGGAGGAAAGTCCGGATCGCTGAGCGCAGCGGCTGCGGCGGCGGCACGGCGCGCGCGCCCGCGGAAACGCCGCGCGGCTATCATCACCAGCAGCAGAAAGCCGGTCGAACTAACCAGCCCCAATAGCGCGACGAACAGCAGAAACTGAGGCATCGGTGTCTATCCTAAGCCGACGCAAACCCGGCAGCAACGAAAACGACTCGTTAAGTGGCGCAAGAATTGTAAAGTTTTGTATGGAAGGTTATCGGTTTTCGGTTCTCAGTTGTCGGTTGAAGCTGAGAACCCTCCTTCAGGTTGCTTTAGGTTTTTGCGGTGGCTTGCTCGTTGGCTTGAACGGGGCGGACGATTTTGTTGTAGATCGCCAACAGCACGGCGGTCGCAAGCCCGACAGCGGTCACGGCGAACCAGAAACGGTTGGGCTGGTGCGCGACTTCGCCGTAGTGGTGGGCGAGGCGTCCACCAAACCATCCGCCGATCAGCGAGCCGATGCCGATGGGCAAAAATGCAAATCCCATGTAGGTGCCCTGCTGGCCCGGCGGCGCGAGGCGCGAGATGTACTCGTAATAGCGCGGCGACTGGATGATCTCGCCCAACGCGAGCACGAACAGCGATAGCACCACGCCCCAGACGGTCGGGCGCAGGGCAAGGATCACCCAGGCGAGCGATGTGATGACGGTGCCGAGAATCACCGCTTGGAATGCGGGAATCTTGCGCGTCAGGTAATTCACCGCCAGGGTGAGCGCGATGACGGTGAGGCCGTCGGTGATGAGGATCAGTTCGACGTCGGCGCTGGAGTTGATGTAGCGATGGATATATCCGGGAAGGCTGATGTACTGCTGCCAGAAAACCACCCAGTATCCGGTGAACAGAACCAGGAACCACATGAAGCGGCTGATGCCGGCCAGCACCAGCACCAGCAGCGCGGTCCAGATCCACCAGGGAATGGTGAAGCCCCAGGGCAGGAAGAGTGAAAGAACGCCGAGGAGCAGGGCGACGAGCAACACCGGCAAAACCAGCTTGTAGTTGCCGAGGACGACGCAGAAATTGCGCGCGACTTCGGCAATGGAAGGCGGAGGCGCGTCGCCGGCTTTGCGCGGCTCGCGGAAGAAGATCAGGACGACGAAGAACATGGCGAAGACGCTGAGCGCGGCCACGCGATAGACGTTCTCCAGTCCGAGATGGCGGTGGGACCAGGAAGCGACGTAAGGTCCGGCCGCGCCGCCGATATTCACCATCGTGTAATAAATCGAGTAGCCGATGGAGCGGACGTTTTCCTTGGACGCGCGCGCGGTGGTGCCGACCACGCATGGCTTGACCAGCGAGACGCCGAGTGCGGGCAGGATGAGGATGAAGGCGACGAAAAGCCCCAGCGGCAAGGCGTCGCGCGCCGGCGCGAGCCAGGAGGCGCCAATCGAGCCGATGAGGAAGTAGGCGGTGGCGAGAATGAGATAAGCGATGGAGAGGGCGCGGCGGAATCCGAGGCGGTCGGCGGCGGCGCCTCCGAAAATGGCGAGGAACCACACCATGCCGCCGAAAATGCCCGTCAGCGTGCCGGTCTGCTGCGTCGAAAAATTGAGTTTCTCCTGCAGGTAGAGGGCGAGCGAGGAGAAGGCGCCGTAGTAGGAAAGGCGCTCGAAAATTTCGGTGATGTTGGCGACCCAGAAGGGGCGCTCGAAGCCGGTGCGAATTTCGCGCAGGCGCTGCGCAAAGCTCAAGGCGGTCTCCTAGCGAGTTGCGAGTTGTCAGTTGTGAGTTTTGAGTGAATCGCTCACAACTCACAACTCATAACTTGCAACTCAGAACTCACAACTTGCCGCGCAAGCGCGCTGCGACCTCGGCGGCGCTCACTCCGGAAATGCGAATCACTTTATTACGGCTGGTCTGGCCCGCGGCTATGGTAATCGAGGAACGTGGCAGCTTCAAAAGATCGGCGAGAAATTCGATGCAGGCGTCGTTGGCGCGGCCCTCCACCGGCGGCGCGGTCAGGGAAATCTTGAGCGCGTCGCCAAGTTCGCCGGTGACGGCGTTTTTCTTCGCCCGCGGGCGCAAGCGGACGGTGAAAGTGGCGCCCGACGGTGTATCGCTAATTTTCAACATCCAGTTCACCACGGAGGCACAGAGACACGGAGAAATCGAACGATTGGTAATTTGGTAATTTGGTAACTTCGTAATTTGGTAATTGCAAGAGCATCGTAAGCCATCCCAATGCCGATGCGTTGGTTCACAAATTGCCAACAAGCCATCTAGCCATCTCATCCGCTCCCGGGTCGCGCGGACGATGCTGAGTCTCTCATTTTCAACCGTCCTGCCGGACTGACCAAGTTTTGGGACCGCGTACCCAGCGATGAATCGCTGGGCTGCCATCAAGCGTCCCTGCGGGA
>JAIQFM010000228.1 GCA_020073285.1 Terriglobia bacterium | reverse complement strand
ATGCCGTCCACCGTGCCGCAGTCGTACTCGCTGATGATCACGTCCTGGGCCACGTCCACCAGGCGGCGGGTCAGGTAGCCGGAGTCCGCCGTCTTCAGAGCGGTGTCGGCCAGGCCCTTGCGCGCGCCGTGGGTGGAGATGAAGTACTGCAACACGGTGAGGCCCTCGCGGAAGTTGGCCGTGATGGGCGTCTCGATGATCTCGCCCGAGGGCTTGGCCATCAGGCCGCGCATGCCGGAAAGCTGGCGAATCTGCTGCTTGGAACCGCGGGCGCCGGAATCGGCCATGACGAAAATCGGGTTGATGTTGCCCTGCTTGTCCTGCTGCTCCATGGTCGAGAACATCTCGTCGGCCACGCGCTCGGTAATCGCCGACCAGATTTCGATGACCTTGTTGTAGCGTTCGCCGTTGGTGATGGCGCCGTCCAGGTATTGCTGCTGGACGTTGACCACCTGCTTCTCGGCGTCGCGCACCAGGGTCTTCTTGTTGGCCGGGATGACCATGTCGTCAATGCCGATGGACAGGCCGGCCTTGGTGGCGTACAGGAAACCGAGCTGTTTGATCTCGTCCAGCATGGCGACGGTAGTCTCCAGCCCGTAGCGCAGATAGCAGTAGTTCACCAACTGGCCGACGCCCTTCTTCTTCAGCAGGCCGTTGATGTAGGGCATGCCCTCGGGCAGGTGATCGTTCAAAATCGCCCGGCCGACGGTGGTGTTGATGTACTGCCGCTGCAGGTGGACCGGGTCGGTGTGCAGCACGTCCTGATCGTCGTAGGCCGAGAGCAGGTCAATGACGTCGCCGGTGTAGCGCAGGCGGATGGGCGTGAGCGTCTCCACCTCGCCCATCTCCAGCGCGAGCAGCACTTCGTCGATGTTGGCGAAGGCTCGGCCCTCGCCCTTGGCGCCCGGCTTGGCCTTGGTCAGGTAGTAGATTCCCAGCACCATGTCCTGCGTGGGCACGGTGATAGGCTGGCCCGAAGCCGGCGACAGGATGTTCTGCGATGCCAGCATGAGCACGCTGGCCTCTACCTGCGCCTCGGGCGACAGCGGGATGTGCACCGCCATCTGGTCGCCGTCGAAGTCGGCGTTGAAGGCGGTGCAGACCAGGGGGTGAATCTTGATCGCTTTGCCTTCCACCAGCACCGGCTCGAACGCCTGGATGCCCAGGCGGTGCAACGTGGGAGCGCGGTTCAGAAGCACCGGGTGGTCCTTGATGACCTCTTCCAGGATGTCCCACACGATCGCTTCCTGCGACTCCACCATTTCCTTCGCCTGCTTGATGGTGGTGCAGTGCCCGGTCTGCTCCAAGCGGTGATAGATGAACGGCTTGAACAACTCCAGCGCCATCTTCTTGGGCAGGCCGCACTGGTGTAGCTTGAGCTCGGGGCCGACCACGATGACGGAGCGTCCGGAGTAGTCCACGCGCTTGCCGAGCAGGTTCTGGCGGAAGCGGCCCTGCTTGCCCTTCAAGGTGTCGGAGAGCGACTTCAGGGGCCGGTTGTTGGCGCCCCGCAGCACGCGGCCGCGGCGTCCGTTGTCGAACAGCGCGTCCACCGCCTCCTGCAGCATGCGCTTCTCGTTGCGCACGATGACCTCGGGGGCGTGCAGGTCCATCAGCTTCTTCAACCGGTTGTTGCGGTTGATGACGCGGCGATACAGGTCGTTCAGGTCGCTGGTGGCGAAACGGCCGCCGTCCAGCGGAACCAGCGGACGCAGTTCCGGCGGAATGACCGGGATGACGTCCAGAATCATCCAGTGCGGCTTATTGCCGCTCTTGCGGAAGGCCTCGACCACCTTGAGGCGCTTGGCGTACTTCAAGCGCTTCTGCATCGAGGTCTCGCTCTTCATCTTCTCGCGCAGGTCGGTGGAGAGTTCCTCGACGTCCACGCGCTTGAGCAGTTCCTTGATGGCCTCGGCGCCCATCATGGCCTTGAAGCCGGTGGCGCGGTACTGCTGGTCGAGTTCGCGGAACTTGGTCTCTTCCTTGATGACCTCGTGTTCCTTGACCGGGGCGTCGCCCGGCTCGACCACCACGTAGGCCTCGAAGTAGAGCACCGACTCGAGGTCGCGCAGGGAAATGTCGAGCAGGTGCCCGATGCGGCTAGGCAGGCCCTTGAAGAACCACACGTGCGAGCAGGGAGAAGCCAACTCGATGTGGCCCAGGCGCTCGCGGCGGACCTTGGACAGTGTGACTTCCACGCCGCACTTGTCGCAGATCACGCCGCGGTGCTTCATGCGCTTGTACTTGCCGCACAGGCACTCCCAGTCGGTGACCGGCCCGAAAATGCGGGCGCAGAACAGGCCGTCGCGCTCCGGCTTGAAGGTGCGGTAGTTGATCGTCTCCGGCTTGGTGACTTCGCCGTGCGACCAACTCCGGATCTTTTCCGGCGAGGCCAGGCTGATGCGGATAGCATCGAAATCAGCGATTGTGTTGCCGAGGTCGAACGGGCTCGAACGGTACAAAGCAGCCTCCGATTTGCAGCGCCAACGCCGCTGCGGGCGGCCCCCGAAAGCAAGTGGCCAGTGGTCGGTGGATCAGTGGCCAGTCTCGATTTTCGATCTACCGTTTCAGGAGCGTCATCGGCAGATCCGTTTTCACAAAACTTCAAAACCTGGCAAGTCGCCGGTGGTCAGGGCGAGCGCTACCCACTAGCTACTGACCACTTCCGTTAATCCGCCGCCGCGATGGCCGCCTGCGCCGGCTTGCGATCGCCGATCTTGATCAGCTCGACGTCGAGGCAGAGCGACTGCAATTCGCGGATCAGCACGTTGAACGACTCGGGCACGCCCGGCTCGATGGCCGCCTCGCCCTTGACGATGGCCTCGTAAATCTTGGTGCGGCCATAGACGTCGTCCGACTTCGCCGTCAGCAACTCCTGCAGGATGTAGGCGGCGCCATAGGCTTCCAGCGCCCACACTTCCATTTCGCCGAAGCGTTGCCCGCCGAACTGCGCTTTGCCGCCCAGCGGCTGCTGCGTGATCAGCGAGTACGGGCCGATCGAGCGCGCGTGGATCTTGTCGTCCACCAGGTGCGAGAGCTTGAGCATGTAGATGTAGCCGACCGTGATCGGCTGTTCGAAGCGATCGCCGGTCATTCCGTCGTGCAGCACGGTTTTGCCGGACTCGGGCAGCGCGCTCTCGTTCAGCAACGACTTGATTTCCGTTTCGCGCGCGCCATCGAATACCGGCGACGCGAAATACACGCCATGTCCCATGCCTTCGGCCACGTTCTCCAGGGTCTCGTCGTCGAGATCGGCGACTTCCTCGGAGAACGGCGTGTCCTTGAACAGCGCCTTCAGTTCGCGGCGCATGGCTTCGGCACGGCCGTTGCTGGCCACCATTTCGGCGATCTTGCGGCCCAGCTCGTGCGACGCCCAGCCCAGGTGCGTCTCCAGGATCTGGCCCACGTTCATACGGCTGGGAACGCCGAGCGGGTTGAGCACGATTTCGACCGCGGTGCCGTTCTGCATGTACGGCATGTCCTCTTCCGGCAGGATGCGGGCAATGACGCCCTTGTTTCCGTGCCGGCCGGCCATCTTGTCGCCCACGCTCAGCTTGCGCTTCATGGCGATGTACACCTTCACCAGCTTGATCACGCCCGGCGGCAGTTCATCGCCCTTCTGCAGCTTCTCCACCTTCTCGCGCACAATCTTGCGCAGCACATCGATCTGGCGCGAGGTCATCTCCTCGATTTCGTCGATCTGCTCGTTGACGCGCGGGTCCTTGTCGGCGAAGCGGATGCGCTTCAGGTTGCGCGTCGAGATGCGCTCGATGGTGTCGCGGTCCAGCATCGTGCCCTTGGTGAGCAGGCGCTTGTTGGTGCGTTCATCGTGCAGGTCGGCCTGCACTTCCTTGCCGCCCAGGATCGCTTCCAGGCGCTTCAGCCGCTCGTCGATGAGAATTCGGATTTCGTCGGCGAGGTTCTTTTCCAGCTTGGCGACCTGTGCCGCCTCGATCGCCTTGGCGCGCTCGTCCTTCTCCTGACCCTTGCGGGAGAAGATCTTCACGTCCACTACCGTGCCTTCGATACCGGGCGGGCAGGTGAGGGAAGCGTCGCGCACATCGCCGGCCTTCTCGCCGAAGATGGCCCGCAGCAGCTTTTCTTCCGGCGTGAGCTGGGTCTCGCCCTTGGGCGTGACCTTGCCCACCAGGATGTCGCCCGCCTTCACCGTCGCGCCGATGCGGATGATGCCGCTTTCGTCGAGATCGCGCAGCGCGCTCTCGCTGACGTTGGGGATGTCGCGCGTCACTTCCTCGGGTCCCAGCTTGGTGTCGCGCGACTCGATCTCGAACTCCTCGATGTGAACCGAGGTGTAGTAATCCTCCTTCACCAGCTTCTCGGAGACCAGGATGGCGTCCTCGAAGTTGTAGCCGCGCCATGGCATGAAGGCGACGAGCACGTTGCGCCCCAGAGCCAGCTCGCCGAAGTCGGTGCAGGGACCGTCGGCGATCACCTGGCCCTTGACCACGCGCTGTCCCTTGCGCACGATCGGCTTCTGGTTGATGCAGGTGTTCTGGTTCGAGCGCTTGAACTTGGTGAGCTGGTAGATGTCGCTGCCCACCTCGCGCGAAAGCTGCATGGGGTGATGCTCGCCCTCGACGCGCACGATGATGCGCTCCGAGTCCACCGAGTCCACGATGCCGCTGCGCCGCGCCAGCACCACCGCGCCGGAATCGCGCGCCGTGACGCCTTCCATCCCGGTGCCCACCAGCGGAGCTTCCGCCCGCAGCAGCGGCACCGACTGGCGTTGCATGTTGGCGCCCATCAGGGCCCGGTTGGCGTCGTCGTGCTCCAGAAACGGAACCAGCGAGGCCGCCACCGAAACCAGTTGCTTGGGGCTGACGTCGATGTAGTCCACTTCGTCGCGCGCCACCAGCACGAAGTTGCCGGCCTTGCGCGCGTTCACCAGTTCGGCGACGATGCGCAACTTGTCGTCGAGCTCCAGGTTGGCCTGCGCGATGGTGTGCTTGTCCTCTTCCCACGCCGACAGGTAGAACGAGTACGGCTCGTAATCAATCAGCCGCTTGCGCCGCTCCTTCAGGTCGGCATTGGCCTTGAGGGCTTCCGCCTTCTCGATGTGGTCGCCAACGCGATGGTCGCTGTCGCCGGCGTTCACCACGGTCACGAAATCCATCACCTTGCCCTGCTTGACGCGCCGGTACGGCGACTCGATGAAGCCGTAGTCGTTGATGCGCGCGTAGCAGCTCAGCGACGAGATCAATCCGATGTTCGGGCCCTCCGGCGTCTCAATGGGGCAGATGCGGCCGTAGTGCGTCGGGTGAACGTCGCGGACTTCGAATCCGGCGCGTTCGCGCGACAGGCCGCCCGGCCCGAGAGCGGAGAGACGCCGCTTATGCGTGATTTCCGACAGCGGGTTGGTCTGGTCCATGAACTGCGACAACTGCGAGGACCCGAAAAACTCGCGGATGGCCGCCATCACCGGCTTGGCATTGACCAGGTCGTGCGGCATGGCGGTGGACATTTCCTGGTACACGCTCATCTTTTC
>JAIQFM010000040.1 GCA_020073285.1 Terriglobia bacterium | reverse complement strand
CGATCAGGTCGGGCTCGGCGAATTGCAGGATGACGCCGTCGGCGATGCGGCCGGCGAGGTTCAGCACCTTCGGACCGTAACCGGCGATCCATACCGGAGGCGCACCCGGCGACCACGACATGCGCGTCGCCTGTCCGTCGTAGTCAATCTCCTTGCCGGAAGTCAACGCGCGGAATCGCTCGATTGATCTTCCCAGTTCGGCGACCGATACCGGTTTTTTCCCCAGCACGCGCCGGGAGCTGTCGCCGCGCCCGATGCCGAGCTGCATACGCCGCCCGGAAATCAGGTCGAGAGTGGCAAACAGGCTTGCAGTCACCGTGATGTCCCGCACCGCCGGGTTGGTAACGCATGGCCCGATCTTCATCTTGCGGGTGTTGGCGGCCATGAGCGTCATCAGCGGGAAGCAGTCCATCCACAGGACGTGCGAGTCGAACATCCAGCCGTACTCGAACCCCGCCGCCTCCGCTTGGCGCGTCAGGCTCAGGATCCGCTCGACCGTCATGTCGGGCTTGAACGTGATGCCAAACTTCATGGGAGCCTCCCCGCGAAAACCCTCAAGAGGCGCGGATTCTATTACAATGGCGCGCTGCAAAGCCAGAAAGTTAGACGAGGCGGCGGAGGAAGTCGGCGGGTGAGGTGATGTTCACCGAGTGGTGGCCTCGTCTCGGCTTGTAATGCCTTACGTTCCCGGTGATCAATGCATCGGCGCGGCCGGCCGCCGCCACTTCGAGGAACGGCAGATCGGTCGCATCAGGAAGGACCACGTTTAACCGCGCGGCAGCAACGTACTCTCCCGCGCGTTCCACATAGTCGAACAGGAGGACCAAATCGGCGGGATCAAATCCAAAGCGAGGACGCAGCAGGACGTCCCGGTACTCGCGCAAGATGCGGTCATCCCGAAGGACGACGAACGCCCTCGACAACATGAGGTCCAGAATTCGTCCCGGCGACCCGTAGGGATTCATCAGGGCGGACACCAGCACGTTGGTGTCAAACACTGCCCTCATTTGGCTTTTCGGTTGGAGCGAACGGCTCGAATCTCAGCCTCAATCGCGGACGACGACCTATCCTCCGGCGGGAGGCGAGCGGCGTGCTTCCGCATTCGCGAGACCGCTCGCTGCGCTCGCGCCTGCCGGACCGCCAGAGCCGTTTCCTCAACATCATCCTCGTTGATGCCGAGCATCAACGCCACAGGCTTACCATTCGCGGTAAGCACCAGGTCCTCTTTTTGCACTAACTTACGGACGTAGCCTGGGCGATTCCGCAGCTCGCGCGTACTCAGAAATCTCATCGCGCACCTCCGTAGCCAATATGGCTACGATATAGCTACAGAAGAGGATACGTCAAATTGTTGTCCCGCCGGTGGGCTCAAGCCCGCCATATCTGACCCGGGTTCCGGTTCAAAACCCGACAGAAACCCTCAAGAGGCGCGGATTCTATTACAATGGCGCGCTGCAAAGCCAGCCACCATCGGCCACGGAGGCCTGACATGGCATTCGACACCATCATCTCGAACGGCACTATTGCAACCGCTGTGGATACCTACACCGCGGACATCGGCATCAGCGACGGCATGATCGCCGCCATCGCCGACTCACTCCCTCGCGAGCAGGGCAAGAACATCATTGACGCCAAGGGCAAGTACGTCTTCCCTGGCGGCATTGACGTCCACACCCACCTCGACATGCCCTTCGGCGGCACCACCAGCTCCGACGATTTCGCCACCGGCACCCGCGCCGCGCTCTACGGCGGCACCACCACGCTCATTGATTTTGCCATCCAGGGTAAGGGCCAGAGCCTGCGCACCGCTTTCGACACCTGGATGAAAAAGGCGGATGGCAAGGCGCATTGCGACTACGGCTTCCACTGCATCATCACCGACCTGCCCGACGCCCGCATTGAGGAAATGGGTCAGATGGTTCGCGAGGGCGTCTCGACCTTCAAACTCTTCATGGCCTACCCCGGCGTGCTGATGCTCGACGATGGCAGCATTTTCAAGGCCCTGCGCGCCACCGCGAAAAACGGCGGCATGGTCTGCATGCACGCGGAAAACGGCAGCGCCATTGACGTGATCGTGCAGCAGGCGCTGGCGGAAGGAAAAACCGCGCCCAAGTATCATGCGCTTACCCGCCCGACGACGGCCGAAGCGGAGGCTGTCAGCCGCGCCATCGCATTGGCCGAAATGGCGGGCGCGCCGCTCTACATCGTCCACCTCAGTTGCAACGACGCGTTGGAGAAAGTCCGCGAGGCGCGCGACCGCGGCCTGCCGGTCTACGCCGAAACCTGCCCGCAATATCTGTATCTCTCGCTCGACAATTTCGACGCTCCGGGTTTCGAGGGCGCGAAGTACGTGTTCACACCTCCGCTGCGCGAAAAATGGCACCAGGACAAGCTCTGGCAGGGCCTGAAGCACGACCAGTTGCAAGTGGTCTCCACCGATCACTGCCCGTTCTGCTACAAGGAGCAGAAGGAAATGGGCAAGGGCGATTTCACCAAGATTCCCAACGGCGGCCCCGGCATCGAGCACCGCATGAGCCTGGTCTATTCCGGTGGCGTGGCCTCGGGACGCTTCAACGTCAACCGCTTTGTTGAAATCGTCTCCACCACGCCCGCGAAGTTGTTCGGCTTATATCCGCGGAAGGGTGCGATTGCTGTCGGCAGCGACGCCGACCTGGTGGTCTTCGATGCCCAGCGCAAGCACACCATCAGCGCTACGACGCACCACATGCGGGTGGACTACAGCATGTTCGAAGGGATCACGGTCACCGGCATGCCGGACTTGGTGATGTCACGCGGGCGCGTGATGGTGGAAGGCGAGCAATTTCACGGCAAGCCGGGCACGGGAAACTTCCTGAAGCGGGCGGCGTATTCGGGAACGTAAAAAAGAAGATTGACCACGGATTTACACAGATGCACACGGATCGGAAAAGAAATGAAGGACTAGGATGCAGAATGAAGAATGGAAATGCGGCCGCCGTTGGCTTTTTCATTCTGACTTCTGACTTCTCACTTCTTTCAGATCCGTGCAAATCCGTGGCGACGCGTGGCGCGTTTTTTCCGTCCTAGTGCTGGTGGTACTCGTACTCTCGGTACAGGGTGTAGACCAGGTGAGTGGTGGCTCCGGCGACCTTCTCCTGGTACGCCGTGTCCACAATTTGAATGCGCCCATGTTGCTGTTCGGCGATGAGTTCGGCTTCTTCCTTGGTGTCGGCATCGCCCTTAAAATCGCGCCAGCCGCCGGCCGCCGCCGCCGGGTCGAAGGCGAACACAAGATAACGTTTCAGCGCCATGTTGGGCCTCCCCACAGGAGTGCGGCAGGATTTTAGCAGGTCACCCCGCCACTGGCTCGCTGATACTTGCTGTGCCTTACCTTGACCGGTCTGCTATCATTTCCCACTTCCCGACCAACGGGACGGCTACGGGGGAGACTTGCCTAGTCAACGACAGGTCAGATGGGCGCAATTGCGCGTGGGTCTGGTGGTGATTTTCGCCAGCATCGCTCTGGCGGTGCTGATTTTCCTGATGACCGGCCCCAGCGGGATGTTTACCAAGAAGATCGTGGTGAGCGCCTACGTCGACAACGCCGGTGGCTTGCGGGTGGGCGCGCCGGTGCGCCTGGAAGGGGTGGACATCGGCAACATCACCGCCATCACCGTCGTCCCCAGTCACGGCCTGACCCCGGTGCAGGTCACCATGAAGCTGAGCACCAAGTATAAGGGCGCATTGAAGAAGGACTCCGTGGCCAGGCTGTCCACCGCGGGCGTGCTGGGCGAAACCTTCCTGGACATTGATTCCCGCGCCGCCACCGGCCCTCCGGCACAAACCGGCGACATCCTGCCCGCCAAGGTCAGCAAGCAACTGCAGGACGTGGTTGAAGCCAGCCAAGGCACGCTGGAGAACGTGGACATCCTGGTCCGCCGGGTGGACCGCATCCTCACCCAGATCGAGAGCGGCAACGGTTCCATCGGCAAGTTGATTTACGACGAGGCCCTGTACGCCCGCCTCAACAACACCCTCACGGAAGTGCAGAGCATGGTGACGCAGATCAGCGAGGGCAAGGGCAGCGTCGGCAAGCTCATCTACAGCGACGAACTCTACGACAAGGCCAAAGGGTCGCTGGACAGCCTCGACAGGATCATCGACGAGATCAACCAGGGCAAGGGCAGCGTCGGTAAGTTCCTCAAGGATCCTTCGCTGTTTGACAACGCCAACGCCACCATCGCCAAGGCCAACACTCTGATCGGCGACATCAACGCCGGCAAGGGCGCGCTCGGCAAGTTCGCCGCCGATCCCGAGTTCGCCCGCAAGCTCGACAACACCATGACCAAGTTGTCTTCCATCGCCGACAAGATGGATTCCGACAAGGGCACCGTCGGCCTCTTACTCACCGATCCCAAGGCCTACAACAACATCGACCAGATGCTGGTGGAAACCCGCAACTTGGTCAAAGCCATCCGCGAAAATCCCAAGAAGTACCTCACCATCCACTTCAAAGTCTTTTAGTCTGGAAGAGGTTGGCGGGTGCTCGCCCCGGAGCAAATTGACGACGGGCGCACTAGCTAGCTAATATGCTTAGCTAAGCATGTACACCGTACATCAAGCTAAGACCAACCTGTCTCGCCTCATCGCCGAAGCTCAAGCCGGCAAGGAAGTGGTGATTGCACGCGGCAAGACCCCGGTCGCCAAGCTGGTTGCGGTCGGCAGCAGCCGTAAGAAGCGCCCCCCGGGGAAATATAAGGGCCGCATCTCGATCAAGCCTTCGTTCTTCGACCCGATGACTGACGAGGAGTTGAAGGACTGGGGCCACGAGTGAGACTGTTGCTCGACACCCGCGCACTGCTTTGGTGGTTGTTAGACGATCCATCGCTGTCAGCCAAGGCGCGCCGCGCAATCTCCGCGACGGAGAACGAAATTTTCGTGTCGCCGGCGTCGCCGTGGGAAATGGCAATCGAGAACAAGCGAGGGAAGCTGGAGGTGGAGGACCTTCTCGATCGCTTGCCGCAGGAACTCGAAGAAGAAGGCTTCCTTGTGCTGCCCATCTCTATTGAACACGCGCTCCGGGCTGGAGCGCTCGTCGAGCACCACCGCGATCCGTTCGACCGCATGTTAATCGCGCAGGCGCAGGCGGAACATCTTCCTATCCTCAGCAATGACGCCGTGTTCGACCGCTACGGGATCAAACGCATCTGGTAACCGAGGAGAATTAAGCCGAACGTCGTTATCGCCAGTGCAGCGAACAATCTGTTCTTGCCATCGACCATCGGCCAGCGACGCTTTACCCTTCTGTCTTGCGGCTGTAAACTCGTCGGTTCACGCATCAACTCCGAGGTTCCTATGCGCTCTCTTCGATTCATCGCCGTGCTGCTGTTGCCGGTCTCGGTGTGCGGCGCGCAGACCGCACGCGACCCATCCGGCTTCTCGCTTCCCTCCGACCTGCCCGCCATCACCGCCTTCGACGTCAGCGCCATGGATAAAACGGTGGATGCCTGCGCCGACTTCTACAAATACGCTTGCGGCGGCTGGATGGCCAAGAATCCGGTTCCTCCCGACCAGGCCATCTGGGGACGCTTTAGCCAGCTCCAGGAGCGCAATCGCGACATCCTGCACGCCATCCTCGAGAAGGCCGCGCAGCCGGATCCCAAGCGCAGCGCCGTCGTCCAGAAAATCGGCGACTTCTACGCCTCCTGCATGGATGAGGGGAAGGCGAATGCACTCGGCGCCAAGCCTTTGCAACCGCAACTCGACCGCATCGGCAAGATCGCCAACCGCGCCGAGCTCATCACCACCGTGGCGTATCTCCAGAGCGTCGGCGTCCCTGTGCTTTTCCAGTTCGGGCCCTCGCCGGACTTGCACAAAGCCAGCATCACCATTGGCCAGGTCAACCAGGGCGGTCTGGGCCTGCCCGACCGCGATTACTACCTCAAGGACGATGCCAAGTCCGTCGAGACCCGCGAGAAGTACCTGGCCCACGTCACGAAATCGTTCGAGTTGCTGGGCGATAATCCCCAGACCGCTGCCGCGGAAGCCAAGACCGTCATGAGCATCGAGACCGCGCTGGCCAAGGCAGCGATGGATCGCGTGGAGTTTCGCAAGCCGGAAAACCGCGACCATCCCATGACCCCGCAGCAGCTTGCACAGCTCGCGCCGGCCTTCGAGATCCAGCAGTACTTCGTAGCCACCGCGGCGCCGCCGTTGGAGAAGGTGAACGTCACCAATCCCGAATTCTTCAAGCAGACCAGCGCCCAGCTCGAGTCCGTCCCTCTCAACGACTGGAAATCGTACCTGCGCTGGCATGTCGTGCGCCACGCGTCACCATGGCTCTCCACTCCCTTTGTGACGGAAAACTTCGGATTCTATGATCAGTACCTGGAAGGCCAGCAGGAGCAGCAGGCGCGCTGGAAGCGCTGCGTCCGCCTCACCGACCAGAAGCTCGGGGAAGCCCTCGGCCAGTCCTACGTGGACCTGACCTTCGGCGTCGAAGGCAAGCAGCGCACGCTGAAAATGGTGGAGGCCATCGAGAAGGCCATGGGCGAGGACCTGCAATCCCTTGCCTGGATGACACCGGAGACGAGGAAGGCCGCCGCCGTCAAGCTCGCCGGGATCACAAACAAGATTGGCTATCCGGACAACTGGCGCGACTATTCCAAGGTCAACGTCGTTCGCGGCGACTTCCTTGGCGACCTGAACCGCGCCAACAACTTCGAGCGCACGCGCCAGTTGAACAAGATCGGCAAGCCCACCGACAAACTGGAGTGGGGTATGTCGCCGCCCACCGTTAACGCCTACTACAACCCGCCGCAGAACAACATCAACTTCCCCGCCGGCATACTGCAGCCGCCCTTTTATGACAACAAGATGGACGACGCGGTGAACTTCGGCGGCATTGGGGCGGTCATCGGCCACGAACTCACCCACGGCTTCGACGACCAGGGCAGCAAGTACGACGCGGTGGGCGATCTGCGCAATTGGTGGACCGAGGCCGACAAGGCCGAGTTCGAAAAACGCACCTCCTGTATCTCCGACGAGTACGACCAGTTCGTCGCCGTGGACGACGTCCACCTCAAGGGGCGGCTCACGCTCGGCGAGAATACCGCCGACAACGGCGGTGTCCGACTCTCGCTGATGGCGCTGCGCAACAAGATGGCAGAAGAAAAACACGCGCCCAAGCCGATCGACGGATTCACTCCCGAACAGCGCTTCTTCCTCTCCTTTGCGCAAATTTGGTGCCAAAACGTCAACCCCGCGCAGGCACGCCTGCGTGCACTCACCGATCCGCATTCGCCAGGCCGCTACCGCGTCAACGGCGTGGTGTCGAACATGCCGGAGTTCCAGCAGACCTGGGGCTGCAAACCCGGCCAGCCGATGGTCCGCGCCAACGCCTGCCGCGTCTGGTGACCTGCGTCATGAATGCTGCGGCGCAAACCAAGACCTGGTAGGGCGTCATCCCGAGTCTCGCGCGATAAGCGCGCGAGACTTGGGACCTGTGTTTTACCTTTACGCCGCGCCAACGACCATCGACAAAAAAGCCCGGCATCTTCCGCCGAGCTTTATGACACTGAAGCCAAAACTCAGAACAAGACAAATCTCTTCTTTTTCTTCGTCTTCGCTAAGTGCTCCTCCGCCGTGGTGAGGATCGGCTTGGTCTGGTTCGGGCTGGCGCCGGAGTCCACGAATCCCGGCTTAATGTCGATGTAGGCCTGCTCTCTCAGCTTGGTCAGGTAGTCGCGCAGCGCGGGCTGCAATTTCTGGTAGTAGATCGCTTCCTGGATATTGGGCTCCACCGTTTTCAGCGGCGGCACGCCCGCCGCACTGTGCTCGGTCACCTTCAGGATGACGAATCCCTGCTTGGTGCGGATCACGTCGGTGACATCGCCTGGCTTCATGGCGAACGTACGGTCTTCCAGTTCCTTTGCCATCGTGCCGCGCTTGAACTCGCCGAGGTCGCCGCCCTGCTGCGCCGAGGGCCCCTCGGAATACTTCTTTGCCGCATCCTCGAAGTGTTCGCCGCTTTTGATCGCCGCCAGCGCCGCTTCCGCCTTCTTCTGCGCCGCTTCCAGCGCTTGCGTATCGGGCTGCGCCGGGTTGTTCTTGTCCACGCTCGGCTGCTGCGTCGAAACCAGGATCTCGCTCAGCCGCACCGTCTCCGGACGCGTGAACTCCTGCTGGTGCTCTTGGTAAAAAGCCTTGATCTCGTCCGGGGTGACCTGCACGTGCGACCCGACCTCGCGCTGGATCACCTGTTGGGTGACAATCTGGTTCTTCAAGTTCTGCTTGAAATCCTCGTAGGACACGCCCTGGGCCTGAGCCGCCTTTTCCAGCGCCTCCATGCTGTCCAGGTTCATGGATTTGCGGATTTCGTCCAGCCGCTTGATCAACTCCGTGTCCCCGGTGATGCCCAGGTCCTGTGCCTTCTGCACCAGCAGTTGCTGGTCGATCATGTCGCGCAGCAAATCCTTGGTGCGCTTGGCCAGCTCCTGGTCCGCGGTAGGCCCGGCGCCAACCTTCTCGGCCACCTCGCGCTTGGTGTCCTCCAGGCTTTTGATCAGCTCGGACCGGGTGATGATGCCGTTGTTCACGCGCACCACGATCTCCTCGATCACCGAATCGGCGGCGAAGGCGGCCGCGCAAAGCAGGCCAATGCCGGCCAGCAATACTACGGATTTTTTCATGGTGTGTTTCATGGGCAAGGTACAACCTGCTCTGATTTTCCGGAACTGTATTTGAATTTTACATGGCTGGGGCAGCCGCGGGCCAGCGACGGAGCGGCTTTTTGCTATGCTTTGCCATTCCCGAGGTCGCCCATGAAAACCCGTTTTCTCCTCATCGCGCTTCTGCTGACCTGCATGTCCGTCGCGCCAGTCGCCGAAGAAAAACTTCCTGACCTCGCTCAGCTCAACGCCATGGCCGCGCGCTTTGCGCCCACGCCGCTGCGCGTGGACACCGCCCGCCTCTCCGCCGGCGACCAGCAAGCGCTGGTCAAGCTTATCCAGGCGGCGCGCGTCCTTGACACCATCTACATGAACCAGCTCTGGAGCGGCGACCTCGCCCTCTACAAGAAGCTCCAGACAGACAAAGCTCCGCTCGGCCAGGCCCGCCTGCATTACTTCTGGATCAACAAAGGCCCATGGGAAGACCTCAACGAGTTCCACGCCTTCATCCCCGGCGTGCCCGCGCGCAAGCCGCTGGGCGCCAACTTCTATCCGCTCGACCTAACCAAGGACGGCTTCGAACAGTGGCTTGCCACGCTTTCGCCCGAACAGCAGGAGCAAGGTAAAGGCTTCTTTACCGTGATCCGCCAGCAGGGTGCGAGGCTCGGCATCGTTTCCTATAACCAGGAGTACCGAGCCGATCTCGAGAAATGCGCCGCGCTTCTCCGCGAAGCCGCCGCCCTCACCGACAACGCCTCGCTCAAGCGCTTCCTCACCGCCCGCGCCGACGCCTTTCTCTCCAACGACTACTACGAAAGCGACGTCGCCTGGATGGACCTGGACGCTCCGCTCGACATCACCATTGGCCCCTACGAAACCTACACCGACGAACTGTTCGGCTACAAGGCAGCCTACGAGGCTTACATCAACATCCGCGACGACGCCGAATCCGCCAAGCTTGCCGCCTTCTCCCAAGCCCTGCAGCGGATCGAGAACAATCTTCCCGAGGACGCGCAGTACCGCAACCCGAAACTCGGCGCCTCGGCTCCCATCCGCGTGGTCAATGAAATCATCGCTTCCGGCGACGGCGCCCATGGCATCGCCACCGCCGCCTACAATCTGCCCAACGACGAGCGCGTGGTGGCGCAAAAAGGCTCCAAGCGCGTCATGCTGAAGAACGTGCAGGAAGCCAAGTTCCGCACCGTGCTGATTTCCATCGCCTCACGCATGCTGGCGCAGCGCGAGCGCGCCGACGTCAGCTTCGAGCAGTTTTTCACGCACATTCTGGCGCACGAGCTCATGCACGGGCTGGGCCCGCACCAAATCACCGTCAACGGTCAAAGCACCAATCCGCGTCAGCAGCTCAAAGAGCTCTACAGCGCGATCGAAGAAGCCAAGGCCGACGCGACCGGTCTGTGGGCGCTGCAATTCATGATGGACCACGCCAAGGAGCTGAACCTCACTTCGGTGCTGCACAACGGTCCGGCCGCCGAGCGCCAGCTCTACACGACTTTTCTGGCTTCGTCATTCCGCGCGCTGCGCTTCGGCTCGGGCGACGCGCACGGCAAAGGCATGGCGATGCAGTTCAACTACATCGCCGACCGTGGCGGCTTCGTGCAGCAGCCCAGCGGCGCCTACGCCGTGGACTTCGCGAAGATCAAGCAGGCGGTCAGCGACCTCACCCACGACCTGCTTACCGTGGAAGCGACCGGGGACTACGCCGGGGCGCAGAGGATGCTGGCGCTCGCCGTCATCCGCCCCAACGTCGCCCAACAGTTGGCGAAGCTCGCCAACGTGCCGGTGGACATCGAGCCCATCTTCGTCACCGCCGACGAACTCGCTCCCGAACCCGGCAAGCAAGTCACCAGGCACAAGGGCAAATCTTCCAACTCGCGCCGCAAGCCCCGCCGACAACAGTAAGCGAGGTTAGCGGTTGGCAGTCTTCGGAAAAGAGGGGCGAGGACTGGCTGCGGTTTACGGCCACGATCCACGATTGGACATGCGGCGCCACGAATACAGGCGCAGCAGGCACTCATGGCAACTGCTCAGATGCAGCCCGAAAAAGCTCAGTGCGCGCGCGGCCGGTTTTCCCGATGGTAAGCGATCAATCCGCGAGCTGCCACAGCGTGGGCAGCGCGAGATGGGCACGAACAACGCAGATAGGCGAAACAGAACGCCCGGCGTCGGCATCGAAGGGCGCACGGTACAGTGGATGCGCGCTCACTAGATTATCGCAGATGAGCGTCCGCCGAGCAGCAATGAGCGCTGGCGACGGGGATGAATGGTGCAAGCATGTCCCCATCGAGTTTCCCGGCGTCTCGATTCATCCTTTCCACGCGCCAAGCGCTTTGCGCACCAGAATCAACTGGCCGAGGTGGTAGGAGTTGTGGTCGGCGAGCAGCAGGGCTTCACGGAGGATGGTTTGGCCGTCGCCCCAGAGGATGGGCGCGTGCAGGTCGGTCTTGGGATTCGTCGCCAGCTTGCGCATGGCGGCGAGGTCGGCGCGGAACTGGCGCACGCTTTTCTCCCACCCACCTTGCGGCGGCGCCGCCGTTTTCGGCCAGTAGCCTTGGGGCCAGACCAGCGGCCGGTATTTCGAGTTGCGGCTGAAGTCCAGGATGTCCCACTGCGCGATGCGCATATGCTCCAGCAATTGCCAGGCTGTGTGCGGCAGGTTGGGAGGCTCGACGCCGCGGAGCTTGGGAGGGAGCTCGTCGACGCCGTCGTCGAAGGAAGCGTGGGCGCCGCCGCCGTCAAGCAGCCAGGCGAGCCATTGGCGGAGAGATTTGTCGTTCGTGTCCATGTTCAAAAGATAAACCACGAAGGACACGAAGGACGCAACGAAAAAACCAGCCACGGATCGCACGGATGAGCACGGATCAAACGAAGTCAGAAGTCAGAAGTCAGAAAAAATCCGAATGAAAAACGGTGACTGCGACGTCTCCGTTCTTCATCCGGCATATTCCGCATTCTAAGTTCTCCATGATTCTCCATTATTCTCATCCGTGTTCATCCGTGGGAGTCCGTGGTGAATCCTATTGCTTTTTCTTCTTCTGAAAGATTCCGAGGATTCCGCCAATGCCTTGCGGCACGCCTTGCGCGGGCGCGGTGATGGTGTTGCCGAGGAAGCCGCCGACGTCGGGAAGGAAGACCGGATTCTGCGTGGTGCCCTGGATGAGGAACGGGATCGGCTTATTGCCCTGGCCGAGGCCGGCGATGCGCTGCAGTCCGCCGACGAGGCTGGCGTTGTTGTTGAGTTTGGCGGCCATGCGGAAGTTGAGCGCGTTGGTGTTGGACAGCGTGCCCGCGCCGGTGATGGCGCCGAGCTCGGGAACGATGATGGAGATCGAGTCGGCGCGCATGCCTTCGGGCGCGATGCGCAAGCGCGAGGTCATGGCCTGGATGGTGGTGTCGGGGCTGGTGCGCAGGCCGGCGAGCGCGGCAATGGCGCTCATCTTGGAGCCGAGGTTGAAGTTGGCGAGCTTGACGTTGGCGACATCGAGCGTGCCGGTGGTGACCAGCTTGTCGAGGGCGCCGTCGAGGGCGAGGTTGGCGGTCGCCGATCCGCCTTGGAGGGACGACCCCGCGGGCAAGGCGATGCCGAGAGCGGGCAGAAGTCCGGCGACGTCGGTAATGGGAAGGTTCTGGCCGTCGAGCTTGAGGTGGACGACGACGGGTTCGCCGCGGGCGTCGTAGCTGCCACTGACATGCGCGACGCTGTTACCGGTGTGGACTTCGCCGCGGGCAAGCGAGCCGGCCCGGCGCATTAGATCGTAGTCCGATATATACGTCAGGCTAACCGGCTGGCGCGCCGGCGATCCGGTCTTCACCAAGCGCAACTGCTGCGCCTTGGCGGCGCCCTCACTGTGCAGGGTCTTGCCGTCGGAGGAGACCGTGCCGGTGTAGTCCATGAGGCCGGCGGCGCCGGAATCGGCGGGGAGAAAGCCGGTCTTGGCGAGGTCCATGCCGGTGACGACGACGGAGGCCTGAAGCGGAGTGCGCGCGGCGTCGGCGCGGTCGATGGGGCCGGCGTGGCCGTCGATCTTCAGCTTGCCGCCGCCCGGCGTGTTGGCTTCGACGGTAAACGGAATGGGCGAGGTGTAGGAGATGTTGCCGGCGTCGAGCGTAACGTCGTCGTAGGTGAGCGGCGCCTTGCCGACGGCGGCGACCGAGAGGCGTCCGTGGACGACGCGGAGTTTCTGCACGGAGAGGCTGGGCGCGGCGGCGGCCGGCTTGGTTGGCGATTCCTTGGTCGCGCCGAGAGTGGAGAAGTTCCACTTACCGGCGTCGCTGTGGACGAGCGCGACCTCGGGTTCGACGATGGTGATGGAGTGAATGTCGAGCACGCGTGAAAAGAGAAGCGCGGTGAGGTCGAGGCCGACGTCGAGCGATTTGGCGCGCAGGAACGGTTTGGCGCTGAAACCAGGATCGTCGGCGATGGAGATGTTCTCGGCGGAGACGCCGCCGGCCATGAGGGAGAGCGAGAGGTGTCCAATCTTGACGTCGCGGGCGAGGACGGTGCGGAGCTCGGACTCGATGCGCGGGCGAAACGAGTCGGCGTCGAACAGCAGCGGAAGTGCGATGACGACGATGACGAGGACGGCTACGACGATACCGACGATGATGAGAGCGCGCTTCATGGCGTGCGAAGGATAATCCCGCGGAGCGGCTGGTGGCTAGGGGTTCGCGGCTGGTCTGAGGCCGACGCTCGGAGTTCAGGTTGGCAGCCGTGAAAAGTCGGTTCGGGTCATGGGGCCATAGCGGCGGCGGAGCGGACGAGGGCGAGGGTGGTGGCGTCGTTATCGCCGAGCGGATCGGTCTCGGCGATCTGGAGATCGCCGCGGGCGAGCAGGCGATGCTTGCGCTGGCTTTCGAGGAATTCGGTGACGCCGGAGATGACGTCACGGCAGAGTTGATTCGCGTCACGGCCCGGGTCTTCCTGCAGCGCCTTCTTGACGCGGTCGAGGCCGAACTCTTCCTTGTGCGCCTTGGCTTCGACCAGGCCGCGGGAAACCATGACGACGGAGGAGCCGAGCGGCATGGCGCAGATTTGCGCGTCGTGCGTGGCGTGGGAGAAAAGACCGAGGGGCAGGCCGCCGGCTTCGAGGGAAGTGATGTCTTCGTGGTCCTTGAGGAGGGCGGGGGTGTGGCCGGCGTTGATGTAGCAGATGGTGCCAAGAACCTCGTTGTAGCAGGCGAGGAAAGCGGGAGCGCAACGCACGCCGCCGGCGGCGTCCATGATGGCGCGGTTAATGTCGAGAAGCATGCTGGTGAGGGCAACGGGCTCGTTGACGTCGTCGGCGTAGAAGATGTCGGCGGCGCCGTGAAAAACGTCCTGGACAGCGGCCGCGATGTTCAGGGCTTCGTCGCGCTTGCCGGCGATATCGAGCAGGAGAACGAGTAGGCGCGAGGAGCCGACCTGGATGAAGTCGAAGAAGTCGCCGCCGACGCGGGCGCCGCGGTAAAGAGCGCCGACGCGGACGGTGGGAAGGTCGGGAAACTTGGCCGGCGCTGGCTTGCGAAGCTCGCGCGCCGGAGCGTGCTTGAGGAAGGGGATTCTCATTCGTGCACCGTCGAAAGCGCGGGAAAGTTAACACAGGTGGTTGGAGGTTGTCAGTGATCGGTTTGCGGCCAACTGTTGGGTTCTGACTGCTGAGAACGGTAGTCGGCGGTCGGGGCGGCCCGAACTTCGATTCACCGTACACGGGCTTCGGCTACTTGCCGTATTTCAGGTAGAGGTGGCGGGCGACTTGTTCTTCGAGATCGGCGTAGCCGGAGTGGATGGTGACGCGGAGGGCGGTTTCGGAGGAGGATCCGTCGCCCAGGCGCTCGAGGATGGAGCGCAGCTCGGACATGCCGTAGGTGTCGCGGATGTACTCGGCAGCGGCGAGGGATTCGTCGTAGGCGAGTACGGCCTCAAACGGCGAGAAGGTGAGGAAGGAGTTTTCGAGGGAGGCGAGCGGGATCTGGCGCCCGCCGTGATAGAGGTCGGCGAGGCGGCGCCCGCGAATGGCGCCGAGCGACCGGGGCTCGACCAGTTGCGCGATCCCTTCATTGAGCCATTGCGGGCAGCGTCCGCGAGAAACCTGGTTGATGAACGAGTGCGCGGTTTCGTGCTTGAGGACGCGCGCCAGCTCCGGCGTGACGGAGGAGAGGCCCTGGATGGGTACGCGCAGTTTGCCGTCGTTGATGGCGCCGATCCAGGCGGGGGCTTCGGTGACGTCGAAAAAGGCCTGGTTGGTGTAAAGGGAGACGGAGATGTTCTGGCGCGGCGAGATGCCGAGGTCGCGCACCAGGTCGTTGTAGTCGCTTTCCAGCGACGCCTGGATTTGCTGGCGGAGGCCGGCGGAGGTGGTGGCGCCTTCGTAGTGGATGCTGAAGTGGCCGGTCTCGGACTGCGAGAAATCGGATTCGGCGGCGAGTTCGCGCTGCGCGCGGGCGAGATATTTCTGGACGTTGTCGTTGGGGCGCAGGGCGAGCGAGCGCTTCCAGGCGGCGATGGCCTGCGCGAGGCGGTCGGCCGAGTACTGGGCGAAGCCGAGGATCATCCAGGCGTCGGCGGAACTGGGCGCGGCGCGAGTGGCGCGTTCGGCCAGGGGAATGGCGTCGGCGGGACGGCCCAGTTGAATGAGGGTGGCAGCATAGCTGACCAGGATGGCGTCGTTCCGCGGCGCGGACGCGAGCGCGCGATCGAGGTAGTAGCGGGCGCGTTCGCGGTCGCCGCGCTCGTACTCGTGGCGTCCAGCGATAAAGTACGCGGCGGCGGTTTGCTCGGCGTTGCCGGCGCGCTCGATCAGCGCCAGGGCTTCGGTGTCAACCCGGCCGTCCTTGACGATCTTGAGCGCGACGGCGTCGGAGCCGACCATGCTGGCGGCGATATTGGGAACCTCGGCGGGCTTGACGGGCGCGCCGGAAGAGGAGCGCGGCGGGGGCGCTCCGCCGGATTCGATGCGGTCGACCATCGACTTGGGAATGGCATAAGCGTCCTCGCCGACCTCATAATAGACGCGGGGACCATTGACCGTGACCTTGTCGGCGACGATGGTGCGCCCGTTCTTCAGATAGATGGTGTCCGCCGCAACGAGGCCGGAAGAAGCGATCAGGGCGATGATCCAGAAAGCTCGCACGCTGGCGAATTCTAGCATTGCTTATTGCCGCCGCAGCACTCCGGGTACCACGGCGGTGTTGGGCCTTTGGTGCATGTTGCTGGGGGCGTGCGGCGCTTGGGCGCAGACGGGCGCGAACGCGCCGCAGCCAGCGACGTCGGCACCGGCGGCGCCCACCGCGCGCGAAACCGCGTCGGTACCCGGCGCGGGGCTGGCGCTCTACCGCAAACTGCGCGAGGTGGGGCTGGATCCGGCGGCGGTGTACAACGTGCGCGACGCCGCCATCCAGCGCGAAGACCTGCACATCACCCTCGACGACGGCACGCTGGCGTTTGTGCGCGCGGTGGACGGAAAAATCACGGGCGCGTTCTTCGAGGGCGAGGGCGAAGTGCTGCTGTTTCCGCCTGACCTGGCGGAGCGCGGCTCCCTGGCGCTGTTCACCGGCGCGGCGGTGCTGGAAGAGAAGTTCACCAACGCGTACTTCCGATTCAACGACAACACGGCGGAGGAACTGAAGCCGGCGCTCCGTGCGGAGGAAGAGGCGCAGGCGTTCGTCGAGAGATACGACAAGGTGGTGCGCACGCTGGCGGAGGCGGACGCGCTGCGTCTGATGACCGCTTATCTGAACCGGCCAACGCACGGCGACGACCGGCTGTTTCGCGCGCGCTTGCAGGGCGTGAAGTTGGGGGTGTTCGACGTGTATTTCGACACGCTGAGCCCCGAACAGATCGCGGTGCTGAAGCTGACGTACGTGGGGGGAACGGGGTATTACGACGTATTGTGTTCGTTTCCGATGAGGTCGGCGAGGTCCAGGGGTTCAAGTGTAATCGAGGAACCCCCCACTCCAGACCCGGGAGGCGATAGGGGTGGGGCATCCGCGCTGAAGGTTACGAAGTACACGGTGAAGGCGAGGATCGAGCCGCCACATGTGCTGGCGGCGGAGACGCAGCTCGACATCGACGTGCAGCAGGGGGGAGAGCGGATTGAGTTCTTCGAGCTGTCGCGCTACCTGAAGCTGACGGCGGTGGAAGCAGACGGAAAGCCGGTGGAGTTTCTGCAGAACGAGGCCATCGCGGGCAGCGCGCTGGCGCGTCGCGGCAACGACGTGGCGGCGGTGTTGTTTCCAGAGCCGCTGCGCAGCGGTCAGAAGTTGCGGCTGAAGTTTGCCTACGCCGGCAATGTCTTGTCGGACGCGGGTGGCGGGCTGGTGTACGTGGGAGCGCGCGGGGTGTGGTATCCGAACCGCGGACTGGCGATGGCCGACTACGACTTGGAATTCCACTATCCGCGGGAGTGGACGCTGGTGGCAACGGGCAAGCTGGTGTCGCAGGAGCGCGCGGGAGGAGAGCAGGTTTCGCAATACGTTTCGGAGCGGCCGATCCCGGTGGCGGGATTCAACCTGGGGCTCTACTCGGTGGCGAGCGCGAGCGCCGGCGGCGTGCGGGTGGAAGCGTACGCGGCGGCAGGCATGGAGCGCACGTTTCCGGTGCAGCAGCAGGCAATCGTGGTGGCGCCGTCCCCTATGCGCGACCGCAGGCCCCCGGAGGTGGTGATCGCGCCCAAGGCGGCGCCGGCACCGGTGACGAACGCCGAAGTGGTGGCGCAGAGGTCGGCGCGCGCGATTGATTTTTTCTCGCGCAGCTTCGGGGCGTATCCCTATACCTCGCTGGCGCTGTCGCAGATGCCGGGCCGCAACAGCCAAGGCTGGCCGGGACTGGTGTTCCTTTCCAGCTACGCGTTTCTCACGCCGGAGGAGTTGCGGCAGGCGCGGGTGGGGCCGATGGCGGCGCTGCAGTTTAGCGGCTTCATGCAGGCGCACGAGACGGCGCACCAGTGGTGGGGCGACCTGATCGGGTGGAAGACCTATCGCGACCAGTGGCTGGTGGAGGCGCTGTCGAACTACTCCGCGATCCTCGCGTTGGAAAAGGAGCGCCCGGCGGACTGTAAGCAGTTGCTGCAGGACTACCGGGCGGAGCTGCTGTCGAAAAATGCCGAGGGCGAGGAGTACGCGCAGGCCGGGCCGGTGACGCTGGGCCTGAGGTTGTCGTCGTCGCATTTCCCGGACGGGTTTGACGTGGTCAGCTACGGGCGCGGGGCCTGGCTGATGCACATGCTGCGCACCATGATGCGGGATGCGCCGGGTCAAAAGCAGGGAGACGAGCCGTTCCTGCGCGCGCTGCGGACAGTACGCGACCGGTTTGCCGGGAAGGAGATGTCGACAGCGGATTTCCTGCGCGCCATGGAAGAGGAGATGCCGGACTCGCTGAAGTACGAAGACAGCAAGTCGCTGCAGTGGTTCTATGAATCGTGGATCAACGGGACGGCGATTCCGAAGCTGGAAACGAAGGACGTCAAAATCCAGAAGCACGGTGCGGGCGCGGTGGTGACCGGCAAGATCCTGCAGAATGAAGCGACCGATGAGCTGGTGACGGCGGTGCCCGTTTACGCGTCGGTGGGCGGGCGTCAGGCGCTGCTGGGATACGTGTTTGCGGACGGCAAAGAGAGCGGGTTCAGGCTGAATGCGCCTCAGGGAGCGAAGAACGTAGTGCTGGATCCGTATGGGACGGTGTTGAAAAGATAGTGACGAGTTGCGAGTTGCGAGCAAGGCATGGCGGGATTTCAATGTGCGGGATGCGGGGAGTGGAATGAGACGTCGGTGGACGCGTCGGCGGGGCGGCGGCAACAGTACGTGGAGGATTGCCAGGTGTGCTGCAAGCCGAACCTGCTGATGGTGGAGTATGACGGAGAGGAGTGGAGGATTGAAGCGGAGTTGGAGTGAGGCGGTCGATGGTTATGGCAAAAGCAGATTCCTCGCTGCGCTCGGAATGACAAGCGTTAGGCGAGGCGAGCGTCAAGGGGCATGACGAAAGCGAAACATATCGGAATTGTGGCGTGCAGCGCGGAGGGCGCGGCGCTGTGCTACCGAACGATTTGCGCGGAAGGCGAGCCGATGCTGGGGCCGCACGATCATCCCGAGGTGTCCATGCACACGCACTCGCTGGCGGAGTACATGAAGTACGTGAACGCGGACAGGTGGGAGGGCGTGGCGGAGTTGATGCTGTCGTCGGCGGAAAGGCTGGCCAAGTGCGGCGCGGAATTCCTGATCTGCCCCGACAACACGATCCACCGTGTGATGCCGATGGTGGAGCCGCGGTCGCCGCTGCCGTGGATCCATATCGCGGGCGCGGTAGGCGATGAGGCGATCCGGCACGGCTACCGGCAGTTGGGGATCACCGGGACGAAGTACCTGGTGGAGAGCAGCGTGTATCCGCAGGAGCTGGAGAAGCGGGGCATCGGGTGGCTGCGGCCGCAGGACGACGAGCGTGAACGGATCAACCGGATTATTTTTGATGAGCTCGTGCGCGGCAGCTTCGCGGCGGAAGCGCTCAGCTACTTTCAGCAGGTCATCGAATGCCTGAAGCGACGTGGTTGCGACGCCGTGGTGCTGGGGTGCACGGAGATTCCGCTGCTGGTGAATGACGAAAATTCGCCGCTGCCGGTGCTGGATTCGACGCGTCTGCTGGCGAGGGCGGCGCTGCGGAGGGCGGTCCAAGGCTAAGCGGTCCGTCGGTCTATCGGTCGATCAGTCCACGGGTGAACGACTGATGGACCGATCCACCGAGAGAGTCGATTTCCAGAGGCGCTGGGCGAGGGCCCAGGCTGCCGCGGGAATCAGGATAGAGGCGCCGGTAAGGGCGGCGAGGAGGCGCACGGGGATGGCGGCGTCAATGGCGGCGGAAGCGGCCCAGGCGGTGACGGAGATGGTGGCCATGCAGATGCCGAGGTCGGCGGAGAAAACTCGCCCGCGGAATTGGTCGTCGCTGTAGAGCTGGAGCAGGGTGGTCGAGAAAGTCCAAATGATGGAGCCGCCGCAGTGGGCGACGATCACGCACAGCATTGCGATCCAGACGTTGGGCGCGATGGAGATCGAGCCCACGCCACAGGCGGCGGCAATGAATCCGAAGAGAATGCCGCGGCGGAGGCGGGAGTCGCGCTGACCGGCCCAGTTGGCGCCGATGAGGGGTCCGAGCAGGGCGCCGATGCCGCGCGCGCCGATCAGAACGCCCATTCCGAGCATGGCCGCGCCTTGGCCGGCGGAGCCACCGAGGTGGCGGGAGAATTCGCGCTCGCCGAGGATGGTGTAGATGATCCAGGTGGCGCCGATCATCAGGCCGAGGCCGCCCTTCACCAGCACCGTGGCGAGCAGGCGCGGGCGATTTCGCAGGTAGCGCAGACCTTCGATCATGGGCGAGAAATCCACCACCTCGCGCGGGCGCAGGCGTGGCAGTCCGGCGGCGTGGGGCTCGTGGAATGTCATGCCGCCGATGAGCAGAGCGGAGGCGACGAAGGACAGCGCATTGAGGATGAAGACGGCTTCGCGTCCGAGGAAAACGGCGACGATGCCGCCGAGCGTGGCGCCGATGGCGAGGTCGAAGGACCACGTGATGGACGAGAGCGTGTTGGCGACGATAACCTCTTCGCGGCGCGTGATGTTGGGGATGACGGAGTTGCGCGCGGGCTCGAAGAAGGCGGCGGCGACGGTTTCCATCACCAGCAGCGGATAAATCAGCCAGATGGTGGAGCGCGAGCGGACGAGCAACATCGACAGGACAATGCCGGCGCGGAGCAGGTCGGCGGCGATCATGACGCGCTTGCGGCGGACACGGTCGTTGACCACGCCGGCCGAGGGGCCGGCAAAGGTCTGCGGCAGGACTTGCAGAACCAGGGCAACCCCGACGGATTGCGCGCGTCCGGTAAACTGCAGCAGCAGAGTGTAAAGGGTGATGGTGTAGAACCAGTCGCCGATTTCGCTGACCATCTGCGCCAGCCAGAGGCGGCGGAAGTTGGGATTGCCACGTAGCAGACGCCCGTAGGCGCGCGGCGAAATGCGCACTGGCGCGGCAGCGCTGAATTCGAGCGCGGTTTCGGGAGTCGAAGACACGCGAGTTGCGACTTCTACCGAGTGCCGCGTACCGAGTCAAGAGGCCAGGTGAGGGTTAGGTATTCAATCCGCGGCAACTGGCAGCATCTCCTGGTTTCCCGGCGGCACTTGCAGGTGAGGCATGGGTCGGCCGGAAAACAAGCGTCGACAGGGTTTGGCCAGCCAGCGTGCCCATCGCGCGGAAGAAGCCTTTCTTGCGCTGTCGGTCGCGATGCCGGTATCGGCATACATATGCCGGTAGATTCTGGAGATAAGCATAAACGCCACGCGCCCCTTCTGCGATTTGATAAATCGAGAGCGCTTCCAGATGGAACGCCAAGTATAAAATTTGTCCCACACGGCCTGTGTCTGGCGCCGGATGTCCTCGGCCGACATGACCGGATGCGCCCAGAAAAGCTTGGGACGAAGGTGCGTCGGGATAAGCCAACGGCGGGTGATGGGTATGCCGGCGATAGTTTCGGGTGTGTCACCCAAACTCTTTTCCCATTTAACAAAGTCTACGGTGCCGGGAAAGGGCGTGAGCATCACGAACTGCGCAAAGGTGATCTCGGCCCGGTCGGCCACATCGGCGGTGGCCATGAACGTAGCGGGATTGTCGCTGGGCAAGCCGAAGATGAAGGATCCGAGCACATGGACACCGTGGCGCCGGAAGGTCTGAAGACGCTCCACCAGGTGTTCACCAGCCAGATTGAAGTCCTTGTAAATGTCTTTAAGACCTTCCGGGGTGACGGATTCCACACCCACCAAAGCGCCTAATATGTGCGCTGCCCGCATGGCGTCGAGAAACTCCGGATCTTCCGCGGCTTCCATCGTGATCTGAGTGAAGAAATGCACGTCAGGCAGCTTCGCCAAACGCGACATCAGTTCAAATCGTTCGGCGCGAAGTGATTCCAGCTCATGCAGGCGAGCCGAGTTGTGCTGTTGTTGCGCCAGACGCAGGTCGCCCAGGGTCACCGGATAGAAGTTGTCGTCGGCCAGGGCGATGAAGCGAAAGCCCAGCCGGCGCAATTCGACTATTTCCTCGATCACGGCATCGGAAGCACGCTGCCGGGGACGCTGGCCGTCGGTGCGCCAGACGGAACAGAAAGAACAATGCTTGGGGCAGCCGCGGACGGTTTGCACCGAGGCCCACATGTACCGGTTACGCGGGAGCAAGTCCCAGCGCGCGGGACAAAATTGACTGGCCTCGATACGACCACCTGAATAGGTCGGCTTGGGAGCGTCGTGGCTGCAGTCTGCGAGCACCGTGGGCCAGACCTGATCGCCATCACCCTGGACAACCGCATGGGCGCCCCCGAGTTCGATGGCCTCCTGCGGATACAAGGTCGCGTGAATTCCGCCGAAGACGACATAGGCGCCGCGGTCGCGGGCCATCTTTCCAATCTCGTATCCGCGGAGCGCGTTCGCCGTATGCACGCCGATGCCAACCACGTCACCGGGTCGAATGCTGGCCGGATCGACCCGGACGAGCGTCTCATCCACGATCGCAGGGTCTCCATAACACCGCGGTGTCGCAGCGGCGAGAACATAGAGCCAACGTGGAGTAATGACTGCAGTTCCGAACGACACATCACTTGGATTGATAAGGTGAACCATCATCTGCGATTCCCCCATGCCTTTCAGGCATTCGACCGGTCGTAAAGTGTAACGTTCCGGTAAAACTATCTCAACACGGATACGATTTCGTTCTGCAGCTTGCCAGACTGTTGCTGACTGTGCTGACTACGGGAACTTGGTGCGGTTCAGGTTCTCGGCCCGGGAGGTATCGAGGACGTGGGACTTGTCGGGCTTGCCGGCGAGCGTGGCCGCGTTGAATTGTCCGGATTGGCCGCGTGCAATGCTGAGCGTCTTCCATTCGGCGCCACGGATATGCTTGGCGAGAAAAACGATCTGGCCGCTGTGGTAGGCGTAATGCGCTACGGCGCGATGCACCGCCTGCAGGACGGTCAAGGGTTCGCCGCGAATGGTGACGGCGCGCTCCAGGTCGCCAGCGTGCAGCGAGGCGATGGCGTCGAAAACGATCTTCCAGCCGGCTTCCCACATTTCCATGATCTGGGCGCGGGTGGTGGAGGCGGAAATTTCGAATTCCTGGTCGCGATGACGATCGGGCTTTTCGCCGTCGCTGGTGAGGAAGTCGGTAAAGCGAGAGCGCATGTTGCCGGCGATGTGCTTCATCAGCACGGCGACGCTGTTGGATTCGGGGTCGAGCTGGAGGAAGAGTTCCTCGTCGCGGAGCTGGGCGATGGCGCCTTCGGCCAGGCGCTTGTGGCCACGCAGGGCGCGACGGGCTTCATCGAGGTAAGCGGCGCAGGTGTCCATGAAGATATTGTAGTAGGTAATGGAAAGTCAGAAGTACGAAGTCAGAATTAATCGGAATTAAGAGCAACTGCCTTCCGGGTTGCTCTCCAGCAGAGCCCGCGTCCGCTTCTGACTTCTTAAGTCTGACTTGCAGTAAAGAGGGCTTCCGACGGCGGAAGCCCATTCAACCCTCTTCGTGAGCCCCGTGACAGTTAGTGCTTTTTGGCTTTCTTTGCTGCCTTCTTCTTCTTCATTGGCATGGTTGTGGTTCCTCCTAAGGAACGTTTTCTCCCTTGACTAAGAGCCCGGAGACCAATGGGCCAACTATTTCCGGTATGGCCCACTACTCTGACCCAAGATATAGTGGCTTATGGGTAATCAAGTCAACAGAAATCTTGAGGATTGCGGTGGACTATCCGGTACCAGGCGCCGAATCGTGGAGCGAACTCTGGGTCAGGTGCTCAGGGAAGCTCCGCCGGCGCAAACTCATGATGATGCCCGCATCAAAGAAGGTTGGCGCCTGTGGAAATTGGAGAGGGCAGCAACATCGGAGTTGTTTCTGTGGCTCACTCCGTGCTAGAAAACGCAAGCTGGGAGAAGGCAACGCAGTCTGATGCCGGTTAACAGGATGGCGACGGCAAGGAAATCCGGGAAACACAAGCGGGAGGAAGTGCTGATCCCCGACAAGCTGTACTTCCGCATCGGGGAGGTGTCGCGGCTGTGCCGGCTGCCGGCATACGTGCTGCGCTTCTGGGAAACCGAGTTCCCGCAACTGAAGCCGACCAAGAGCAACACTGGGCAGCGCATGTACCGGCGTCGCGATCTGGAAAACGCACTGCGGATTAAGACCTTGCTGTACGACGATGGGTACACGATCGCGGGGGCGCGCCAGCAGTTGCGATCGGAATCGAAGGCGCTCAAGACGCAGGGGGGACTGCCGTTCCCGCGCCGAGCGCCGTCCGACGGGCTGAAGCGCGTGCGCCAGGGATTGCAGGAGATCCTGGCGATCCTCTCCGGCAGCGCAAGGCGGGCGAGGGCGTAGGAAAGTTTCAGTTTCGAGTTTCAGTTTCGGCAAACGAAAGCCGCGGGTGACCATCGCGGAGGGAATGGCGATCATGGTCGGGTACTTTTTGCCGGATGACGATGCGGCGATAAAGGGGTGAGAGCGACCGTGAGTTGACCGGCCGTACCGAGGTACCCTAGCGCCGGTGCTTGATCTGTGGCATATACTTCCGAGCCATGTACCTGGTTATTCTGTGCGCCGTAATAGCGGTGGCGGTGACCGTCTGGCTGATCATGGCCGGCGAAGGGAAATCACCGGAATCGCGGCGCTCCAATGCGCGCATTCAACTGATCGTGCCGGTGACGGTGGAATGTTTCGGAGAAGTGTTTAACGCCGCCAGCCAAGACATCAGCCGCGGTGGCATGTTGTTGAAGGCGGAAGCGCTGGTGAAGGTGGCGCAACCGGTGCATCTCTCCTTTACCCTTCCGGAAGCAATGTTGGTTGAGATTCCCGCGGTGGTGTGCCACAAACGAGGCGAGCTGTTCGGGGTGAAGTTCGATCCCACGCACCGCCGGCGCACGGTGATCGAAAAGTGGGTGCGGCACGCGTTCGAGGAAGATCACCGGCGGGCGGCCAAGGCCGCAGTCCAGCAGTCCGTTCAACCATAGTTCCTCCTTGCAAAACTCAGCTTACTTCGGCGCCGGAGGCGGAGGATCGAGGCGCTCACGCAGCTTTGTGACCAGGCGCGAGGCGGCTTCGACGAGATGATCCGAGCGCGTGCGCTGGCGGAAGCCGCCCTTGGGCCGCTCGGAGGCTGACCAGAGCGGGATGTGGGTCTTGCCGTCCAAGACCACCAGCTTGATGGCGCCGTTGGAGAGATCGCGGGTCGTGGTGGTGGAATCTTCTGTTCGGCCGGAGGGGCCGACGCGCGTTTTGGTGGAGACGGAGCTGCTTTCCTCCTCGGGAGACGTGACTTCGATGATGACGTCGGCCTGGGAACGCGACTCCACCAGGCGGAAGCGTCCCCAGCCCTCGATTCCGGAGGAGATGACGTTGTAAGGAACTTCGCTGCCGCCGGCGTTCTGAATCAGAGCGGTCTTGGCGGCGGCCAGGCGCGCGGCCGGAGAAACGAAGCTGGGGTTGTTCGGCTGGGGCTCAGCTTTGTCTTTGGGCTTGTCCTGCGCGAGCAGGCCGATGGCGGCGATCAGAAGAATGAAGAGCGGCAATGCGAGGCGCGTGAATTTCATAGAGTCTGCCCGCACAGATTATAGGCCTGCCTAACTGGGAAAATGGAAGTAGACATCCTGCTGCGAGGGGATGGGGCGGCCATCCATGATGGCGGGACGGAAGCGCCAATTGCGAACCGCGGCGACGCACTTTTCCTCGATGCCGTGGCCGAGCCCCTGCAGAACCCTGGTTTCGGTGACGTTGCCCTGCACGTCGATGGTGATCTCCACGATCACGTTGCCCTCGATGCCGGAAGGAATCTGCCATGGCAGGATGGCGGGATCGGGGAAGACAACCGGCAGGGCGGGACGGACGTCATGGCCGCTGCTGGGACCTTGCGCGAGCGAGCTATAGGGAGAGCCGGCGCGCGCGGCCTCGCCGGCGGCGGGCGGGGCCGTGGCGGTGTTTGGGGCCGCGGGTCTAGGGCTCGGCTTCGGACGCGGCGTGGTGCGGCTGAGCGAGATCTGCCGCTTTTCGGGAACTGCGGTCGAGACCTGTGCGGCGGTGGAACCACGCTGCGAAAAATAGACCAGCTCGGTGGCGGTGCCGCCGTGCCCGAAGGCGATCTGGGACGGCGTGACGAAGATCGGTCGCGGCGGGCGTACCAGCAAATAAACCACAACGCAGTGCAGAACGAGCGACACCAGCAGCGAGGCGTTCCACCGGCGTTTCGAGGTTGGAGCTTGCGCGAACATGCCCATCCCGGCGTTGCTCAGACATTGTAGCCTGACTTCGGCATGGACAAAGCAGGAACGGCACGGTTGCCCTTGTTTCTAGACTAGCCGGCAGCCTGCGTGTGCTTGCTTTGCTTTTTCGATTCGCCACGCCACAAGGCAGCGGTCACTTTTTGCTCGTGCGACAGCGAGGGTGAGACCCTCATTTCTCCGCTGACCACGAACCTCTCGTGGTTTTCCTCCAACTCATTGGGAACATAGCGGTAGTTGACCATGACGCCGAAAGAGTCGCGCAGGCCGTAGGGCCGCAGGTTGGCGAAAGGATTAATGGATTCCAGGCGCGCGCCGTTGGAGAAATGGAACTGGGCGACGAGATCGCAAGGCTTGTCTCCGTTGCGGAATTGGGTAAGGTAAACCAACGTCAGCCGGCGCAGCGGGACGGTCAGCACTTGCTGATGCGCGATGGGGTCCTTGAGCAGGTGGAAGAGCGCGTCCACGGCGTTGGACTGGCCGGAGGCGTGAATCAGCTCGGAGGCGAAGCCCTCCAGCAGGCGCGCCAGTCGGTCGCGCGTGAATCCGTGGGGAAGGTGATGGGCATGCACGGCACGGGCCAGGTGCGCTACCGGGGAGAGGGTGCTGTAGTTATCGATCTTGGGCAGTTCCGCGCCGAGTTCGTCGACCACCTGCTTGACCAGAAAATTTCCAAAGGGAATGCCGCGCAGGCCCTCGAGGCAGTTGTTGATGGAATAAAAGATGGCGGTGTCGGCTTGCTCGGGCGGGAGCACGGGAGCGGTGATGTCGAGCAGCGGCTCGAGGTGGCGAGCCAGGCCCTTGGTGAGCGCTACTTCGACGAAGATGACCGGCTCGCTGGCCAGAGCGGGCTGAAAGAAGGCGAAGCAGCGGCGGTCGGCTTCGAGGCGGCGGCGCAGGTCGGGCCAACCGTTGATCTCGTGCACCGACTCATACTCAATCAGCTTTTCCAAGGTCAGCGCCGAGGTGTGCCAGCCGATGCGCTCCAGGCGGAGGAAGCCGCGATTGAACCAGGAGCGGAACAGGTGCTTGAGGTCGGCGTCGACCACCGCGAGGTCGGGATGAGCGTGAGAGACGCGCATCAGGTCGGCACGCATGGCGACCAGGCTGTCGGTTCCGGCGGGCGCGGTGTTGATGCGGCGGAACAGTTCCTGGCGGGGCGGCTCGGCGGCCTGAGCAAGCGCGGCAACGCTGGCCGGCGTGGGGGCGCGCCGGTACTCCTCGAGCGCGCGCTGCACGGCGTCGCGGCTGGCAGCGAAGTCGAAGGCCAACATCTGAAAAAAAGCCAACTGCTGGGCGGAGTCGAGTTGTTTGTACCGCTCCAGAATGTGCTGCGCGAGCACGGTCTGCGAAGCTTCGCCGCGCTGCGAAAGAAGCTGAGTGCACAGCAGGCGCATGTCGGTGCCGCGAGCACCGCGCAGGCTGCGAAGAAGGGCAGAGAAGAATTGCGGCATGGTTAGTCGACTACCCCCCTCCCCCTGCCCTCTAATGGAATCAGCGAGTTACGCACGGTATACCGTGGATTCGGCAAGGTAACCGTGGAGCTAGTATGTAGAATCAACAAGATACATTCGGGTTTTCTGGAAAACCGAAGATATACCGTTGTCACACCTCACGACCACAAGTAATAGTGGCAAGACACTGCGGGCCGCAGGATTGAAGCCCGCGGCCCGAATGCCAGCCGAATTTCCAGCTACGTTTATTATACCTCGGAGGTCAAGCGATTTGGTCGGGAGTTGGTAGTTAGGAGTTAGTAGTTAGGAGTCAGGAGTCAGGAGTCGGTCCGTGGTCGGTAGTCCGGGGTGCCTGCCTCCAAGATTGTTTGTGGCGTCGATGAATTCCGAATGCCGCAGGCACTGCACGTCGTCGGTGGTCGGTAGTCCGTAGTCGGGAAATTGAGGTTGGTGCGACGCGGACGCGGGGACTTTCCCACCTGTCTCGCCAAACCTGGGCGAGACAAGGGTGGGGCAACCTCGGGATTTTTGTTGATTGGCCGGCCCCCGTGTGCCACAAGGCGAGACCCACATCTGCCAAAGGCGGGCAGATGTGGGGCACCATCGAATCGATGAGGAGACCTGGGCCACCAGGAGTGTTCACGAACAATCCGGGAAGGTGAAACAGGCCAACGCGGGGCAACCCTTCCGCCCGCGTCGTGCATCATCGAAAAGGTTCCCCTAGCCTGGCGTTGCGGCTCGCGGGACCAAAAGCTCCTACCTCTTATGCAGCGCGCGCTCGACCACGCCAATTCCATACGGGTCAATCCACAGCGACGTAGACAGCGTGACCAGGCAAGAGGGCAACCAGAACAGTTCCACGGATTCCTGACATGGCGCTTCGCAAATGGTCGGCAACGTTCAGTTGTTGGCTTGTCCATCGGAATCCCTTCAGGCTTGAAAGCCGTCACAAACTCAGTTCTGTCTTAGCGGGTGCAAGAGACCGATGGCTGTGAAATGCCTTGGTCAAGAATAAAGGAACAATTATGAAAATCGTAGTGATCGGCGGTACCGGACTCATCGGATCAAAGCTCGTCAACAAGCTGCGCGAGCACGGACACGAGGCGATAGCGGCATCACCCAATTCGGGTGTCAACAGTGTTACGGGCGAGGGGCTGGCCGAAGTGCTGAAAGGTGCTTCGGTAGCGGTTGACGTAACGAACTCTCCCTCCTGGGAGGACGCAGCAGTGCTGAAGTTCTTCGAAACATCGACTCGTAACCTCCTCAAGTATGAAGCGGCCGCAGGCGTAGGACATCATGTTGCGTTGTCAGTGGTGGGAACCGACCGGCTGTCCGAAAGCGGTTTCTTCCGCGCCAAGATCGCTCAGGAGAAGCTGATTAAAGGTTCGCCTGTTCCTTACTCGATCGTGCGCGCGACGCAGTTCTTCGAGTTCCTCAAGGGCCTGGCCGACATTTCCATGGTCGGCGGCAAGGTGCATTTGCCTCCCGTGCTTTTCCAGCCGATGGCCGCCGACGATGTCGCGAGTGGCGTAGGCAGGGTCGCGGCAGGCCCGCCGGTAAACGGCATCGTCGAAATTGGAGGCCCGGAGCAGTTTCGCCTGGATGAACTTGTCCGGCGGCGTTTGGCCACACTCAAAGATCCCCGCGAAGTCATCGCTGACCCAAACGCGCTTTACTCAGGGGCAAAGATCAGCGAGAGAACGCTGGTTCCGGGCAAAAACGCACGACTCGGCGAGACCCGTTTCGAATCCTGGCTGACTCAGCCCGCAGCACAAATTCCGAGCGCGCATCCTCAGGCTGACGCCGCGTGAAGCTACAGGGATTCTGACACCTGGTCAGACCTTCTACGAAGGCCCGGATGATAATCATTCGCCAAAACGCCTTGTCGTGGCGGGTTTCGGCGTGCGTCGCCATCGCCTGCGGCCCGTCACTCGGCGTGACATTCGTCAGAAGAAAGGCACAGAGGGCCAGTTGCGGGAGCATTCGATTTCTCCGAGCGCGCTGGTGTGCGAGGTCTATCGGTCCGGCAACTTGTAATCGTTGCGCTCCGCCGGATCGGTAGAACGGTACTGCACGAACTCCCAGTCGTTACCTTCGCTGTCGTAAAAATATTGGCGTGTCCGATGCGGATGTGCATTCGGCGGAGTGGAGTCCTTGTATCCGGCCGCGGCGAGGCGGCTGCGCAATGCCTGGACATCGTCGACCACGTAGGCGAGATGGTTGACGCCCGGCGCGCCGCTGTAGGGCTTGAAGCGCGTGTCGGTTTCCACACGAGCCTGACTCAACGCAATGTAGGTTACATCCGTGCCCACATGCACCCATCGGTCTCCGGCCTGACTTATGCCCTCACCTCGCACCCGAAATTCAGGGAAAGCGGTTTGCAGGAAACGGATCATTCCCTCAATATCATTTACCGTCAGATTTGCATGTTCAAGCCGAACCGCCATGGCACACCTCCGAAGAGTTGCGACCGACCGAGGGCCCTTAGCGTCAAAGACGCTGCTCCGGGGAAGGCGATTCAGAAAGTGTGGCCACCCAAAATTATTGCTGCTGGGAGTCCCCGCGCAGCAAATGGTGGGAACTCCGGCATTGACACGCGCTACAATACCGCGGCCCATCCAAGTAAAATGCTTTCTAATTGGCGGCAGGATGCGCGTTGGCCCACCAGCACATTCCCGCGGAGTCATTTATGCATACCAGAATCGTTCGGTCGTTCGTATTCGCGGCGGCGATTGCGACTCTCGCCTGCACCGTGCCCGCGCTCAGCCAGGCAAATTCGGCTGTCGTCGCGCAGCCGCTTTCCGCCGATAATCCGTTCGCTCGGCCAAGCACGCTGCCATACTACCTTCCCCCTTTCGACCGCATTAAGGATGCAGACTTCCGGCCCGCCTTCGATGCCGGTATGGCCGAGCAGCGCAAGGAAGTCGAGGCGATCGACCGCAACACGGCCCCACCGAACTTCGAAAACACCGTCACTGCCTTGGAAAAGTCGGGCCAGTTGCTGGATCGGGCATCGTCGGTCTTCTCCAATCTCAACGCGTCCAACACCAATCCCGAGATCCTGAAAATCGCCTCCGAAATGGCTCCGAAACGCGCCGCGCACCGCGACGCCATCCTGCTCGACCCGGTGTTGTTCGCGCGTTGCGACGCGGTGTACCAGAAGCGCGCCACGCTCCAACTCGACCCCGAGTCGAAGCAATTGCTGGAGCGCACTTATACCGAGTTCGTGCGCGCCGGGGCGAAACTCTCGGATGCCGATAAAAGCAGGCTCCGGCAGCTCAACGAGCAGATCGCGTCGCTGACCACACGGTTCCAACAGAATGTGCTCAAGGCAACCAAGGATTCCGCGGTGGTCGTGGAAAACGTCAGCGACCTGGACGGCCTTTCGCGCGAACAGATCGGCGCCGCCGCGGAAGCAGCGAAGGCGCGCGGACTCAACGGCAAGTGGGTGATCGCACTGCAGAACACCACCATCCAGCCGGTGCTGGAGCAACTCCGGAATCGAGCCCTGCGGGAGAAAATCTACAAAGCGTCGATCG
>JAIQFM010000039.1 GCA_020073285.1 Terriglobia bacterium | reverse complement strand
GCAGATCGAGGACGAGGTCGTCGCCTGCATGGATTTCGCGCTGGAAGTGCTGCGCGTCTACGGCTTCGAGAAATTCCAGGTCGAGCTCTCCACCTGGGACCCTAACGACCAGAAGAATTTCAGCGGCAGCGAAGACCAGTGGAACCTGGCCAACAAGTCGCTGGAGAGCGCGCTCCATCGGCGCAATATCGAATACAAGATCATCCCGGGTGAAGCCGCATTCTACGGTCCCAAGATCGACGTCAAGCTGGTGGACGCCATCGGCCGCCTCTGGCAGCTCTCCACCATCCAGTTCGACTTCAACCTGCCGCAGCGCTTCGATCTCGAATACGTCGGCGAGGACGGCCAGCGCCATCAACCGCTCATGGTCCACCGCGCGCTTTACGGCTCCATCGAACGCTTCTTCGGCGTCTTGATCGAGCACTACGCGGGCGCGTTCCCGGTGTGGCTGTCACCGGTGCAGGTGGTGGTGATCCCCATCAGCGAGCGCCATGCCGAATACGCCAACAAAATCGGCGACGCGCTGAAGAACGCCAACGTCCGCGTCGAAGTTGACCAGCGCAACGAGAAGATGAACGCCAAGATCCGCGAGCACGCTATGCAGAAGGTCCCGTTCCTGCTCGTGGTGGGCGACAAAGAGGCGGAGGCGAATTCGGTCAACGTCCGCACCCGCGGCAAAGAGAAGACTGAAACCGTGCCGTTCAGCGAATTCCAAGCTCGGTTGCATAAGCTCATCGCCGACAAGACCGCGACGCTGGACTAAGCGGCACTTTGATTTTCTCCCTCCAACTTGACGCTTGTGGCATTCTTGATTCTGCATTCTGCATTCTGCATTCGCCCGTTCCTTCCCGTACCATTGCTCCATGAAGGAGCGCTTCCTCAGCTACATGCGAAAACACGCGCTGATGCGGCCCGGAGACCGCATCGGCGCTGCGGTTTCCGGCGGCGCCGATTCCGTGGCGCTGCTGCGGCTGCTGCTGGAAGCGCGCGCTGAGCTCGGCATCGTTCTCTCCGTCGTGCACTTCAATCACAAGATTCGCGGCGCCGACGCCGACGCCGACGAGCAGTTTGTGCGCTCCCTCGCCCACGGCCTCGACCTGGTATTCCACTGCGATTCCGGCGACACGCCCGCCTACGCGCGCGCGCACAAGTTGTCGCTGGAAGCGGCGTCGCGCAAGTTGCGTTACGCCTTCTTCGATCGCCTGACCGCCGACGGCACCGTGCATCGCGTCGCCACCGCGCACACCCGCGACGACCAGGCGGAAACGGTGCTCATGCGCTTTCTGCGCGGGTCGGGCACAAAAGGGCTTGCGGGCATTTATCCCGGCATCGGCGGATGGATCAGCGCCGCGGTTGTGGTCGCTGAGCGCAGGGTTGGCGAACCGGAATCGAAGGTTCCATCGCTCCCGACTGCGCCTCCCGCGCCGCGCATCGTGCGCCCGCTGCTGCAAGTTTCCCGCGATGAGCTGCGCTCGTACCTGCAAGACCTCGGGCAAGGCTGGCGCGAGGATGCCAGCAACGCGGACGTCGGCTTCGCGCGTAACCGCGTGCGTCACGAAATCATGCCAATCCTGCGGCAACTCAACCCCAATCTCGACCAGGTGTTCAGCGAAACCGCCGAGATCGCGCGCGAGGAAGAGAGCTGGTGGAACCAGCAGACCAGCGCGGCGCAGCGGGGCCTCTGGACTCCGCAGCCGCGGGACCCGTCCTCACGCGCAAGCTCGCCGCGGAAGTTGCGAGTGGACGTGCTGCTGGCGCAGCCGCTCGCTTTGCAGCGGCGGTTGGTTCGCACGCTGCTGGAACCACCCGATCTGCTGCTGGGCTTCGAACACGTGGAAGCGGTGCTTGCCCTCGCCGCCAGCGAACCGGCCCGCAGCGAGAAGGTCGTCGAGCTGCCGCACGGATGGGAAGCTGTCCGGCAGGAACGGGAACTCTGGTTCCGGCGCAGGTGTCAAACGAACAAGGAGCGGCGCGAATACGATTTGTCGCTCGCTGTGCCTGGCGAGGTAGGAGTCGCGGGTGCGAGGATTCGGGCTGCAATGGTCAGTGGTGAACACCCGGAACACGCGGGCGAGGGCGCCCGCGCCACGCGAGTTTTGCTCGATCCGGAGCTGGCGAAGGGCGAATTGCGGGTGCGCAACTGGCATGCGGGCGATCGCTACTGGCCGGCGCACACGCGCGAGCCGAAGAAGCTGAAGGAATTGCTGCAGGCGCGGCACATCCCGCGGGAGCAGAAGCCGTTCTGGCCGGTGGTCGTCAGCGGCGAGCAGATCGTCTGGGTCCCGGGCTTCGCGGCGCCGGAACGGTTCCGGGTTCGGGAGACCGCTTCCCAGGCGCTGCTGATGGAAGAAGTTCTGTTAGGGCCGAGCGGCGAAAACGAGCCATAATGGCGGCGAGCTGATCCAGAATCGAGGCACCCCGTGACCCAAGCGGCACAGCCCCAACCCGCCACCATCGTGCTCCATACCGCGCAGATTCGCGACCGCATCCAGCAGTTGGCGCGCCAGATATCCGACGACTACCACGGCCGTACGCTGCACGCCGTCTGCGTACTGGAGGACGGATTCATATTCATGGCAGACCTGGTGCGCGAGCTCGATGTCCCCGTGATCTGCCAGTTCGTCAAGCCGGAACACAAGGAAATCGCTTCTGCCGGCAGCACCGCCACCGAGATCTTCTTCAGCCCCGAGGTGCACGTCGAAAACGCGCACGTGCTGCTGGTGCAAGGGCTGCTGGAAACCGGCATCACCACCGAGTTCCTGCTGCGCAACCTGCTCGCGCGTGGCGGCGCCTCGGTGAAGGTGGCGACGCTGTTGGACCGCCAGTCGGCGCGGCGGATTTCGCTGGCCCCGGACTATTTCGGCTTCGAGGTAGACGACCGCTTCGTCTTCGGCTACGGCCTGGGCTCACCGCAGCTCAGGCGCAACCTGCCCTACGTCGCCACCAGCGGAGTCGCGGCAACGGCCGTTGAGTAGGCTTCCGGCTGCAGGCTTCGGCAGTACGGAGGACGAAGGACACTGTAAGGACACTGACACTAAGGTGGTAGGACGTATGGTACGACCGGGCGCGCGAATTTCCTTGCCCGGCGGCGGGAAAACCGGCTCCGGCAAGGTTACAATGGGAATCAAGGGTGGCGAAAAGGCGAGACGGATTTACCGGACCGGCATCTAATCGGCTAGATGTGCGATTTCGCGCCTCTTTACGGCCCCTGGTGAATAGAGGAGTTTGCGAGTGAATTCAACGGTCAAAACGGTGGTGTTCTGGCTGGTCATAGTGCTGTCCGGCGTTTTGCTGTGGCAGGTGGTGAAGGCCGGCGGCAGCGGAACCAAGGACAAGGAGATCAACTTCTCCGAGTTCATGTCCCAGGTGGACCAGAGCAACGTCCAGGATGTCACCATCATGGGCACCGAGGTACGCGGCAAGTTCCGCAACGAGAAGACCCAATTTCACACCACGGTCCCGACGAATTACCCCGACATGTACAAGACCCTTCAGCAGAAGGGCGTGAATATCACGGTGAAGGACGTGCAGAGCGGAAGCTGGCCGACTTGGCTGTTGAACCTGGCTCCGCTGATTCTGTTGGGCGCACTCTGGTTCATCATGATCCGGCAGATGCAGACCGGCGGCAACAAGGCGTTGTCGTTCGGCAAGTCGCGCGCGCGCCTGCTCTCCATGCAGCAGAAGAAGGTCACGTTCAAAGACGTGGCGGGCGTGGATGAGGCCAAAGAAGAACTGCGCGAGATCATCGAGTTCCTGCGCGAGGCGCAGAAGTTCCAGAAGCTGGGCGGACGCATTCCCAAGGGCGTGCTGCTAGTGGGGCCTCCGGGCACCGGCAAGACGCTGCTGGCGCGCGCGGTGGCGGGTGAGGCCAACGTCCCGTTCTTCTCGATTTCCGGTTCCGACTTCGTGGAAATGTTCGTGGGCGTGGGCGCCAGCCGCGTCCGCGACCTGTTCGAGCAGGGCAAGAAAAACGCGCCCTGCATCATCTTCATCGACGAAATTGATGCCGTCGGCCGCCATCGCGGCGCCGGGCTGGGCGGCGGTCACGACGAGCGCGAGCAGACGCTCAACCAACTGCTGGTCGAGATGGACGGCTTCGAATCCAACGAAGGCGTCATCCTGATCGCGGCCACCAACCGTCCCGACGTGCTCGATCCGGCGTTGCTGCGTCCCGGCCGCTTCGACCGGCGCGTGGTGGTGCCGCGTCCGGACGTGCGCGGGCGGGAAGAGATCCTGCGCGTGCACACCCGCAAGGTTCCCATTTCCGACGACGTGGATTTGTCCGTCCTGGCGCGCGGCACACCCGGCTTCAGCGGCGCCGACCTGGCCAACATGGTCAATGAGGCCGCGCTGCTGGCGGCCCGCGCCAATCGCAAGACTGTCGCCATGTTCGACATGGAACTGGCGAAGGACAAGGTGCTGATGGGCGCCGAGCGCAAGTCCATGCTGCTCTCGGAAGAGGAAAAGAGAGTCACCGCGTATCACGAGGCCGGGCACGCGCTGGTCGCCGTGCTGCGCGACGATTCCGACCCGCTGCACAAGGTCACCATCATCCCGCGCGGCATGGCCCTGGGCGTGACCATGCAGTTGCCGATCGACGACAAGCACACTTATCGCAAGTCATATCTGGAGACGCGGCTGGCCATCATGATGGGGGGGCGCGTGGCCGAGGAGCTATTCCTCAACACCATGACCACCGGTGCCGGCAACGACATCGAGCAGGCCACCGAGCTGGCCCGCAAGATGGTGTGCGAGTTCGGCATGAGCGACCTGGGCCCGCTGACCTTCGGCAAGAAGGAAGAGCAGATCTTCCTCGGGCGCGAGATCGCGCAGCACCGCGACTACAGCGAGGACACGGCGATCAAGATCGACCAGGAAGTCCGCCGGTTCATCGATTCCGGGTACAAGTCGGCGGTGGAAATCCTGAGCAACAACCGCGAGGTCCTGCACCGCATTGCCGTGTCGCTGCTGGAGCGCGAAGTGTTGGATGCCAACGAGATCAAACTGCTGATCGAAGGCAAGCAGCTTGCGGCCAAGGCGCCGCCGGCCCCGCATGATGACGGCGTGCAGCAAGTGCTCAAACCGGCGCCGGGCGGCGCGCAGCCAGGCATCGTGCCCGGAGAACGGCCAACGCCGGCGTAAAGAGCGGGAGTCGGTGGTTAGTAGTTAGCGGGGCGGCCTGAGGGCCGCCCTAAGCTTTGTGTGCCGAGCAGGTTCGACAGCTGGGAGGTGGAAGTCCTCCTCACAACCTACACCGGCTCCGCCGGTCTTTCCGATGCCGCCGCCGGCGCGGTCTGAGGGCTGCTGGGTTGCGGCTGCCCGGGACGGGAGTTGACGCCGCGCGGCGCCTCCACACGCACGACGGCGCGCTCGTCGAACTTCCCGAAGATCATCTTTCCAGCCGTGGTCTGCAGCACCGAGGTAACCGCGATGTCGATCGTCTTGCCGATCATCTTGCGCGCATTGTCCACCACGACCATGGTGCCGTCGTCCAGGTACGCCACCCCCTGGTTGTACTCCTTGCCCTCCTTGAGGATAAACACGCGCATCGCTTCGCCGGGCAGCACGATCGGCTTCAGCGAGTTCGCCAGCTCGTTGATGTTGAGCACTTCCACGCCCTGCAACTGTGCCACTTTGTTGAGGTTGAAGTCGTTGGTGACGATCTTGCCCTCCAGCAGCTTGGCCAGCTCGATCAGCTTCATGTCCACTTCGCGGACGGCGGGGAAATCGTTTTCCACGATCTGCACCTGCAGCGTGACGATTTTCTGAATGCGCTGCAGAATATCCAGCCCGCGGCGGCCGCGATTGCGCTTCAGCGAGTCGGCGCTGTCGGCCACCAGTTGCAGCTCGCGCAAGACAAACTGCGGGATCACCAGGACGCCGTCCAGAAAGCCGGTTTCCGCGATGTCGGCAATCCGCCCGTCTATGATGACGCTCGTATCCAGGATTTTGTAGCTCTTCTTGGACTGCTTTTCCCCGCCGAAGATGCCGCCCAGCGCCGACAAGTTCAGCAGGTCGCCCTTGTTCGCTCCCACGATCAGCCCGACATACGCCATCAGCAGGATGACCATCAGTTGCAGGAAGCTTTGCGTGGCCCCCGGCTTGAGAGAATTGCGAATCACCAGGCTGAACAGGTAGGCGCCGAAGATGCCGAGCACGCTTCCGATGGCCGATCCGATCAGCCGCTTCAGGCTGATCTCCCGCAGGCGCACCTCGAAGAGAACGATGGCCAAGCCGATCACGGCCCCGACCACGGCGTCGGCCCGTGAGCTGAGTCCGAACGGCTGCAGCAAGTCGCAGACCGCCGCGATTGTCAGAACGAAAATAAGTCGTATAAGAACAATATCCACAGGAACCTCCCCCAGCCGATTTCCCGGCCAGATGCCCTACCGCTACGAGCTCACAGGGAAGGGGGACCCCGTTGAACCCGGGGCTTACGAATTATGAATGAACAATTTATATCATCAGAGCTGCGGCCACGCACGCGCCAAGTTGGGCCGTAAACGTCATTCTAGAACAGGGAATCAGCCTTCGCCCAGCTCTCAGAAGGTCCTCCCGTTCTTGCCTCTTATCACATCCACCTGTTAGGTTGAAACTCGACCTATGGAGCATCCCTGCCATCAGTGCGCCGCCGCGGTAGAGGACGGCACGGCCTTCTGCAAGCATTGCGGCGCCCCTCAAATCCGGGTCATGAGCGAAGAACCGGCCACTCAGCCCATGCCGCCGGGAACCCCGGACGAGGTCCAGCCTCCCGCCGAACCGGTCGCGCTCGAGGGCGCTCCCGCAGCCGCTCCGGTCGGGGTTGACTGGTCCCAGGCTGTGCCCGCAGCCGCCGTCACCGGTTTTTTCGTCGCCCTAGCATGGGTCATCCCCTTCGCCGGCTTCTTGCTATGGCTGATTGCCGGCGGAATACTCGGGGTTGCCGCTTATCGCCGCCGCGTTCCGCGGGCGATCCTCACCCCCGGCCTGGGCGCTCGCATCGGGGCGGTCACGGGGCTCCTCGCTTTCGGCGTATTTGCCATCATTTTGGCCCTGGAGGTGCTTGCCAGCCGCGGCAGCGGACGCGTGCGGCAGTTGTTGCAGCAGGTGATCGAGCAGGCCGCCGTCCGCAACGCCGATCCCCGCGCGCAACAAGTCCTCCAGCAGTTGATGACGCCCGCCGGCATGGCCCTGATGATCACCCTCGTGATGGTGTTTTTCCTGGCTGCCTTCCTTGCCCTCTCCAGCCTCGGCGGCGCCCTCGGCGCCTGGCTCCTGGGCAAGAGTTCGCACGATCGACCAAGCTAGTCCTGCCAGCGGAGCTGGTGTTCTCCGGGGTGACAGATCGCCGATAACCGAAAACCTTCCTCCCACTAGGCGCTAAATGCTAATTGCTAATTGCTAATCGCTAATTGCTTCTTTATGATTTGCCCGCCATGAGTTCCACTCCCACCTCCACGCCTAAGCTGCGCCTGAAGGCACAACTGATGTCCGCCTCCGAAATCGAGCGCACGCTGGTGCGGTTGGCGCACGAAATCATCGAGAAAAATAACGGCATCAAGGACCTTGCATTAGTCGGGATCAGGCGCCGCGGCGTTCCCATCGCGCAGCGCCTGGCCAAACTCATTCAGCGCATCGAAGGCATGGCCGTTCCCGTGGGTTTGCTCGACATCTCGCTCTACCGCGACGATCTGTCCACCGTCGGGCCCAAGCCGGTGGTGCAGAAAGCCGATATTGGCTGCCCGGTCACCGGCATGAATATCGTTCTCTGCGACGACGTGTTGTATACCGGACGCACCACGCGCGCCGCGCTCGACGCGCTGATGGACCACGGTCGTCCCAGTCGCGTGCAGTTGCTGGTACTGATTGACCGCGGGCATCGCGAACTGCCCATCGAAGCCGGCTTCGTCGGCCGCACCGTGCAGACCACGCGCAACGAGATTATCGAGGTCAAACTCCAGGAAACCGACAGCATGGAGAAAGTGCTGCTGGTGGAGAAGGAAACCTGATCGCCAAGACCGAAGCCCCGGCGGCAACGCGGCGCAAGCTGGCGCACGCCTCGCTGCTCGGCATTGAACAGCTCGAAACCGACGACATCGCCGCCATTCTGCGGTTGGCGAAGCGCTTTCAGCGTGCCCGCCCCCGTCCCCTGTTCAAGGAAAAACGCGTTGCCCTGCTCTTTTACGAGGCTTCCACGCGCACCCGGATTTCCTTTGAATTCGCCGCCAAGGTCCTGGGCGCCACCACCACCATCGTGCATCCTACCGCGTCCAGCGTCGAGAAAGGCGAGTCGCTGGTGGACACCGGCCTGACCATCCGCGCCCTCGGAGCGCAGGTCATTATCATTCGCCATCCGTCTTCGGGCGCGCCGCACGTGCTCGCCCGCCATGTGGACGTTCCGGTCATCAATGCCGGCGACGGCATGCACGAGCACCCATCGCAGGCGCTGCTCGACGCTTTCACCATCCTGCAGCACAAGAAAACTTTGCACGGGCTGCGGGTGGCCATTGTCGGCGACATCTACCACAGCCGCGTCGCGCGTTCCGAGGTCCACCTGCTCAGCCGCTTCGGCGCCAAAGTTATGCTCTGCGGCCCGCCCGAACTGGCGCCCGACTCCGCCGCCACGCTCGCCCCCGGCGTGCAGGTGACGCGAAATGTCGGCGAGGCCCTGCGCGGCGCCGACGTGGTCATGGTGCTGCGCATTCAGAAGGAACGCCTGGCGGGTAAGCAGATCGGCGTGGAACAGTACATCGCGCAATATCAAGTGACGCCGGAGCGCCTCAAGTTCGCCAAGAGCGACGCCATCCTCATGCACCCCGGCCCCATCATTCGCGGCATGGAACTGACCGGCGAGCTCGCCGATGCCCAGCAGTCGGTGGTGCTGCAGCAGGTGGCCAACGGAGTGCCCGTGCGCATGGCGATACTGGCCAGGGCGCTGGAGATCAGGGTGTAGGGTCTCGGTTTTCGGTCATCGGTTTTCGGTTCTCGGTCTTCGGCCATTGGTTTTCGGTTTCAGCCCCGCAGGGGCGCACGCTGGTAGCCCAGGACGATAGTCCTGGGGGAAAGTCGGAAATGGATTCCCGAGTCCCGTAGGTAGGGACGACACGAACGTGGCCAAGGATTCACAACCCGCGACACGCCGCGAACCCTCGCCAAGCGAGAAGGCTCCGCCCAATTCCCTCCTCATCCGCGGCGGACGCGTCATCGACCCGGCGACCAACACCGACGCCGAACTCGACCTCCTTCTCCGCGACGGCAGCGTCGCCGAAATCGCTCCGGGCTCCAAGCTCATCGGCCACGCCGCGGAAACTCTCGATGCTCGCGGCCTCATCGTCGCGCCCGGTTTCATTGACCTCCACGTTCACCTGCGCGAGCCCGGTCAGTCGCACAAGGAAACCATCGCCACCGGCACCGCCGCCGCGGGCGCGGGCGGATTCACCTCCGTCTGCCCGATGCCCAACACTTCGCCGGTCAACGATTCGGTCGAGACCGTCACCTGGATGCAGCAGGCGGCGCGCGGCGCGGTGGTCAACGTTTTCCCGATCGCCGCCGCCACCGTCGGCAGCAACGGCGAACAACTCTCCGATTTCTACGCTCTGCAGCGCGCCGGCGCCGTGGCCTTTACCGACGATGGCCGTCCCATCCTCGACGACAAGCTCATGCGCGAGGCGCTCAGCCTGGGCGCGCGCCTGAAAGCTCCCATCGTGCAACACGCCGAGGACACGCGCATGACCGCCGGCGCCAGCATGAACGATGGCCCCATGGCGTTCCGGCTCGGCCTGCGCGGCATGCCCGTCGAAGCCGAATCACGTATCGTGGAACGAGATATCGAGCTGGCGCGCGCCACCCAGGGACACCTGCACGTCGCGCATCTCTCCACCGCCGCTGCCCTCAAAGCCGTGCGCCGCGGCAAGAAAGATCGCGTGCGCGTTACCTGCGAGGTCACGCCGCACCATTTCACGCTGCTCGATGAAAACGTCGGCGAGTACGATTCCAATTACAAGATGAACCCGCCGCTGCGCTCCGTCGCCGACCGCGAGGCCCTGCTCGCCGCCCTGGCCGACGGCGCCATTGACGCCATCGCCACCGACCATGCCCCTCACGCCGAGCACGAAAAGCAGGTCGAGTTCGACCGCGCTCCCTTTGGTATCATCGGCCTGGAAACCGCGCTGGCATTGACGATCACGCGCCTGCACTGCGAGAAAAATATTCCTCTGCGGCGCCTCATCGAACTGCTCTCCACCAATCCGGCGCGCATCATGAACCTGCGCGGCCGCGGCACCCTGGCGCCGGGCTCGCACGCCGACGTCGTCATCTTCGACCCCAAGAAGCGCTGGACCTACAACGCCTCCGAGTCGCTCTCCAAGTCTCGCAACACTCCCTTCGACGGCTGGACCTTCACCGGCAAAGTGATGGCGACAATTGTGGGCGGGAATTTTGTCTACAGAAGCTCTTAGCTGTTAGCTCTTAGCCTTTAGCTCACCTGCGGTAGGCCACGAAGTTCGCGTCTACAGCAGAGGAGATGGTCGGCGGGAGGGCAAAAGTCAAGAACCAAAAGCTGAGAGCTAACAGCTAAGAGCCAAGAGCTAAGAGCTATTCCACCAACATGCAATCCCCATACGAATAAAACCTGTACCGCTCCTCTACCGCATGCCGGTATGCCTTCAGCATGGACTCCCGCCAGGCAAACGCGCTCACCAGCATCAACAGCGTGGATCTCGGCAGATGAAAATTCGTCAGCAGCGCCCCCACCACCTGAAATCGAAATCCGGGATAAATAAACAGGTCCGCCTCGCCGCTCCCCGCCTGAATATGAACACCAGAATTATTTCTTGAGTTGTGGGCCCCGGCGCCCTCGCCGGGGCCGCCCTTGACCTCACATGAATCTCCGCCGCGGCGGGCGCCCTCGCCCGCCGCAACCAGGGCTGCGTATTCCAACGTCCGCACCGTCGTCGTCCCCACCGCCACAACTCTTCTCCCCGCCGCCAGCGCGCCATTGATCTGCGCCGCCGCTTCCTCCGAAATCCGATACCGCTCGCGATGCAGCCGGTGCTCCTCTACCTTGTCCACGTGCACCGGCTGAAACGTTCCCAGCCCCACATGCAGCGTGATCTCGGCCGTCTCAATTCCCCGCGCCCGCATGCGCTCCAGAATTTCCGGCGTGAAATGCAGCCCCGCAGTGGGCGCCGCCACCGATCCTCTCGCGTGCGCATAAACTGTCTGATATCGCTCGCGGTCCGACAGCTCATCCGGACGCGTAATATACGGCGGCAACGGCACATGTCCAATCCGCTCCACCACGGCAAAGAAATCCCCCACCGGCTCGAACCGCAGCGTCCGCTCGCCAAACTCCCCGCGCCCGATCACCTCCGCCCGCAACTCATCGTTCTCGCCAAAGAACAACTTCTCACCGACGCCAATCTTCCTCCCCGGCCTCACCAGCGCATTCCATACCAGCGGATTTTCCGCCGTCGACCGTAGACCGTCGACCGTCGACCCGACTGGGCCCGTCAGCAGCACTTCCACTCTCCCCTTCAAAAACTCCCGTGCCGCCGGATTCCTTTTACTCACCGGCTGCGATCTTGCCCCGCTACGCCGCCCGTACAACCGGGCCGGGAATACTCGCGTGTTGTTGAACACCACCAGGTCGTCCGGGCGCAGCAGTTCGGGAAACTCGCGGAACCCGCGGTCCTCCAGCTTCCCGGTCCCTCGCACTAGGTGCAACATGCGCGACGCCGCCCGATCCGCCAGCGGCTCCTGCGCGATCAGTTCTTCCGGAAGGTGGTAGTCGAAATCGGATACAAGCACCGGTACATCTCGTAATTTTGTAATTTGGTAATTTAGTAATTTTTCGGGCCGTGTTCCGGCAAATTACCAGATTACGAAGTTACCAAATTACGAAATCGGCCGTTTGCCTGCCCCCGCTCCCGTGCGTTACCATGCACGGGCCCCGAAGTTCAACCTGGCTACTACAGTTGTAGTTAATGAAGAGCGAACGCCAGCATCGCGAAGACATTGTGCGCTTGGGCCGCCTGCTCCACCAGCGTGGCTACGTCGCCGCCACCGACGGCAATCTCTCCGTCCGCCTCGACCATGAGACTGTGCTCTCCACCCCCACCGGCATGAGCAAGGGCATGCTGGAGCCGGAGGACCTGGTCGTCGTGGACATGAAAGGGAAGCGCGTCACCGGCCACCGCCAGGTATCGAGTGAGATCGGCATGCACCTGCTGATCTACTCTCACCGCCCGGACGCGCACGGGATCGTGCACGCGCATCCGCCCACGGCCACCGGATACGCCGCCGCCGGACTGCCGTTGAACCAGGCCCTGATCTCGGAAATCGTACTCTCGCTGGGCTGCATTCCGCTGGCGCGCTACGCCACCCCAGGCACGCCTGAGCTGGTACAGGCCCTGGAGCCGCTGGTTCCGCAGTACGACGCCATCCTCATGGCCAACCACGGCGTCGTCACCTACGGCGACGACCTCACCCGCGCCTACATGAAAATGGAAACCGTCGAGCACTTCGCGCAGATCGCGCTGGTCACGCACCTGCTCGGCCGCCAGCAACTGTTGACCCAGGACGAAGTCGGCAAGCTCATTGATGCCCGCGAGCGCTACGGCCTGACCGGCCCGCCCAAGTCGGCGCCATCGTGCCCGGTTACGGCATCGTCGCCGGGAGCGCCCGCGCCCGCCAAGGGACTTGAAACTCCCAAGCCGCGGGAAGGAAGCGGCAAGATCACGGTCACGCGCGAAGAACTCGCCGCCATCGTGGAAGACGCGCTGCGCCAGACCGGCAAGCGCAGGTGGTAGGAAATCCGCGATCGGCCCTTAGGCGGCTGACTTTTGGGGTTGGAATTTGGCGTTCAGACGCATAACATTCCGCTTTCTTTATACCGGCCCATGGCTAACCGCCAAAGGCCAACGGCACTAACTAGCAATGCATAACTGGAGACTCACAATGGGTGAAGCATTAGGAATGATTGAAACGCGCGGCCTGGTGGCGATGATCGAAGCCTCCGACGCCATGGTGAAGGCCGCCAAGGTCACGCTGGTGGGCTGGGAGAAGATCGGCTCCGGCTACGTCACCGCCATCGTGCGCGGCGACGTCGCTGCCGTCAAGGCCGCCACCGACGCCGGCGCCGCCGCTGCCCGCCGCGTCGGCGAACTGATTGCCGTGCACGTGATCCCGCGTCCGCACGCCAGCCTGGAAGACGTGCTGCCCATCGGTCGCGTCATCACCGCCAAGGCCGGAGCCTAGAGGATTTGGTAATTGGGTGATTTGTAATTTGGTAATTGCGTCCGGTGCGTCTCCGCTCTCGACAAAATTGCCCAATTACGAAATTACGAAATTACCAAGTTCAGCGCCGCCGCTGGCAGCGCCAAGGATGTCGCTCATGCTTCTCGCACGCGTAGTAGGCACCGTAGTCGCCACGCGCAAGGACGACCGCTTGCAGGGACGCAAGCTGCTGGTCTGTCGTCCGGTCGCGCCCGACGGCACCGTTGACGGCGGCTACGTGGTCGCCGTGGACACCGTCGGCGCCGGCGTTCAGGAAACGGTGCTGCTGGTCAGCGGCTCTTCGGCGCGCATGGCCGGCGGCAAGGATTCGCCGGTGGACAGCGCCGTGGTCGGCATCGTGGACGAGGTCCGACTGGAAAGCGAATCGGACTCCTCGTCCAACAGCAAGCGCCCCGCCGCCGTGGCTGGCAAGTCGAAACACTAGTCGATAACTCAGTGTTGGAGCGCGCTCGCCCTCGAGCGTGTCTCCACTAGAAACTAGAAACCAGAAACCAGAAACTCGCGGCCACTCTCATGATGTTAGCTAGAGTCATCGGCACCGTCGTTTGCACCGTCAAGTACCCGACGCTGGAAGGACGCAAGCTCCTGCTGCTCCAGCCGGTGAACAAGGACGGTGTGCCGCGCGGCAAGACGCTGGTCGGCATCGACGCGGTCGGCGCCGGCGTGGGCGAAACCGTGTACTGGTGCCGAGGCCGCGAAGCCGCGCTGGCCTTCGATCACGAGGTCGTCAGCGACGCCAGCATCGTCGGCATCGTCGACGAAATCAGTGTGGCGCGGGTCTCCGACCCGCGTGCACACGACGAACCCGGGTCGCCTGCCGCAACCGGCCCGGCCTGCACCGTGGTCGGTCCGGCTTCGTCCTTGGCGCCGCCTTCGACCGTGGCACCGCCTTCCAGCCGGGTGGCGCGGGAGCACCCTGCTCCGTCCCAGAAGCGAGGCCGGCGATGATCATCGGCCGCATCCTCGGCGAAGTCGTTGCTACCCGCAAGCACCCCTCGCACGAAGGCCGCAAGATCCTGCTGGTGCAGCCGCTGGCGCTCGACGACTCTGCCCGCGGCGAGCCCATCCTCGCCCTCGACGCCGTCGACGCCGGCGTCGGAGACCGCGTTCTGGTCGCGCAGGAAGGCTATAGCGCCATGACCTCCGTCGGCCGTCCCAATTCACCCATCGACATGAGCGTCATCGGCGTCGTGGACGAGGTGGAACTCGCAGATGAACGCTGAACAACGCTGGTCTTTGCTTGTTCGCAAATCTAGAATGAGTGTCATCCCGAGCGCAGCGAGGGACCTGCTTTTCGGACTTCCGCAAATCTACTAGCTCTGCGCCCATACTTCATATCTGCGCTCATCTGCGTTTATCTGCGGCTGATTTCATTCTCCGCCAATGCGAAACCTCATGCCCGCGCGGAAGTTTGCCCGCAGCGCCGGAAATCCCGCCGCTTCCTCGTAATGCCGGTTGAGCGCGTTTTCCACCTGCAGATACGCGGTCATGCGGCTGTTGAGCGCGTGCCACACACCGAAGTCGGCGCGCGCGTATCCCGCTGAGTACGTTACCGGGGGCAGCAGACCGAGGAAATCGGAATCCGCGCGACGTCCAACCGCGGTTACGCCAAGGTTGCCGCCCCAGCGCCGCGACGTGTACACCGCCAGCAGCGATCCCGCGTGCTTGGGACGGCGCAGCAGCGGTGCGCCCGCGCGCAGTAGCGGATCGAACGCCAGCGGCGCGCTCAGAATCTGCGTCGAGGTATAGGTGTACGAGGCATCGATGGTGACCCGCGACCAGGGCCGCGCCCGGAACTCCAACTCCGCGCCGTGCCCCAGCGCGCGGTTGATGTTCTGGTACTGGCTGACGAACCTCACCGGATCGAAGTTGAACTCAATCTGGTTGGTAAACAGGTTGTTGAAGTAGGTCGCGCCCAGCCAGTACTTGCCTCCGAGCAGGCTCTGCTGCATGCCCGCTTCCAGCGAGCGGTTCTCCTCCGGTTGCAGGTTGGGATTGGGAATGAGTCCGTAGCCGCCGATGCCGAACGATTCCTCCAGCCTCGGCTCCTTGATACCCGTGCCGTAGGCGAAGCGCAGCCGCGTGCCGGAGAAAGTCTCTCCGCCCTTCAGCGCCAGCACGCTCGCCGCAATTCGCGGCAGGGCGCGGTTGCCGAAGCTCTCGTTGTGCTCGAAGCGCGCGCCCGCAATCAGCGACACACGTTTCCAGGTTAAGACTTCCTGGCCGAACACAGAGTGATTGCGCCTCAGGCCGTGGCCGAGCGGGAGAAAGGTGAGGTCGCCGACCCAGCCGTTCTCGTCCTCGAAGTGATAGCCGACCGTGGTTCGCGCCCAGCTTCGCGCCACGTAATCGCCCTGGTAGTCGAAGCCGGCGCGGTTGAGGTTGGCGAAGTCGGAGAACGGCGTATCGAAGTTGCCGAACGCCGGCGAGAAGCGCCCGGGATCGACGAACGTGTCCACCACCGAGCGCCGGTGATGGTACTCAAAACCGCTGAAGCGGTGCTGCCAGCGCGATGGGCCGCCGATCGTCAACTCCGCGCTTGCCAGGAGGTTGTTCTGCCGCGCGCGCGCGTCGCTGTCGGGTGGCACCAACTGCTGGCCGTTGAAGTTCCAGAAACCCTGCACGCCGCTGCGGTCGGTGAGATGCCGCGTGCGCAGCCGCAACGTGGCGCGTGGCGCAATCTGCACGCCGACATTCGCGCCTTCCAGCGAACTCGAATACCGATCGTTGATTCCCTGGCCTTCGGTGTTGAACTGCTCGCCGAACAGGTTGTAGTCGAAGCGTCCGCGCGCGCCCGCCAGCGACGCGTATCCGCGCGCCGTCTGAAACGTTCCGCCTTCGGCGCCGAAGCGCAACTCCGGGGTGCGCGTTGTGCCCGTCGCGGTCCAGGTTTGGATGACGCTGGTCATGGCATCCGATCCGTACAGCGTGCTCTCCGCGCCGCGCACGAATTCCAGGCGATCCACCTGATACATGGGAACGACGCCGAAGTCGAAGGTTCCTCCGGGATCGTTTACCGCGACGCCATCGACAATCACCTTGTTGTAGCGCGAGTCGCCGCCGCGCACGAACAGCGACGACAATCCTCCGCGGCGTCCATTGGCGCTGACAATCGCGCCAGGCAGGAAGCGTAGCGTGTCAATCGCGCTCACCGGCTGCATGGACTGCAGCGCGTCAGGACCGAGCAGCGATGTGTCGGAACCTATGTCCGCGCTCGGCAGCGGCGTGCGTTCGGCGCTGACCACCACGGTTTCCGCCGCCTTCGGCAGTGCCAGCTTCACCGTGATTTCCGCTTCCCGCATGACCGAAGCAGTTGCCGGCGCAAATCCCGGCGCCAGCACTTCCACGCGATACGCGCTCGCACTCAGGCCGCTGAACGCGCACGTTCCTTCGGCGTTGGTGGTGCGCACCGCGACCGCGGTCGAACTGTTTTGGGAGTAGAGCGTGACCAGCGCGCCCGCGACCACCGCGGATTGCGGATCAGTGACTTTGACCTTGAGCTCGGCCCCGAACCCACTCGCGACGCACAGGCTCGCGACGAGCAGTAGCGCGCCAAATGCGAGGAAGAGCGGGCCAGCGCCTTTTGTGCGCACAGCCGGAAATTGAGGCCGCAATACAGAAAACGGAACCTCCCCGACTCGCAGCCCCGCAGGGGCGGCAGAACCTAGCCCGGCACGTAAGTGCCGGGAAAGCTGTCTATCAGTTTCACGAGTCCCGCAGGGACGGCACGACAAATTCAGCCCCGCAGGGGCGCACGCTGGTCGCCCAGGACGCCAGTCCTGGGTACGCTGACTGTTTTCGATCGGAGTCCCGTAGGGACGGCGCGATTGGGACGCGGCTGACGCTGAAGGGACAACGCGACCTGCGAGCGATGCACCCGCAAACCGAAAACTGGAAACTGGAAACTCGGCACGAAGAGACCGCATGGAACCATCCTCCTTTGCACGCGAAAGAGGTTTTGGTGGCGGTTCGCGCCGGTCTCCTGGCTTGCGACAAACTCAGTTGCTAGTTTCTAGTTGCCAGTTTCTAGTTGGCGTTCGGCCACTAGAAACTAGAAACCGGAAACCAGAAACTCCTTCGGTCCTTCCCGCGGCGAATGCCACAGTGAATCGAAGGCGAGAAAAACGTCGCTTACAGTTGCGCGGCAGCGCGGGTTTTTCACCCGCTTCCCGTACGCGCGAACCAAGATTGTCAAAGAACGTCACGCAAGCGCGTGAGGATAAGACTCTATGGTCGATTTGAAGTTATGTCAATGTCTGCTGCGATGGCGGGTGGCTGATAAGTCTGCACACGGCACGGGGCGCAACTATGCTATGGCGATTTCACTACGGTCCGCACTGTCCGATCAGTCCGCCCAACGAGACCTGCTGCCTACCGCGCTGCGTCATTCGCACGGTGCTTCTCGATCTGCTCGACCACGCTATCGAGATCGGGATAGCCGGCGCCAAAGCTCCGTGTGAACCAGTTTCCGCCGCGCTCGGCAATCCTCTCGCCGTCGGCGATCACCTCGAACTGACCGGTTTTACCAGGCGTAGTTACGGCTTCAATGCCGAGGCGCTGCTTGATGAGCGTCACGAGACTCGTGACCTTGGCTTTGTTGTTCTGTCACGTCGGGCAGTGAACGATCTCGATCTTCATTCTGTTCTCATCCGCTTGTTGTTGGACGAAGCCGCGTGGACCAGTCGCTTCGCCGAGCGAGGGGGATTGTAAACCAGAATCTCCTTATTTGACCTTAAAACACGGCGATGCTGCAGGTACCCGCCACCTCAAAATTCAACCCGCCGAGTTCTGCCCGAAGGCCGTTTCGGCCCTCGCCCGGACGCGGTCGAGGGCGGACTGCATTTCCTGGTGGCAGGCGTCGAGGGCGGCGCCGTCGGCCTCCGGCGGCACGTTCACGGTGCGGCTGAAGCGCACCATCACGCGGGAGAACGGCTTGGGAATCATGAAGCGGTCCCAGGAATTCAGCACCCAGGCGCGCTCCACGGCGCAGTGGAAGGCGAGGATTCGCACGCGGGTGTTGCGCGCCAGCAGCACCGGCCCGGGCTTGGCGACGTAGCGTGGCCCCAGCGGGCCGTCGATGGTGAAGGCCACCGAACGCCCGGCTTCGATCTCGGTGTGCATGCCGAGCAGGGCGCGCGTGCCACCGCGGGTGGAGGAGCCGCGCACCGCGCGGTAGCCGAATTTTTCGATGATGCGCGCGATGTATTCGCCGTCGAAGCTGCCGCTGGTCATGACCGCGATGCTCTTGTCGCGATAACGGTAGAGCGCGGGAATGACGCAACGGTGCCAGAAAACGTACACCACGGGGCAGAGCCAGTCCGTGGGCGGGCCGCCTTCCTCAATCGACACGGTGTAGCGCAGGGTGGGACCGATGAGGCGGACCAGCAGCGAGCCGGCCGCGGTGATGAGCGCGAGGGCGACGCGTTGCGTGAACGTGAAGCGGGTTGCGGGTTCCGGCGTAGTGGCGGAGGACGACATGGGCAACTTGCGATTATTACCAATCACAAATGAACTTACCATCCCGCTGCCCAGCGATGCCCCCTCACGTCGGCGCCTGCCTTGATTACTCCGTGGGCGGCGGCGTACTCGATCATCGTCGGCGAACTCGGATTCTGCCAGTCGCCCACCATGATCAGCTTGTGACCGAGCGCGCGCAGTTCCTGCAGCGTCGACTCCGGGAAGCGGCTCTCCATCTGCAATCCCAGCGGGTTGTCCCCGTGGTCGTCGAACGAGCTGTACATGGCGACGGAATTGAATCGCGGCGCCTCCACCGCGTCCTGCGGCGGCATCCCAAACTCCACCACGTTCAGAAAAACTTGCAACAGCGTCTGGTCCTGGCTGTCGCCGCCCGGCGTGGAAAACGCCAGCCACGGCTCGCCATTCTTGAGCGCAATCGTCGGCGTCAGCGTGATGCGCGGCCTTTTCCCCGGCCCGATCTGGTTGGGATGTCCCTCCGTCAGCACGAACGCCTGCGCGCGTTGGGTCAGCGGAATGCCGGTGTCGGCGGCCATCATTGCCGGAATCCACGCCCCGCTCGGCGTCGCCGAGAACATGTTCCCGTCTTGATCGATGACGTTCACGCACGTCGTGTCCTGATGCTCCGCATTACGGTCGCGCAGCCGCGCCTTCACGAACTCCGGCGGCGCCTCCGCCTTCATGCGCTCCGGATCGCCCACGCGATGCTCCGCCGACGCCTGCTTCGCGTCCATCAGCCCCCGCCGCAGGTTCGCGTATTCCTTCGAGATCAACCGCTCCGGAATTCTGGAAAACTCCGGATCGCCGTAATATGCGTCCCGATCCGCGTACCCCAGCTTCATGGCCTCGACCACCGTGTGCACGTACCGCGGCGAATTGTGTCCCATGCTCCTGAGGTTGAAGGCCTCCAGCAGGTTCAGGTTCTGCAGCAACACCGGGCTTTGGCTCCAGTAGCTGACCTTATAAACTTCCGCGCCGCGATACGTCGTGCTCAGCGGTTGTTCCACCTTCGCCCGAAACGCCGCCAGGTCGCTCTCGCGCAACAGGCACCCGTTCTCCTCGCAGTACTGGCCGATCTTCTTCGCGATTGGCCCACGATAAAAATAATCGCGCACCGCATTAATCCGCGCCGCGCGTCTCTTTCGCTTTGCCTGCTGCTCAACCTCCACCATCGCTTGCAGCGTCCGCTCCAGCTCCGGCTGCGACCACACTGCGCCCTCTTCCACCGCCTTGCCCTGAGGCTTGTACACCTGTTGCGACGTCGGCCACTTGGAATACGTCGGCTCATGCTGTTGGAGCGTTCCCGCCAGCCGCTGGTCGGCGGGAAATCCTTGCGCCAGCTCGATGGCCGGCTGAATGATCTCCGCGAAACTCATCGTGCCGCATTCCTGCAGCGCCACCAGCAAGCCGTCGATCATGCCGGGCACAATCGCGCTCAACGGCCCATACGCCGGAATGATTCCGTTCTTCCCCGCAATCATCACCGGAAACGGTCCGCGCCTCGGATCGTCCGAGGGCAGCTTGCGAAAGAACTCCGCCGTGGCCAGCGCGGGCGCTACGCCGGTGCCGCTGACCGCCACCACCGGCTTGCCTTTCAGCTTGATCAGCATCGGCGCCTCGCCGCCCAGCCCGCAGCTAGCCTGCTCCACCACCGCCGCGGCAAACACCGTCGCCACGCCCGCATCCACGGCGTTGCCGCCCCTCTGCAGCATGCGCATCCCGGCCTCGACCACCTGCGGATGCCCGCCAACCACCACGCCCCGCCGCCCCATCACCTGCGGCTTCAGCGTCGTGGGCACAAAGCTGTGCGGTGTGTACGAGCCCTTGTCGGCCATTGCGGAAGCCTCCGAGGAAACGAAGAAATTTACCACGGAGGACACGGAGGAAATGAAGAATGAAGAAGTCAGAAGTCAGAATGAAGAAGTCAGAATGAAAAATGAGAGCCTGCCGCCACTCTTAATTCTGCCTTCCTCTGTGTCCTCTGTGGCTAATTCTTCGTCTGGTCAAAACGCGATTTTTGTCAGCACGGCCAGCAGCACGAACCCGGAGATCAATCCCAGCGACGGCGACTTCGAATCCGACTGTGCATGGCTCTCAGGAATGAGTTGGTCCGACGCCACAAAGATCATCGCGCCCGCGGCCAGCGCCATGCCGAAGGGCATCATGCCATCGAGTTTGCCCGCGAACCACACGCCCACCGCGGCCGCCAGCGGTTCAGTCAATCCCGACAGCGACGCCCAAGCAATCGCCCGTGCCCGCGAAAATCCTGCCGCGCGCAGCGGCATGGCCACCGCTAATCCCTCGGGAATATTCTGCAATGCAATCGCAACCGCTACGATTGCGCCCAGGCCTTTAGTCCCGCTGCCGAACGCCACCCCGATGGCCAATCCCTCTGGCACGTGATGCAGCGTAAGCGCCGCCGCCATCAGCAGTCCCAGCCGCTTGCTGCGGCCCGTGAATTGCGGCGCGAAGTGCGGCTCCAGATGCGGTACCGCGAGTTCCAGCAAGTACACCAACAGCGCGCCGCACAGAAGTCCCAGGGACACCGGAACGATTCCGTTCTTTTGCGACAGCGCCGGCCACAGCAGCGTGATCGACCCGGCCGCCAGCATCACGCCCGCGGAGAATCCCAGCAGCGTGTCGTACACGCGCCGCGAGATCCGGGGCAGCAGCGCGATCATCACGCCGCCCAGCCCCGTCGCCAGCCCGGCCAGCAAGCTCGCCAGCAGCGCGGCTTTCATGAATTCCTGCCCATCATCCGTCAGAGGCTCCCGACAAAAACGCCCAGCCACTTGGGCCGGGCGCAATCACCAAATCTGCAAGTCAGCAAATCGCCCAATCAATACGCAAACCCGTCCGGCTGGCTCACGGCTCCGACCCTTACTTGGTGATCCACGAAGACGCGCCCGGCGTGCAGCGCCTCGCCATTCAGCTTCAGCAGTTCCGGCTTCCTTACCATCTGCCCGATCACCGTCATGGCCGTTTCCGGCGACATGCACTCGGTCTCTTCCAGCAGCGCGCCCAGCATAATCACGTTCGCCACCTTCGCCGACCCCAGCTTGTCGGCAATCTCCGACGCCGGCAGACACATCACGCGCGCGTGACTGACCGCAAAATCCGGCGGCAGACTGTCGCGGTTGTACAGGATCAGTCCTCCGGGCGCCACCGTGGGCGCAAACTTGCGCAGCGACTGCTCGTTCATGGCCACCAGCACTTCCGGATGCGCCACCAGCGGCGACCCGATACGCTCCTTGGCCAGGCACACATGACAATGCGCGCTTCCGCTCCGCATTTCCGGCCCGTACGACGGCAGCCAACTCACCTCCAGGCCTTCGCGCATGCCCATCTCCGCCAGCACGATCCCCATCAGCAGCACGCCCTGCCCGCCGAAACCGGCCACCTTGATGGTGCACGGCTTGCCGTGGTGGTGTGGCGCGAGTCTCTGGCCCGGGGTCTCGCACAACTCCAGTGCCTCCGCCACCGTCTTCTGCGGCACGTCGATCCTCGGTATTTCCACCTTGCGGTCGCGAAACACGCCCAGCGGAAACACGGGAATCATTTTTTCCGCTACCCACTTGCGCGCCTCCACCGGGTCCTTCTTCCAGATGGTTGGGCACGGCGACAGAATTTCCACCAGCGAGAACCCGGCGCCGTCGCGCTGCAACTCCAGCGCCTTGCGCACCGCCTTGCGTGCCTTCATGATGTTCTTGTTGTCCGACAGCGCCACCCGCTCGATGTACACCGGCGCTTCCAGGGTCGCCAGCATCTCCGACACGTGCAGCGGGAAGCCTTCATTGGCCGGGCGCCGTCCCCACGGGCTGGTGGTGGACGCCTGTCCCACCATGGTCGTGGGCGCCATCTGACCGCCGGTCATCCCGTAGATCGCGTTATTAATGAAGAAGACGGTGATCTTTTCGCCGCGATTGGCCGCGTGCACGATCTCCGCCGTCCCGATCGCCGCCAGGTCGCCGTCGCCCTGGTAGCTGATCACGATCTTGTCCGGGCAGGCGCGCTTGATTCCCGTGGCCGCCGCCGGCGCTCGCCCGTGTGCTGCCTGTATATTGCCAACATTGAAGTAGTAGTAGGCGAACACCGAGCAGCCCACCGGGCTGACAAATATCGTCCGCTCCTGCAGCCCCAGTTCCTCGATCGCTTCGGCGATCAGCTTGTGCGCCACCCCGTGTCCGCAGCCCGGGCAGTAGTGCGTCTGATGCTGCAGTTCGTTCTTGCGCTCGTAGCGCTCGTAGAAAACCGGCGACTTCTCGTGGATTATCTCGTATTCCGCCACCTAAGCCTCCGCCCTACCTGCGTCGCACTTACTGCGTGGCACCCGCGCCCGCGTGTGCGCAATCGCCTATGCCCCTGATTGCGGTTGCCCCACCTTTATCTCGCCTGGGTTTGGCGAGATAAGAGTGGGGATTTTCTTCACCACTCGTGGTCTCTTCATCACCGACCACCAGCCACTGGCCACTGACCACCAGCTACCGCTCTTAAACTTCCGCGCCCGCGCACTCCAACATGCGCGCGTGCACTTCCTCCACCGACGGCACGTTGCCGCCAATGCGCGAATACAGCTCCACCGGCACTTTCCCGTTGATCGCCAGCCTTACGTCTTCCACCATCTGGCCCGTGCTCATCTCCACCGTCAGCACCGTTTTGCAGCGCGCCGCCGTCTCCGCCAGCGCTTTCGAGGGGAACGGCCACAGCGTGATCGGCCTCAATAATCCCGCTCGCAAGCCCTGCGCCCGCGCCTCGTCCACCGCCGAGCGCAGCACCCGCGACACGATTCCGTACCCGACCAGCAGGATTTCCGCGTCGTCGGTCATGTAGGTCTCAAGCCGCGTCTCCAGCATCTGCGCCAGCTTGTACTTTTGCTCCAGCTTACGCTCGTGTTTTTCCAGGTCGTCCGGCTCCAGGTAAATGGACGAGATCAGGTTGTTCTGGGTTTCCGGCGTGCCCTTTACCGCCCACGGTTTCTCCGGCGGATTGACTTCGCTGACCTGCAGCTCGATCGGCTCCATCATTTGCCCGACAAACCCATCGGTCAGCACGATCACCGGGTTGCGATAGCGGTCCGCCAAGTCAAACGCCAGCATGGTCAGGTCCGCCATCTCCTGCACCGACGCCGGCGCCAGCACCAGGTTGTGATAGTTCCCGTGTCCTCCGCCCTTCACCATGGCGAAGTAATCGCTCTGCTCCGGCGCAATGTTGCCCAGCCCCGGCCCGCCGCGCACCACGTCCACGATCACGCACGGCAGCTCCGAGCCGCACAGGTAGGAAATTCCTTCCTGCATCAGGCTGAGCCCCGGCCCTGAGGACGCCGTCATCACGCGCACGCCGGTCGAAGCCGCGCCATACACCATGTTGATGGACGCGACCTCGCTCTCCGCCTGCACGAACGTCCCGCCCACCTCCGGGATGTAGAGCGCCGCGTACTCCGCGATCTCGCTCGCCGGCGTGATGGGATATCCGTAATAGGCGCGGCATCCCGCCAGCACCGCGCCCTTCACCACCGCCACGTTTCCCTTACAGAGTTGTCGCATGGGCCGCCTCCGTCGCGCGCGGTGGCGCCGGCATCCGATACACCGTGATCGCCCCTGGCTCGGGGCAGCAGTAGAAGCAGATGCCGCACCCGGTGCAACCTTCGCCGGCATAGTGTGCCGGGTGGACCCCGTAAGCGTTCAGTTCCGGCGCCAGCGCCAGGCATTTCGGCGGACACGAATCCACGCAAAGGCCACAGCCCTTGCATTCCTCGACGTTGATCCTCACGCTACCGCGCGATACAGCCGCCATCCCGCACCTCGTACTCTGAATTTCAACCAATGCGTCCTGACACCGCACTCCTGACCTGAAGCCCGGAGCCCGAAGCCCGCTATCAGGGCCGCGAAGACGCCTCCACGCTCGCCAGCGCCATGTGGTTCCGCTGTAGCCACTTGGTGCCCTCGCAGTATTCGAACAACTGATCGCGGAACTTTGGGTGCGCGATCGAGATCAGCGCCTGGGCCCGCTCCCGGATCGTCTTGCCATGCAGGTAGGCAATGCCAAACTCGGTCACCACGTACCGGGTCAGGCCGCGCGACGTCACCACGCCCGCTCCCGGGTCCAGCATCGGCACAATGCGCGACACGGTGTCGCCCTTGGCGGTCGCCGGCAGCGCGATGATCGGCTTTCCGCCCTTGGAGCGCGACGATCCGCGGATAAAGTCCACCTGCCCGCCGATCCCGCTGTAAAACTGCGTGCCGATGGAGTCGGCGCACACTTGCCCCGTCAAGTCCACCTGCAGCGCCGAGTTGATCGCGATCATGCGATCGTTGCGCGCAATCTGCAGCGGGTCGTTGGTGAACGCATTCGGACGGAATTCAAAGATGGGGTTCTCGTTGACGTAATCGAACAGCCGCTTGCTGCCCAGCACGAACGACACCACGATCTTGCGCGGCAGCAGCGTCTTGCGCCGGCCGTTCAGCACACCCGCTTCGATCAGCGGGATCACCCCGTCGCTGATCAGCTCGGTGTGTACTCCCAGGTCCTGGCGGTCGGCCAGGTACGGCAGGACCGCGTCCGGGATGCCTCCGATCCCGGTTTGCAGCGTCGAACCGTCCTCGATGAGCGTCGCTACGTGCCGCGCGATGGCCCGGTGCGTGGCGGTGATCTCCACCTTGGGCGCCTCGCACAGCGGCCGCGACGTTTCCACCAACGCGCTCATCTGGTTGATGTGCAGAAAGCAGTCGCCGTAGGTGCGCGGCATCTGGTCGTTCACCTGCGCCACCACGAATTTCGCGCAGCGCACCGCCGTCATCGTCGTGTCCACACCCACGCCCAGCGAGCAGTACCCGTGTATGTCCGGCGGCGACACATGGATCAGCGCCACGTCAATGCGCATTTGTCCGCAATCGATCAGCCCCTCGATTTCGCTCAGAAACACCGGTGTGTAGTCGGCGCGGCCGTCGTTGACCGCCTCGCGCACGTTGGCGCCGATGAACATTGCGTTGTGGCGGAAGTGTCCCGCCATCTCCGGCGCGGTATAGGGCGCGCTTCCCATCGTCATCAGGTGGATGATCTCCACGTCCCGAACGAACGGCGCCCGCTCCATCAGCGCCTCCACCAGCAACTCCGGCTCGGCGCATCCCGGGTGGATGTACACCCGCATCCCCGACTCCACGCACCGCAGCGCGTCCGCCGAGTTCTGCAGCTTCCGCTTGTAATCAACGTCCCATGACATGCACTTTCTCGCTTTCCCGCGCCACGCGCGCCTGTTCGTATCCCCGTGCCGCGTAGTACATCGCCCGGTCGAAGAACTGTTCCAGTAGTTGCAGCATCTCCAGTTCGCCGAAGACCTCCGCTGGTTTTTCCAGGTTGGCTTCGTGCTGCAGGTAGTCCCACAGGTGCTCGCGGGTGAGAATGATGGCGTACATCAGCTCGCTCAGCACCACGCCCTGTCGCTTGCGCTGCATCCCGATCTCGGTGTACCGCCGCTCTACGTCCTCCTCTTTCTTGCTCGTCAGCCATTCACCCAGGTGCTCGTACACCTCGTACACCCGCTGCCGGAATTCCTCCCGCGGCACGTTCTTGAATGTCGGACACTTCTCACAGCTCTGCAATTTCATCAGCATGGTCTCCGCCAGCCGGTCGGAGTGCATTTCAATCAGTTGCACCAAGCGATGCGCCAATGGCATAACTTTTCCTTATCTCCTGGTAGCTCCGGCGCCCCACATCTGCCCGCAGGCGGCGGATGTGGGGCTGCCGGTGATGCGCGGCAGCGCCCTCGCCGCCGCAAGTCCCTTTTTCCGCGGGCCAGACTTTCTCAGCCTGCGCTCTTCCTCAACGTCCCGCATGCGTCAGCTCTTTCTCCGGCCTGGCGGCATGCGCTGTTTCGTAGCCCTGCGTCGCGTAGTACATCGCCCGGTCGAAGAACTGGTCGAGCAATTCCAGCACCTCCAGCTCGCCAAAGACCTCGACCGGCTTTTCCACGTTCGCTTCGTGCTTCAGGTAATCCCACAGGTGCTCGCGCGTCAGCATGATGGCGTAAATCAACTGGCTCATCGGCACGCCCTGCGCCTCACGCCGCTTGCCGATTTCGGTATAACGCCGCGCCACGTCTTCTTCCTTCTTCCCCAGCAGCCATTCGCCCAGGTGGTCGTAAATTTCGTACACCCGCTGCTCGAATTCCTGCGCCGGCACCTTTTTGAATGCCGCGCACTTCTCGCAATTTTGCAGCTTTACCAGCAGCCCTTTGGCTAGCCGGTCTGCATGCGTTTCAATCAGTCGTACCAACCGGTATGCCAGCAACATAAGATCCTCCTGCCGAAGCAGCCTGCTCTCCGCCGCCCTTGCGGACGGCTGTCGCGGCGCACTTCTGCCGCCGTGACCGGTGGAACTTCCTTGCCAAGCCTGCTGCGATGCCGTCGGCCGTCAAGCCTCGACCTCCGACTCTCCGGATCCACATACCCTTACATTACAGTTTCGGCCTCGCCGTAAGAAATCGCCGTGATTCTTGTCACAATCAGGGGTGATAATTCTCACTTAGTGCCGTTTCTGCAATCGTTTCCCGGAACTGCCCAGGACGCCGCTTGTCCCGTTCTGGCCCTAGCTTTGGCAACCGCGGGGCGCACCTTGGCTCCCGTGGCAATCCCTACCGCAAAAACGAGTTGCGAGCTTTTCGGCTCGCAACTCGCAGCTTGCAACTCGAAACTCATTGGCGAACGCACCCTACCGACTAGCTCAGGAAAAACTCCCGCGTCAGCTCCGTCCAGTTCTGCTCCGGCAACTGCGCCGTCAGGTTGTCCATCGCCACCCCGCCGTCCTGCGCCAACGCGCCCAGCGCCGCCGGCACCCGGCGCTGCAGCCGGCTCGAAGCTTCTTCCGTCCACCACCGCGCCAGCGCTCCGCCCATCAGGTTGCGGAAGTTAGTCTTCGCGTCCGGCGACTGCACCGTAACCAGCCAGCCTTCGCCGTAGGGGTCCTTGCGCGCCAGTTCGGGATTCTGTACCACCGCGTCGTTGACGTCGGCCACGCTGCCTTCGATCGGCGACACCATGTCCACCTTCGCTCCGTCGCGATAGATGCTCAGCAGCTTCTGGCCTTGCCGGATCCACTGACCGCGCTGCGGCAGCGACAGCCGCTCGATCTTCCCCACCAGTTTGCTGGCGAAGTCGTCCACGCCCACCCTCACCAGGCTCGGGCTCTCGCTCAGCGCCCAAGTGTGTCCGGGATGAAACCGCAGGTTCTCCGGTACCTGGAATCCGCCGACCATGCTCGGCTGCAGACGCGGAACGCTCTCCCGCGGCGCCGCCGCTACCGGCTGAACCGCAATCCGGACCACGTGCTTCTTGCTGAAGAAGTGATCAATGAGTAGGAACACGATGAAGGTCGAGAGAACCAGGATGACTGTCATATGCTTGCCTCCGGCGGGCCTTTCTTCTTCCGCATGGGCCGTTCGCCACTTTTCCTTAAGGCAATCGCCGTGCCATGACGCTCCACACCTGTCGAAATACCCACTACGCCAACCTAACTATCGTGAAACGAGAGACTTGCACGCTGCACTTGAACGTGCATCGGAATACCGCTGATTATTTCTACAGCGCCGCTTTGATGAGCTTTGCAGCGGCGTTTTCGGCGGGTTCGGCACTCCCATGTCCAGTGCCAACGAAGAATCAATGACTTACAGACTCCTGCAGGCTTGCTGATTTCTTCAGCACCACCTGTTGCAATCTTCCGCAGAGCCTGCCTCAGCCATCTGAGCGGCTCAGAACCTCCTGCCGACCACCGAATACCGCCGATAGCTGATTCGTTGGAAGCTGATAGCCGATAGCCGACAGCCAACGACCAACGACCACGGACCACCGACTCTTCATTGCTCCGCCTGTCCCTTCACCACCAGCGCGATGGGCACGCTCTTTCCCCCGTCCGTCCTCACCGTGCCGGCAAACACCTGGTAGCTGTCAGCGTTCTGGTAGGTACGGGGCTCGGTTATGGTTGGACCACCCTTATCGCCACCGGTTGTCCCGCCATTATCTTTGGTTGCCCCACCCTTATCGCCCCCCGCCTTTGGCGGCGATAGGGTGGGGTTGTTGTCCTGCGGCGATAGGGTGGGGTTGTTGTCCGGCGCCAGTAGCAGGAACGCCGCCGGATGGTTCGTCCCGGCGGCCTGCGCGCTCAGCTTGACCAGGCGGGCGTAGTCGAACGGCCCGCCGGGATCACCGTCGTCACTCGCCCGTGACAGCAGCACGAAATCCCGCGTCGGCGCCACGCCAAGGTGGTTGCCATCCTCCGGCAGTAGCGCGTAGCGCATGGTGAAGTAGCCTTTGACCGGCTGCCCGCGGAAGTCCTTCCCACCGTTCGGGAACGAGATCAGGCCGACGAACATTCCTGGCGACAGCTCGGGATAGGTCGCGCCTTTCGCGGCCGCTACTTTGCCCGCCGGCAGCGGAGCCTGGCGCAGCCAGATCTCGCACAGCACGCTGCCGTCGGCACGAACCAGCCGCGCGCCGCTGGGATCGAGCGCTGAGCGCACTGCGGCGGGAACGGAAGCATCGCTCGGCAGGCCGACCTTTTCCAGCTTGGCCTGCGCCACCGCGAGCAGGGAAGAAAGAAGAAGAAGAAGAAGGGACAGGGCAGAGAAATTCCGAGTGCGCATGATGCATGGCAGTTTACTGCGGCCCGCGGAAGCTAGCCACAGAGGACACAGAGGAATGAAGAATTAAGAAGTGAGAATGAAGAATGAGGATTGAACGCGACCTGCGCAGCCGATTGCGTCGAGCCCATTCTTAATTCTGACTTCTTCATTCTTAATTTCTTGCTCCGTGTCCTCTGTGACATCACTCATTCGCCCGACGTCGCCGCGAGCGCCAGCCAGGCGGCCAGCGTGGCGTACTTTTCGTCCTGCGTCCAGGGCGGACCCAGTTCGCGTCCTCTCTCCTGCAAATACCGCTGCAGCTCCGTGTCCGACTTTCCCAGCGCCGCGTACGCTCGCGCCAGCAGCTCGCGTTCCTTCACGCCCGTAACCGGCACATTCATCTCCCGGCTCGCCTCGGCAATGACGTTGCGAAACAGCTCGCCTTCCGCAGTGTGGATGAGGGCGTGCGAGGCCAGCGTCGCCGCCAGATCGGGCAGCGGCCTTCCGGAGGCGAGCAGGACGCCGCAACCGGCGACCTCATGACCGCTGCTTCGGGCCTGCTCGACGGCTGCTCTCAGCTCCTGCCGCGCCAAAGCCTGCGAACGTTCCGTGCAGCGCGCGACCAGTTGCTCGGCTTGTTGGAACGGCAGTTTTTCCGCCGCGTGGTAGGGCTGCTTCGATCCGGGAATCTTGGGATCGGCAATCACAATCCGCCGCCGCTCCAGAATCTTGGGCGCATCCACCGTTCCGGCGACGATCACCAGCGCCGCCCAGCCCGAGTGGGCGCGACATCCGATCGCTGCCGCCTTCGCTGCCATCGTGCTCAGGCGCTCCTCGCCAACAGCCAGCCACAGAGGACGCGGAGAAAACAAATTTCGTAATTTAGTAATTTTGCAATTTGGTAATTCCAAATCGGCTTCACCGGGCCGCGTCTTGTAGCGGTCTTCAAATTACCAAATTACCAACTTACGAAATTACCAAATCCTTCCTCCGTGTCCTCTGTGGCTAATCCTTATTCGCCGGCAGCCGGATGCTGTGCAGCGGCAGTCGCGCCGCCGACGGCAAACGTCCCCACGAACGCGCTGCGTTTATCGTGCACCGACCAGCTCTCGCCCAGCGACGGACCTTTATACTCATCGGTCAGCGCGACCGCCGGCATGGAGTGCGCCGTCTCGGTCAGCGGCGGATAGAACGTCACCTCGTTGCCGCAGAGGTGATCGTTCTCGTTGATGGCGCGCGTCTGCACCACCGCGAACTGCCCGGCGCGCAGCAGGGCGCGGCCATGGTGCTCGCTCGACATCACCAGCTCGACCGGCGCGGCGACCACCTTTTCGACGTTTTCCAGCAGCCGTACACCCATGTGCTCGGCAAAGCTGACCAGCGCCGCGCGCTGTGCAGGCGTGGCCTGCTCGTCCACAATCAGCACCGCTTTGGCCGGATACGGATTCTCGTACGGATCGCCGAGGGTGGCCTTGGCGCGCACCGCGGCGGCGATGGAGAGGCCGTCGAGCGCCACGCCGTTCCAGCTACCGTGCTGGACGCGCCAGCCGAGAATAGCCTCGTTGCCGGTCAGTCCAACCTCGCCGTTGGCGAAGCACTGTCCGGTATAAACGTCGGCGGAACGGGTCTCGATGTAATCGCCGGAAATC
>JAIQFM010000038.1 GCA_020073285.1 Terriglobia bacterium | reverse complement strand
ATCGTAAAGTCTGTCGGAGGTGGACATGTAGAGGGATTGGCCGATCCATAGCATGATTGCAAGGACCAGCCAGAATTCCAACGGATCGCGTTTCCAGCGGCCTTTATGGAGATACCCGGCGAGTGCCATAATGGCGAAAATTGCCGGCAGGAATTCCTGCAGTCGATGGAAAATGGGCAATTGCTTGTACCCCACCGGCAGGGGCGCCAGCGCGAAGAACAGAAAGTAGCCGAGCGTCCATGCGCCCACGATCAGGTACACCAGGTATTCCGGCACGGGGCGCGACTCTTGGTGTGCGGATTCTCTCCTCCAGAACATCCAGCTCAGCCATAGCAGGACGGACAGAAAGAGCCGGGAAGCGAATCCGCTCCAGGGAATCAGAGCCGGGGGAGGCGAGGGGAAATACTGCATGAATACGGGTGCGGAAACGAAGGCATGGTAGCCGTCCAGCAGTCCGGTGCCGATGAAGCCGGTGGCGATGAACAGGATCGCGTTCTCTTTTTTGCTGTAGAAGCGCACCAAGGCGAGGATGCCCACGATTAGCGCCAGCAGCGTCGCCGCAAGCTCCATCAGGGTGTGAAGTTGCGCGCCGCCGTGCCACCCGTTGCGCGGCAACGACCCATAGGCTAGGGCCAGCAACACAGTGGTGGCGACGTAAATGGCCCGCCTGCGCGGCGCAAGATCGGCAAGAGAACCGCTGCTCATGGAATGTGCCTGCACTGGCCCGGCGAAGATGTTGGTCCACGTAATCGACCGCCCCATGGCCCAGAAAATCGACGCCGCCGCATCGAGCAAGTCCGTTCTGAATGCACCCTACCACCGGAAACCCACGATGAAGGGACACCCTGCAAAAGTAGTCGTGGAGCAGTCTCATTACGAACTGACCTGCCAAATTGGGACTGATTCGCTCCTCAGGGCGTGGGAGATTTCGCGGAAAGTTCAGGCAGGGAGAATGGGCAAAAGACATGGGAGGGAATCACCGGGAACCGGGCCGGAGATCCCTCCCCGGAAACTCGCCGCCAGTTCGTCACCAAAACCCGTCAATTGCAGGCTGTTTTGGCGACGTGCGAAAGCGGTTGTCGAAAGTTACGGTTCAAGCTGTGCGGTGGACTTGCGTCGGCGGAGGAAGAGCGCGCCGCCGCCGGTCAGCATCAGGATTATGCTCGCGGGCTCCGGAACGTTCCCGGGCTCCGGAGCGGTCCCAAGATACTCCTGCGGCGTGCTGCCAGGCCCGTTTAGGATCGTGTTCCCGTTCCCGTCCCAGGTGTACACCACGATGTTGCTGAGCGAGTTGGGATTGATTGTGGCGGGAACTTGGTTGAGCCACCACGCTACGCTGCCCTGGGTCGAGACAGTGCCCATCACCGAGGATGGCACGGACAGAGCAAGGCTGGGCGACGTGGTTATCCAGATGGCCCAATTGATGGATTCCGGCGACGCGTATGGGGCATGGTTGACAAGCTGCTCGAAGAGCCATCCCGCTTGGTCGTAAGAAGTGGCACTGAATTGACCTGCGCCATGCGCAGCGTCCGCCAAGGTGTTGACATTGGCGTACCAACTCTCTCCCGCCTGCACTTCGTGGCCATAATCATCGCAAAGCAACGCAACCAGCGCCGGTGAGCCGTTGATGGAGAAGTTATAGGGATAGACGTAAACGCCGCCGGCGCTGTTGTTGGGAAGAGTGTCGACGAGCTTGAGGTTTACGGTATCCGCGTGCACGGCGGCGGCAAGCGAAACCAACAGGAAGAGCAGGAAAGCCGATTTTGTGAGTGAGCGCATCATGCAACCGGTACCTGCACTTTGGCCGCCATCCTGGATGCGCCATAGCCGGGCAAGCACGTGTATTTTCAACAGGATAGAAACCACGGTTCGGTACTGAAGTAACCGCGCTGCAAGATTCCAGGGGCCGGGAAGGGAAAATATTTGCACATAGTAGGGAAAGAAACTTGCACACATCGCTGCGCCGGAGCTGGGGTACTCAGTGACCCGGCAGGTCGCGGAACCAAAACTCGCGGCGGCGGCGCGTGGAAGTACGTCCCGCCAACCGCAGATCACTCTGGAATTCGTCTGGTGAATCACCGAACTACCCCTGGGTTCGCGCTTGCGAAAATTTACATGGCGGTGACAAAGGTTTGACGTCGGTTTTCGCGCTGCAGGGTCTAAGCCAGCAGTGAGGAAAAGCAGATATGAATAAATCGGTTACCTACGCGCTAGCGATTGTGGTGGCGTTCAGTGCCTGGCTGGTTGCGGCGAGCAAGGAAGTTGCGCCTGAGATGTACCTGGTCACCAGCTTTGACTTCGCCCGCTACCCAACCTGCCAACCCAGCCGACACAGCAATTGCATCGTGGCAATCCGCTTCTACGACGCCGAGTCCAACCAGCGGCTGGCTGAAGTGCAGACGACCGCGGAGATGAGAGGAAGGCAGAGGATCGTCGGGAAGGCGAGAGCCGGCGCCATGCCCCACCGAGCCTACTCGGTGACGGTGTACCTGGACAATGGCGGAAGCTGGAAGGAAGGGCCGCGCGGGCAGATCAGCGAGTTGCGGGATGTCAGCGAGTCGGACTGAACGCTATGGGAGCTGAGAGATAAATCGGCGGGAGAGGTATGGCGTTAGTCACTGCATGGCGAAATCCATTTCCTCCGGTCCGGATCGAACGCAAAGTGCAGCGACTACTTAAGGACCAGTTCGGGACGCTGTATGTGGTCACCGGGCCGGATGCGACGCAGGAATATTTTGAGTTGTATCAAGGCGGCGCGACAAGAAGCGACGAGCGGCGGCTGGGAGAGGCGGAGCCGGGCAGTGCGCGGCCGTGGTACGAGTCGGGAGGAGGAAGGTGACAGCATTGCTGGTGGAAACGATACTGGAAAACAGTGCCACCAGGCTGAAGACCCGGGCGCTGGAATGGACGCTGTCGCTGGCGGCACACGGCATCTTGCTGGCGGCAATCTTTATGGTTCCGCTGTACTGGATTGACGGAATCGATACGCATCCATCGAACTACACGCAGCTGGTCGCGACCAGCGCCGAGTTGGGAGCGAATGCTGAGGTCACGGCAGAACCGAAGAGTGTGGCGGATGCGGCCAGCAAATTGGCGATGCCGAAGTCGATTCCGAACCGGGTGGCGGAGTTTCCGCAACTCCCGGCCGAAACGGATGCAGGTCCGGAGATGGCTCCGGACATTGCTGGAATAATGGGGATAGTGGGTCAGAAAGTCGCGCCAAACGGGCTGCTTGACAGCGGTGGAAGCTCTGACGGCATTTCTAGCGCGTCTGTACCGCCGCCTGCACAGGAGGCACGGCCGATGTTCCCGCTGAGCGTTGGCGGACGCGTCAAGGCGCCGCGGTTGATTGCGCTGGTTGAGCCGGTGTATCCGGCGCTGCTGCGCCGAGCAAGGGTCCAGGGAGACGTGGTGATTGACGCGATGATCGACACCCAGGGAAACGTGGTGGAAGCGCACGCAGTATCGGGAAACGATCTGCTGGTACCTGCAGCGATGGACGCGCTACGCCGGTGGAAATACGAGCCGACAGTCTTGGATGGGCGGGTGTTTCCGGTCCTGTTGAGAGTGACGATTGCGTTCCGGTTGGGTGGAAGGAGCTAGGGGCCAGTGGCCAATCGAGCTGCGCTGAGCTTCCAACGTGCCGCGGCGGTCGACTGCAGGCTGTCGTCGAATGGCATTTGCACGAGGCCGAACCGGCGCTCCAGAGCAGATGCCCATCGTCGGAAGAGCGTCCCCGCTGCCCATCATGGCCCGGAGGCCGCGGATTCCATGTCGCGCGGACTGGCTGCCGGAGCTTGGAGTCGCGGTCTCGGTCTATCTGCGCTTCATCATCCAGCCGATGAACGCTCCCGCGAGCAGACCAAACGCCAACGTCGCCGCCATGGCTTCCATGGGATGACGTTTGACACGTTGCGTCGTATCGTCCATGAGCTCCTCGGCCACATCGCCGCTCCGTTTGACGGCACGCTTGATCACACCTACTCCCTCGTCGATCGCGTCCGCCATCGCAGAGGTGGCGCGTGAAAGCTTGCGGATTGATTCAGCTACCTGCGCGTCAGCTTTTTCCAAAATGTCTTCCATGAAACCTTTACCTCCTCCATCGAATTACAATCGGCGACTCGACGGCGCTGCTGCCGAATCGGATGTGCCACTGGAGATATGCTCGCAAAGCGGCCACCCGCACTGCCGGAAACAGTTTCCTCTCCCATACCCAAACCGGGCGCCGTCTGAGGTGACGACGCCCGGATTTGCGGTTAGAGGTTAGGCGCCGCGGGAGGGCGCGGCAGTAAGACCGAGGCTTTGTGAGGTGTCGTGTGAGACAGTCTCTATTCAGCCTCCTTCGCCCCAACTGAACTGGGGCTTGCGGCCAGGTTTCTCGGGCCGGACGGACGCCCTCGACCTCCATCCAGCACGACGAGCACACACCCAACCGTAGCGTCGAGTCTGCGCCTGTTCTTGGCTGTCGGCAAGGACAAAGTTAATGCCATGCAAATCAGGCCGACGCCATCGCAAGCTCCGCGAGGTCCCCGGCTCATGGCGAGCGCGCTGGGGCGCGTTCCGGGGTTTAGACGGAACAAGTGAAGATTGCGCTCGGGCGGATTAGCACCGCCATAGGCGACTTCACCGGGCCCATCGCCGGCCTGCATGTTCGCGTTTGTGCAAAATTGACCATTGCCTGCGTCAGCACCGGCGTACCATGATCTAGGCGCTTACCCAGAAGGCACAAAGCTCTGGTGACGCAAGTCATTGTCTAACAACTATCGCGGGATTTCGTGTTCCTGCGACATCGCATGGGTTCTCCGCGCTCGTGATGGAGTGAGCGGGCCGGAGCCAGAAAGGTGGGCGAAGATTTTCGGCGATGAACGACAAGCAAGATTTCGGCTTGGCGGAACTCGAGGATGAGCTAGCGATGCTGGAGCAACATGCGAAGCATGTGGTCAGCCTTTTTGGCCGGCGGCTCGCCGACGTTGGGGAAAGGGTGGCAGCATTGCAAGAATCTACTCGTCTGTTCCAAGAGATTCGGCAGATCAAAGACAAAGTCCGCGAGCTGCAAGGCAAGCCCTGAAACACACTCTTCGTGTAACCTTGACTTACGCGAGCCTCTTACACGGGCGTTACGCGCCCAGAAAGAGTTCACGTTACTCGATTCAGCGTGGCGGATTTCATACGTCCCGCGGAAGGAATATTTGTGAAGAAACTTTATGTTGGCAATCTCACGTTTTCCACTACAGAAAACGATCTGCGCGAAATGTTCGCGCCATACGGCGCGGTGGAAAGCGTTTCCCTGGTTACCGATCGGGACACTGGCCGCTCGCGCGGATTCGGCTTTGTTGAAATGACAAACGACACCGAGGCGGCATCCGCCGTCTCAGGATTGAACGGCAAGGACTCGGGCGGACGTCCTCTCACGGTCAATGAAGCGCGGCCCAAGACGGAGCGCAGCGGTGGCGGTTCGCGCGGCGGCTCCCGGAGCGGTGGCGGCGGAGACGACTATCGCGGACATGCGCGCCAGCCCCGCGAGCCTCGCTGGTAAGGGTTCCCCACCTGGCTCTTGGGATTCCGCACGCCTCTACACGGAGAGCGGAGCAACGAGAGCTGCGACGCTAAGCTGTGGGCAAGGATGCCGTAAACACGATGCCGGTGCGGCGTGTGGGGCAAACTGCGCGAGGTGGTTGCAAAGGCGTTGTACAGGATCTTCGGTGCTGTCGGTCTTGCTCTGGAGCAGGGGTCGCGCATTACCTTGCGGTCCCGGGCGGCGACGGATGCCCCAGCCGGAAGCTCGCGAGCTGTCGGTGGCCCTCTGCTATACTGGCTCAACTCCAATGAGCTGTGCCTTCCAACTCATCCCGCGTTTAGGGAATTACGTAGGGCGTGGCCGTGTGGGAATTATGTAGGGACCGATCACATCGGGGAAGTACGGTGGGCCACGGTGCGGTCCGCTCAAGTTATTGATTCTACGGGAAGACTATTCTCGGGCGCGTAGCTCAACTGGCAGAGCAACTGACTCTTAATCAGTAGGTTGAAGGTTCGATTCCTTCCGCGCTCACCAACTCCAATCCGCTCAGTGTCTTATAAGCGCTCTCCAAAATCAGATCAATCTGCGAGTGTCAGTAGGTCGAAGGTCTGATTCCTTCCGCGCTCACCAAACCTTTCCCTCGCAGCATCAATGACTTCCGGTGTCGGCACTGCGTCGCATCTGAGGCCTTTTTCCCCTCTGGTTGCGCGGGGGTTGCATTTTGTTGCGGGCTTGCCTTCGCGTCTATTTAGCTTCGCATAATATACGTACAGTGGAAACAGTTCCGCTTGCTGCCAGAAAGCCATCGCCAGGGTGGGTCGGCGACGCATCCGGCGCAGAGCCCGGCGGGCATGGCTGCTCAGTTGCCCGAAGCTCTGCGGGCAGAAGTTGGGTAGCTCGTGCTGCTTCCAATGCGACCAGAGATACTCCACCGGATTCAACTCCGGCGCGTAGGCCGGAAGAAACTCTAACCACAACCGGCCACGTTGCTGGCGCACGAAATCCCACACCATCCGGCTCCGGTGACTCCGCAAACCGTCCCAGATGATCAGCAGCTTGCCCGGAAGGTGGCGCAAAAGATGGTGGAGGAACTCGACCACCTGCGGACTGCGGATCGAACCGGGAAAGAGACGAAAGTAAAAGTTCCACCAGGTCACTCCTGCCATCGCCGACAGCGTCTTCCAGTTGAAGTGGTACTGCAGCACCGGCGTTTTCCCCCGAGGCGCCCACGTTCGACAGCGATGTGGTCGCTCGCTCAATCCGCTTTCGTCGAGGAAGACGATGGTGCGCCCTTCTTTTTGGGCTTTTTTTTAAGCTCGGGCCAGCGCTGCTTCTTCCATCGCCGGATCTTCTCCTCATCCCGCTCCAACGCACGCCCCACTGGGCGCTGGCAGCTCCACCCCAACTGCCGCAAGATCCTCCACACGTGCCCGGGATGGTACTGAATGCCGCACTCGCGCTCGATCAGATGGGCGACGCGGTTGGCCGTCCACAAACTGCTTTCATACCCCAGAGCTTCCGGACCACGCTTCAGCCCGCGCTCGATGCGCTTTACATCCTCGGGACGGAGTCGCGGTTTGCGGCCGGCACGACCGGCCTTCCTCAATCCCTTCCGACCCTTCTCGCGAAGCTCGGCCGCCCACTGACTCACCGACTGGCGATGGGCGCCGACTTGCCGGGCTACTTCCGACTGGCTCACCCCCTTCTGAAGCAAGTCGGCCGCCTGCAGACGCCGCCGCTCCAGGGCCTCAAAGTCTCTGCGTACTCCCACTGGGAATCCCATGCTCCACACCATAGCATGGAATTGGAGAAATGTCAGTATATTATACGGAACGCAATAGGCGGTCCAACCACGCAATGTAACCACGGATTGGTCGCTACCGAAGCCGAGGCGCGCTCTGCGCACAGGCATCCGGTGCCTGGATATGGGAGCCAGCATTCCGCTTGGAACGCCGTCTGTAGGGCAGAACTGTTGCCGGGTGTCGGCAGAGTGACTCGCGTTGAGATCTCCGATTCCTGATTCCGGATTTTCTCTGTGCGGCCCGCGAGGTGCTAATACCGCCCTGCATTCCGACAACCAGGAATCAGAAATCACAACGCAGCCACGATCAGGCGGCCTTGCCGCTGCCAATCTGGAACACGCTCGAAGTTTCGAGATAGTAATGCTCGATCTGTTGTTCCTCAAGGAAAGACTTCAGATCCAGCAGGGGAGCACGGTTCAAGTAGAACTCTGTGGAATCCGACTTCGTCCTCCAGACAGCGACAACACTGCGTATTCTCAATCCAACGGCAGATCTGTAGCATCGCTATGCCATCAGCGATTACGGTGACGAGCATGAGAGGCAGCACCGAGTTGTAGTCACGGGTGATCTCAAACGCGAAGATGATGAAGGTGAATGCCGCGCGCGAAGCAGCGCCAAAACACGGCTCCCATCGCTACCAGTGCGAACGCTCCTGGTGCAAGCCCGGCCGTCGGAAAGAAACGGTCGATCACCATGGCGTAGGCTCCGCCTAGCGCCGCACTCGACATGAACATCGGAGCGAGCAGGCCGCCGGTTTGGTCTTGCGAGGCGCTAGGCGGCGCTCGCCACCGCACTGCCCATCAGCTCCTTTTTGCGCGGCCGCTTCGCGATCAGCGGAAACACCAGCGATACCGCCATGACCACCGCGATCACGTAGATCGAAGCATCGAATCGCCCGGTGGCCTGGTGCAAGCGAGCGATCATGATGGGCGAGGGAATCGCCGCCGCGCCCCAAGCCAGCAGGATGATGCCGTAGATCCCACCCATGTACTTGGGACCGAAGAAGTCGGCGGTAAACGACGGCATGGTGCCAAAACCTCCACCGTAGCAGAGGCCGATCACGGCGAACGCCAGGCTGAAGGCCGTCAGGTTGTGGATGCGAGGCAACGAAAAGAAAATAACAACCTGGATCAGGTAGAGCAGGAAATAAACGCGGGCGCGACCGAGGTGGTCAGACACCCACGCCCAAAAAACACGACCCAGTCCGTTAAAGATGGAGATCAACCCCACCATGCTGGCTGCGGCCACGGCGCTCATGCCGACCATCTGCTGGGCCATGGGCGAAGCCTGGCTGATGATCATGATACCGGCGGACACGTTGAGGAACAGCAGGGCCCAGAGCAGCCAGAATTGCCAGGTGCCCATCGCCTCACTGACGGTGTAGTTCTGCATTGTGGCGGCCATTGCGACAGCGGAACGCGGCTGCCATCCTTCAGGTTTCCATCCGGCAGGCGGGTTGGCGTAGAACTGCGCCGCCAGCACGACCAGCACGAGGTAGACGGCGCCGAGCGCTTCAAACGTGTACGCCACGCCGTGCGCGATGACGAGGCGCGCTGCGATCGGACTCATGACGAGCGCGCCGGCGCCGTAACCGCAGACTGCCACTCCGGTCATCAAGCCGCGGCGTTCCGGGAACCACTTGACCAGCGTAGCAACGGGGCAGATGTAACCCATGCCCATACCAAGACCGGTCAGCGCACCGTAGGCGAAGTACAGCCCGTTGAGGTTGTGAGCCGTGGTGAATACGCCGGCCAGCAAATAGCCAATGCCGTAGACCAGGCCGGCTACCGAGGCGACCAGGCGAGGGCCCTTGCGGTCCTGCCAGAGCCCGCCAATGATGGTGCCGAAGCCCAAGAACAGAATCGCAAGGGTGAAGTTCAACTGTACCTGCGTCTCCGACCAGTGCTCGGTGCGCATGAGAGGAATCTTGAAAACGCTCCAGCCATACACGGCGCCGAGGCAGATCTGCATGATCACTGCTGCGACGGCGATTCCCCAGCGGTTGGGTAGTTGTTCGGTTGTCATAATCAGCTCCTATAGCGGCGAGTGGCGGCCGCGAATGTCACCACAAAAGTCCAGTGGGCCGATGCCTGGGTTCACAATGCCAAAGGAGAGCACAACATATCGTATAACGATATAACTGCCCGCACCGTAGCCGCTTGTTCAACCCCGAGCTGGAAGGTGTGCGGCCTCCGGGCCGCGCGCCCCACGCCAGCACTAATCGGCGGCGACGCCGTCGGTCTGCGGCTCCGCTGCCAGGCACTTGGCGCCCACAACCTCCACCATGGCGTTATAGTCGGGCACGCCGCTGGGATCGAGACGCCCAGCCGGAATGATGACGTTGACCTCCGGCCAATGAGCCTGCAAGCAGCCCGGTTTAATGCGATCGATGCGCACGTGTCCGTGGAACTCGCCCAAATGGTTACGCAACGCGATCGCGTCGCCAGTGCGCAGGCCGAGGCGTTCCGCGTCTTCCCGGGCCATGATGATGTCGTCGCGGCGTGCGCCCGTGATGGGATCTTTCTGGTCAAACACGATGCTATTGAACTGCTTGCCGCGGCGGGTCGACAGCAGGAATTGCCCCTCGGGTACGCGCTCCTCCGGCAATCCGATCGGCGTGAAATGCCCTTTGCCGTCGGCCGTGAGGAACTTGTCCACCAGCAGGCGGCGGCCGCCATACTGGAAGCTGTCGCCCTTCTTCGTCAGTTTCGCGATTCCGCGATACGTGGGGCAGACGCGGTCAATCTCGTCGCGAATGTCCTGCGTGTCACGCCAGGGGAAGAACTTGGCGGCACGTGCCGGATCGAGCTTGCGCGCGACGATCAATGGGATCTCCCACTCGTCCTTCGCCTCGCCCGGACGCGGGCCGGGGATCTCGGGGCTGTAAATGATGCGGCGCTCGGTGCTAGTCTCGGTGCCGCCGCCGCGCTGCTCATAGCGCGTGCGCGATGGCAACAGCACGACCGTGTCGGCGGGATCGAAAAACATGGTCGGGTTGGCGACGATGTCCTGGTGAACGCGTAGCTTGATCCGTCCGATGGCGCGCTCCACCAATTCCGGCTCGGGCAGCGTTTGCTTGAAGTTGCCGCCGGTTTGCCATAACGCGTCGATTTCACCGCGCTCGGCGGCGAGGACCATGTGGGCGGCGCTCAGACCTTTCCACGCCGGCGGTTCGAATCCCCAAAGCTCGGGCGAGGCGAACTTCCTGGCATTGTCCTCGTTGGCGGGGAAACCCATGACGTAAGCGCCGGGCATGGCGCCCATTTCGGCACCGCCTTGCACGCCGCTGTGGCCGCGGACCGGCATGAGGCCGGTGTGCGGGCGCCCAACGTTGCCCTTGGCGAGTTGGAGGTTGACGATGGCGCGCACATTGTCGCTGCCGTAGGCGTGCTGGGTGATGCCCATGCTCCAGGTGATGATGGCGTGCCGGGCCTTGCCGAAGCTCTCGGCGAATCGATACATGTCGGCGCGCGTCAGGCCGGAGCCGCGCTCCAGTTGTTCCCAGGAGAAGCTTGTCGCCCTGGCCGCGGTTTCCGCCCAGCCGACAGTGCGGGCATTGATGAAGTCGTGGTCGAGCCAGTCGTTCTCGACCAGGAGTTTGAGCACGCCGTAGAAGAAAGCGATGTCGCCGCCGGCGTGAATCTGGAAGAAGTCGTCCACGATCTTGGTGCCGAACAGCGCGCTCTCCACCACCGAAGGAACCCAGTAGCGCTCCAGGCCAGGTTCGAAATAGGGGTTGACGAGGAAAACCCTGGTGCCGGCGCGCTTGGCGTAGTGCAGATACTTGGTGGCGACCGGCTGGTTGCTGGCGAGATTGGTGCCCACCAGCACGACAAGGTCGGAGCCAACCCAGTCGGCGTACGAGCAGGTGGTGGCTGCGCAGCCGACCGTGGCGCTGAGTCCAGCGGTGGAAGGCGCGTGACAGATGCGCGCGCTGGTGTCGACGTGGTTGGTTCCGATGAAGCGCGCGACCTTCTGATGGGCGTAGTAGGCTTCGTTGGTCAGTCCGCGCGAGGTCATGTACCAGGCGAGGCGCTTGGGGTCAATCTTGCGCAATTCGTCCGCGGCCAGCGTGGCGGCATCGTCCCAGGAGATTCTGCGGAACCCCTTATCGCCCTTACGGCGGACCATGGGAACGGCGAGACGTCCGAGCTGGCGCAGTTCCCTTTCCTTCTTGTCGCGGAGCGGTCCCACGTCTTCAAGGACACGCCAGTCCATGGCTCCCATGGTATTGAGGCGGAGCAGTTCGAGGCGGACGTTGCAGAGGTGCACGCCCTTCATGGTCCAGTCATGCATGCCGGTGGTCCCGAGGGAGCAACCGTCGCAGCAGCCATCGCGGAGAATACGCCATGCGTAGCCGAGATTGTCCCGGTTTTCTACGGCGCAGTTGACGATGTCTTTGTATGCATTGGGATGCTGCTGGTTAACGCCGTAGGGTACGAGGCTGGCCCAGTTCTTGCGGTCCCAGCCCTTGGACTTGTCTTCCGCATGAAGATCGGGGTTGACGTCCATGGTGATCTCCTCTGTCGTCGAGCGCGGGCCGGCGCATGGTCCCTGCCTGGCGGGCGGCCTTTCAGATAAGGACCCGCGCCAAGCCCGGCATACAGGCGCGGAAACGCCGAAAATAAGACGACCCCACAAGCTGGAAAACAATATCGTTTCACGATATGATGCCGGCAACGCGGGAAAGGATACACGCAGATCGCGAATTTCACAAGATTTTGTGTTGCGGGGCGGACGGCAGTACTCTGTGGGCCCGCGGATCGGCGAAGGAGAAGGGATATGTTGCTTCGAACCACAAGCCGCACCTTTGGCGATGCGGTCATCGTCGACTGCGCAGGCAAGATTGTGCTCGGCGAGGAGACCGCATTTCTCCACCATCAGGTGAAGGATTTGCTCAACGAATCCAGGTATCTTGTCCTGAACCTGGCCCAGGTGGCCTACATCGACAGCTCGGGAGTCGGCGAACTGGTCAGCTTGTTCGCCTCCGCCCAGCGGTCGGGAGCCAGGATTGTGCTGGCGGCGCTGACCGGACGCGTCAAGGACGTGCTGCAAATCACGAAGCTGGCCACCATCTTCGACACCTACGACAGTGCGGAAGAAGCGGCGGAATCGTTCAAACCGCGCGCAGGATTGACGACCGAAGCCGAATTCGCGGGATGAAACTGCTCACGAATCCGCCGCATTTTTCGACATAGGGTGGTCTCATCGGCAAGACGGGTTGCACACCCTGGCCGACGCACACTGATCCGTCGCGGTGCGCTTGTCTCTCTGAACCGCCAATGGATCACGAATCCCGGCTGGATTACGCCGACTTGCGAACCGCAGTGGCGACTTCTCTCCCGCTCTCACTCTCCACTTTTCTTTCCAGCGGTCCGACTGGCAGCACCACACGGCCGAACGTCTCGTTGAGAATGATCGCTGCCATCAGGTACCAGGCGGTGAAAGAACAGAATATCCCCTCCCAGCCCGCAATGCGGCCGAGCCGGGCATTGCCGGTTGCCACATGCAGGTCCAGGAGGACGAAGAGAATGAGCAGGGTCGTAAACACCCAGACCAAGGCCTTACTGTGTCTGAAGGTGGCCACCCAGAGCACAAAGGTAAAGATGGTCCACGCCACCAGGGTCACGAGCAGCCAGCCTTTGGTCGCCGCAGCCGGAATCACGTTGTTCATTTCCATGATCACCATGCTTGCCAGCGAAATCCAGAAAGCACCGTAAGAAGCGAAGGCGGTCATGCCGAAAGTGTTCCCGGTGCGGAATTCCAGGAAGCCAGCGACCAATTGTGCTAGCCCTCCGTAGAAGAGGCCCAGAGGCAGCGCCGCACCAATGTCGGCGAGCCCGGCGTTATGAACATTGAGCACGAAAGTGGTAAGCGCAAAGCCAGCTAAGCCCAGCGGCGCTGGGTTGGCGAACTTCGGCGGTGTTATGTAGAACTTTTCCCGTTCCTCCGGCATATTTTCCTGCTCCTTTCTCAAGGGACTTCGATTGGACATCCACGAGATACTCGCCCCACGATAGGTTTTGAAACGTAATGCCGTCCTTCTTCCGGACCAGGAATGCTAGAAAGAACCGCTGCCTAACGAGTTGAGATCCGACAACGCGGTTTCGTCGTTCTCCTGCACGAGTCGTTCTACGGGCTCTTCCGCTTCCGGCCCAATGCACAGCGCCAGCACCACACCCGCCACGGGAAGCCAGATTGCGAGCACAATCACTAAATCGATGGGAAGCATGGCCAGCCTCCATATATATCGTTATACGATATTATATCTTTCGATGCAGTGGCAATGGAAAACGTTTCCTGTCGTGTTACAGTGCGGAGCACGCGCACCAATACGCCCCTAATCCCCACGAATTGCAGGACTTACGGTCTGCATGCCCCCCTCGGGCCTGTGGAACCTGGGGCACGATCCGTCACTTATCACAACCCAAACCAACCCAGTTCGAGCACTCACATCTACTGTCCCGAAGAAGGCGGCATATTGGGTATGTTGGGCGGATTGTGGCTGGGCGGGGGCCCGCCGTGCAACACGATCTGCCCGTTGCGGCATTGGTTGATGGCGTCGCCCAGGATTCGCATCGCCTCCTGAGGCGCGTGGAATCCCATCGAGTTCCGACATGATGTAATCGATCATGAATTGTCCATGCCGCTGGTAGTCTTGCGCCTTGGCCAGCTGTTCTGGGCCGGCCTTGTCTTTATTGGCGCTGATGTCGTTGATCAGGTCCATGAGGGCATCGAGCGCATTGTTGCGCAAGTTGAAGAAGCGGTCCTGGGTGTCTTCTGCCCGCTGCTTGAGTTCTTCCTCCGAGAAATGATGGCAACCCTGGCAAGAGCGGTTCACTTTCAGCAGCGGGCTGTTCACGTGGTGGTCGCTGATCTTCAGGCCACACCCGAGCGCGCATGCACACCCAAGCTCCAGAGCTCGAACTCGGGGTGGCGCGGCTTAATGAGCGGGGCCCCACTCTGTGGATGCTGCCACTCCGTGACCTTATCTTCGTCCTCAGCGGCCATGATGTCTTCGACGCGAAGGCCCTTCGTCCAGGGGAAAGTCAGCGTCTTCTCCGCACCGCGGAAGTAATAGGTGACGTGACACTGCGCGCAGACGTAGGACCGCATCTCCTGACGGGTGGCCATGGTGTTGACGTCGTAGTTCTGGATCCCCCGGGATGCCTTCAGCGCGCGGATGCCATCGATGAAGGCAGGCCGCGTGATCCGCAACTGCATATCCTTAGGATTATGGCAGTCGATGCAGGCCACGGGATGCTTGGCGTACTTTCGCGCCTCCGGGTACTTCATGTGGTTGACCGCCTGGAAGCCCTTGAACATGTCGCCGCTGCCGAGCTGGTTATAGACGGTGACCATGGAGGCATGGCAGTTCAGGCACGCGCCCGGAGGATTGGCCTGCTGGCGTTCGGTGAAAGTCTGGTCGTCGAGCATGTAGGCATGGCCCCGGCGTTCGCGGTAATCCTTCGAGAAGGCATAGCCCGCCCACATGACCTTCAATCGCGGGTCCTGCTCCAGCTTGGAGCGCGCGATCGCTGAACGCGGGTCCGCCTGCGTGGGCGAGTGCGGCAGGGCCTCGCTGCCACCGTACTTGGTGCGCTGTATGTCCACTGTGCGCAGATAGAGGTCGTACTGCATGGGGAAGTTCCGGCCCCACTGGGCGGGATCGTCGATGGTGTCGTTCAGTTCGACCACCCGATAGAAGGGGTTTCGGGCTTCCTGCTTGCGTTCGAAGATGTTGACCACCAGCGCCGCCACTGCGAAAGCCGCGATCGCTGCCAGTGCGATCACCGCCACCAACCAGCGTCTGCTCGTGCCGGGATTACTGTCCTTCGCCATTGTTACCTCCTGAGCGCAGCAGAATCTTCAGGCCTGCACTCTCGTCCGAGTGGCCCACCGCGTAATGACAACGCGTGCACAAGACGCCTGCAGCCTTTCCGTGGGCCACGTCGATGGCCGCGGTAAGGCTCTGATGGCAGCGGCGGCAGGCCGCCTCCGTCACCTCCCGGTCGAATTTCGTGATCTGGATGATGTCGGGATAGCGGCCGGTGGTGAAGTACAGCGAGTGGAAGAACCCGTTGCTGGCTTTCACCCCGTATTTGGCCACGAGATTGTGGGGCGTGTGGCAGTCGTTGCAGGTGGCCGCCCCGTGATGGCTCGACTTCAGCCAGGCGTCGTATTGGGTGCGCATGGCGTGGCAGTTGGAACACGCTGCCGGATCGGTCGATCAGTGGGCCTATGAGCGAGGGGTGCAGTGGCACACCATCGAGCCGGGACGTCCTGGAGAACGCCTACGTAGAGAGCTTCAACGGCCGCTTCCGCGATGAGTGCTTGAACGAGAACTGGTTCACCGATCTGGCTGACGCGCGGCAGAAGATCACGGAATGGAGGCAGGACTACAACGAAAGGCGTCCGCACAGCAGCTTGCAGTACCGTACACCTGTGGAGTTCGCTACGCAGTCAGCCGCGAGCTTCTATAGAGAGGTAGTGGGGCTAGGGGCCTCAAACGCCAGCCCCTTGCCCCACACCCCCATCCCCGCTGCGGAGACCGTAGTGTGGGGCGAACAAAAACCGGAGAAAGTCTCATTATCCTTGGACTAAAAATGGGGGGCAGGTCACGTCGACACCCGGAAGATCGCGCAATGGCATAGACGCGCCGAGTGTTACGACCTCGACCTTGACGATTGGGGCCTGTAGTAGGGCTACCGTTTCATCGTGAGGTGTTACGTGGCTGAAAATCGAACCGATCAACTCCATGAGGCTTTCGGCCGACCGGGGATGCCACCGGTGGACTTCGAGTTCGAAGAGCGGCGTGGGTACCGCTTATTCAACCTCAAGCAGGGTATGGTTCTTGCGTGAGCACCAAATCATTCCGAGCATGAGCCGGCCGGCGAACCCTTACGACAACGCCAGCTGTGAGAGCTTTCTGAAAACTCTCAAGCGAGAGGAGATCTATGCCAACCAGTATCGAGATCTCGATCAGCTGCGCGCGAACATCGAAGCGTTCATCGAGCAGTACTACAACCGCTGCCGCCTGCACTCGGCGCTTGGGTACCGGTCGCCAGAAGAGTTCGAGCAAGCGGTCGGGCGTGCGAGCAGCCGTGGCGGAGCGAGGATGAGTTTTTTCAGGCATGAGAAGATCTATCGATACGATGCGGGATCTTTGATGAACAGGAAGCCGACCGCAGTCGGCTCCCCAGACCATCGTCTCGATGAGTCTCCGGCTGGCTATTCCTCGGCGGGTTGGTCTCCACCAGAGCCCGCTTCTGCTTCACCAACCGAGGACCAATCTGGCGGAGATGAAAATGTTTGAATGCGGAAAACCATTGAACGGCGCCGGTGACACTTTCAAACTGTCTCACCAATGGGGGCCACCCCAATTCCTGACAATTCGCGTCACGATTGCTGTGCAATTTCCTACATTCTTCTCATTGTTGTCGACATAATCCGTTCGGTCATTGTAGTTGACTTACTCCTACCGAACGGTGTGGCCTAGGGCCTGTTAACACTAATTCGTAATTCTGTGATATGCTGCGCCGCATGGAAATCACCGAGGCGCAGTACCAACGTATTGCCCCCAGCCTTCCCCGGCAGCGCGGCAATGTGACGCTGACCAACCTGCAACTGCTGAACGCGCTGTTGTATGTCGCCGAGCAAGGCTGCAAGTGGCGCGGACTGCCTAAACGCTTCGGAAATTGGCATACCATCTATACCCGCATGAACCGTTGGTCCAAGAACGGCGTGCTGGATCGCGTCTTCGAGCAGTTACAGCGAGAGCAGATCGTACGTATCCGCATCGAGGCGGTAAGCCTGGATTCGACCACCGTCAAGGTCCATCCCGACGGCACGGGCGCGTTAAAAAAAACGGCCCCCAAGCCATCGGCAAATCGCGCGGCGGATGGACCACCAAGATTCATATGGTTGCCGCAAATGCTCGAACGGCCATAACCTTTGCGCTCTCCCCGGGACAGGCGTCCGACGCCGTCGAAGGCCGCGAACTGTTGGGTGGCATCGGACCCCTTCCGGCCCCGCTGCACCTCATCATGGACCAGGCCTACGAGGACAACACTACCCTGCAATTGGCTCTGGACTTCGGTTTCATCCCCGTGGTTCCGCCTCGACATAACCGGTTAGAGCCTTGGCAATACGACAAGGCAATGTACCGCCGGCGCAACGAAATCGAGCGACTGTTCCGCCGGCTCAAAGGCTTTCGACGCGTCTTCTCTCGCTTCGACAAACTCGATCTCCTGTTCCTTGGCTTTATCCATTTCGCTCTGATCGTCGAAGCCCTCAGGTATCTAATTAGTGTTAACACGCCCTAAAGCAGTTTCAGAATTGGTGTAGCCAAGAGAGGAAACACCGAGATCCCTCGACTCGGGTTTCCCGCGCTGGAAAAAACGCGCGGGAGCCCTCCCTCGCTCGGGATGACATCGGCTACAGAAAAGATGAAACGGCTCTAAAGCTCAAGTCTTACCGGCGTCAGCGGCACGGCTGAAGCCGTGCCCTACCCAAAGTCGATCTCGAAAACGAAGTATTGAGCACTCTGGCACTCCATGGTTGCGGTTTTTCCCGCCGCTTGCTCACCTAAGGTATAAAGTGAGACCGAGATTTACGTCATGAGCGAGAACGATCACCGCCTGGATTACGTCGAGTTCCCGGCCACTGACATCCCCGCCACCAAGATTTTCTACTCCAAAGTTTTCGGCTGGACATTTGAAGACTATGGCGAGGACTACACCAGCTTTCACGATGGCCGCATGAGTGGCGGCTTCGCCAAGGGCTCGCCGGTGATCCAGGGCGGCGCGCTGATCGTCATCTACGCCGACGATCTCTCGCTCACCTACGCCAAGGTCATCGCCGCCGGCGGCCAGATCACCAAGCCGACTTTCGAATTTCCCGGCGGCCGCCGCTTCCACTTCAGCGATCCCAACGGCAACCTGCTGGCGGTGTGGTCGGATAAATAGCCGTCAGATGTCAGCTCTCAGCCTCTGTTTCCCCGGGGTACTTCCGAAATTCGCCGGCCAAAAGAAAACCCGGCTCATCACCGGGCGTCTGTACTTGCCGAAAGCCGATAGCTGACAGCTAAGAAGTTATGTGCGGCTCCAGCGCCTTCTCGATCTTCTCCTTCTCCACGTAGCCGACAATCTGTTCCTTCACCTGGCCGCCCTTGAAGATCAGCAGCGTGGGAATGCCGCGGATGCCGTAGCGCTGCGGCGTGGCCGCGTTCTTGTCCACGTCCATCTTGCCGACCTTCACCTTGCCGTTGTAGGCAGTGGCTACCTCGTCCACGATGGGCGCCAGCGCGCGGCAGGGTCCGCACCAGGCGGCCCAGAAGTCCACAATGACCGGCTGCTCCGACTTCAGAACCGCCTGATCGAAATTGGCGTCCGTCACCTCAAAAATCGCGTTGCTTGCCATCGATCCTCCCGCTATGAATGGGTACGACCCTACCCGCCCGCGCGCCTCCAGGGCGTGCCAGGCGAATCACCATCGTAGCATTTCATTGGATGCGCCAGAACCTGAGAAGTACCAACGCCGCCAGCTTTGCGCGGTGCGCCGCCCGCTTTGTGCCTTGGGCCTGGACGGGCGTCGGGCCCGATGGTTGAGAGTTGTTTCTGTGGATTACCGGCGGATTGGGGACAACAGACGTGCGGACAGCGTTGCGCTCTGCCCGTGAATTGATCCCGACGCTTACAACCTTCTGAAAAACAGCGTCCCGGCTCATCACCGGGACGCCGGGCAGCCCTCCCCCAGAACTGCCTCGACAACGCTTGAATTATGACGTGCCGCCAGCCGATGTAAATATCTCTTCCGTAACCCGAAAGTAATCACCGCAGTAACCGGAACCAACTGAACCACGGTTACCCACGGATAAGTTCCTCTGAAGTCTCGGCGTCAGGCGACGGTCAATTCTCCTTTCGAGCGTAATGCCCGCGGACCATCGCACCCATCTTCCTCGGCGCACGCAAGCAGACATGCAGGCCCTCCGCGGTGGCACGCGACGTTGGATCCGGCGTTACCGCAACGAACTGCAGGCAGGCTCGACAGATGGAAACGTACACGTGCGCACCGTCGACTACGAAGCGTTCATACCCAGCAGCTCGCATCGTGACCTCGCACGGACGCGGTGAGCATTCTCGCCGACACGTACCCGCGAACCAGTGACCGCAATCACGAAGCAGCGTGACCCGACATGGGAGCAGCGCTCGTCCCAGCCCGGAGCGCTGGAGTTTCGAGGACTCCTGGATTCACGCCAAGCGGATCCAAGAGATGAGCTAGGAGATACACGGTTGGTGCCGGGAGGGGGACTTGAACCCCCAAGGGCCGAAGCCCGGCGGATTTTGAGTCCGCTGCGTCTGCCAGTTCCGCCATCCCGGCTGAGTGGGAAGTTCAACTACAACGGAAGGTTAATTCATCCTCGGTGAGTCGGCAAGGGCTCCGCTCCGGTGTCACCATGGCGGCACGCTAAGTTAGTGCCAGCTCCCCAAGCGCACCAGCACCTCGCCGGCATCGTCATAGACAAATACCGGGCTGCCGACGCCGGCCCTTTCCCTGGCAGCCGCTTGGGCGGTAGCGAGCGTCTGGAAGTCACCGACCTGATAAACATTGCCCGACACGTCCTTCACGTCCACTGCGACGACGCGAAACTGAGACTTGGGAGCTCTTAATCGTTCCTTACTTGCCGCCGGATAGCGCATCCGTCATTCCTCGCTACCCCGGACGGTACAGGCGGAGATACGAACGATCAGTGATAAGAATCACGAGATAAGGTGATGGAGCATCAAGTGACGAACTCCGCCGTGCCGGTGCAGAATCGCGGGCGCCGACCCTGGTCGCCCGCAGGTCGCGCGACGGGGTGGGAATTCCCCTTTTCGCAGGCGCAATGCCGCCACCCGCTAGCTGTTAGAATGGTTGGTTTTTGGATTCGGTCCCGCTCTTTGTAGGGACTCTATAAGAAAGAGGATGCACTTATGGCCACCGCTCAGGCGCCCGAAGCCATCGCCGTCGGCCCGTTTCGCAACGAGCCCGCTACCGACTTCAGCAAACCAGAGAATGTGCAGGCGATGCGTACCGCCATCGAGAAAGTGCGAGCGCACCTCGGCCGCGAATACCCGCTGATCATCGGGGGCAAGAAGATCACTACCCAGGACAAGATCCGCTCCATCAATCCCGCGAAGCCGACCGAACTAGTCGGCCTGTTCCAGAAGGCGGGCAAGGAAGAAGTCGAGCCGGCCATGAAGGCGGCGCTCAAGGCGTTCGAGAAGTGGAGCCGCACGCCGGTCGAGGAGCGCGCCCACCTGCTGTTCCGGGTCGGGGACATCATCCGCCGGCGCAAACACGAGTTCTCCGCGTGGATGATCTTCGAAGTCAGCAAGAACTACGCCGAGGCCGATGCCGACATCGCCGAGCTGATTGACTTCTGCGAGTTCTACGGGCGCGAGGCGCTGCGTCTAGCCAAGGCCGAGCCGCCAGTGCAACTGCCCGGCGAGCGCGACCACCTGTGGTACATTCCGCTCGGCGTAGGGGTGGTGATTCCGCCGTGGAATTTCCCCGGCGCCATCATGGGGGGCATGACGCTGGCCTCCATCGTCTGCGGCAACACCGTCATCCTGAAGCCCTCCAGCGACTCGCCCGCCATCGCGCAAAAGTTCGTCGAGGCGCTGATCGAGGCCGGAATGCCGGAGGGGGTGGTCAACTTCTGCCCCGGCGCCGGCGCCAGCTTTGGCGACGCGCTGGTGGCGCACCCCAAGACGCGCTACATCGCCTTCACCGGCTCGCGCGAAGTCGGGCTGCGCATCAACCACGTGGCCGCGCAAACCGCCGCCGGCCAGATCTGGATCAAGCGCACCGTACTGGAAATGGGGGGCAAGGACGCCATCATCGTGGACGCCGACGGCAACATTGACGCCGCCGTCGAAGGCGTAGCGGCTTCCGCCTTCGGCTTTCAGGGCCAGAAATGTTCCGCCTGTTCGCGTCTGATCCTCGACGAGAAGATCTACGACAGCTTCATCGACAAGCTGAAGGCGCGGGTGGAGAAGATCACGCTCGGCGACCCGACGCAGAATCCCGGCATGGCCGCGGTGATCAATGAAGCTTCCATGAAATCCATCCTCGACTACATCGAGCACGGCCGGCGCGATGGACGCCTGATCACCGGCGGGCGCCGCGACACCAAGGCCGGCGAAGGCTACTTTATCCAGCCCACGGTGATTGCCGACATCCCGGCAAAGTCGAAGCTGGAACAGGAGGAGATCTTCGGCCCGGTTCTGGCGGTGATTAAGTCGCGCAACTTCGAGCACGCGCTGGAGATCGCCAACGACACCGAGTTCGGACTTACCGGCGCCGTTTATTCCGGCTCCCAGGAGAAGCTGGAAAAGGCCAAGCGCGAGTTCCACGTCGGCAACCTGTACCTCAATCGCAAGTGCACGGGCGCCATGGTGGGGGCGCATCCCTTCGGCGGGTTCAACATGTCGGGGACCGACTCAAAAGCCGGCGGCCCCGATTATCTCTACTTGTTCACGCAGGCGAAGTCGATCGGCGAGAAGCTCACGTAGGCGTGGGCGTCAGCGGGTAGGGCCCGAAGAAAAATCCAGGCTGGCTGCGCCCCTGCCGGCCGCGGTTAAGGGGCTGCGGAAAACAACGATACCTGTTAAGCAGCAGCGGCATTTGACAAGCGTGAAGCGGTGTCTAACAATACGTCGCGTTGGTCCGGCAGTGAGTACGGGCCGCGAGAGTGCTTGGCATGGCGCGAATTCTGTGCGTTGACGACGAGCCCAACGTCGTCACTCTGAAGTGCGCAATCCTGGAGGCCGCGGGCCATGTTGTCACCGCCTCCACCTCCGCGCACGACGCCATCGAGAAGCTGGAGAGCAGCAGCTACGACGCAGTGGTCACCGACTGGCGCCTGGGTGACGCCAACGGCCGCACCGTTGTCCAGGCGGCCAAGGCCCGCTCCGGTACGCCCGTGGTGGTCGTTTCCGGCTATGTGGCGGAAGCCTTCCAGGCAGCCGAGCCGCTCGCCGACCTGTACCTGGAAAAGCCGGTCAACGCGCAAGAGCTGGTTACCATTGTCAACGAACTGCTGAAGACCAGCCGGGCTGTCTCCCGCGGCTGATTCTTCGATTGCGGTGCATCCCTTACACTAACTTGCGCCATCGAACGTATCGGCGCAGCCCGACTGTCTGGTTTCTGGGCAGCATTGGAGAGAGCGTCAAATGGAAACCGCTTGATGTACCGGTCTTGGGCAATATCCGAGGTGATTCGAACGCTGGCGCATACCGCCACCACATTGAGCTACCCCGTGCTCATGGCCGGCAACATCCACCTGGTGGACCGGCGCGGCAAGCAGGGGCCAATCGATCCCAGGCGCCAGGTGGAAATCTCCACCCTGCTGGAGAGCATCCCGGAAGCCGCAGTGATCGTGGACAACAACGGCCGCATCGTGGATGCGAACAGCGTCACCAGTCATCTGGTGGGGAGAACGCGCGAGGAGTTGCGCGGCATGGTTGCGGAGGAGACCGGCCTGCTGGCGAAGGCGGAGGACGACAGCGCGAGCGAGCCGATTGTGCAGCGTGCGTTAAGCGGGCAAACGGTGCGGCACGACCGCCGCGTGCTGCGCGACCCGAAGACCGGCGTGGTCAACGAACTGCTGGTGTCCGCCAATCCCATCCTGGACGAGCAGGGACAGCCGATCGCGGCGCTGCTGATCGCGCGCGACGTGACCGAGCTGACGCAGTTGCAGCGGCGCATCGCCGACATCGAGCGGCACCGCGCCATCGGTGAGATGGCCGCAGCTCTGGCGCACGACTTCAACAACATTCTGGACACCATCGCGCAGGCCGCAGCGGTGCTGGAAACCAGCCTGGATCGCCCGGCCAGCGAGCGCAAGCCGCTGCTCGACATGATCCATAACACGGTTCGCCGCGGAGCCGAAATGGTGCAGCGCATCCGCGAGTATCTACGCACCGGGGAAGGCGCATCGCGGCCGATCGACGTGTGCACGATCATCGCGGAGGCGGTGGAACTGACGCGGCCTTTGTGGCAAAAAGCGAACGCCAAGGTAACGACGTCGCTCACGCCGGTTCCCAACGTCAGCGCCAACGCCGCCGACCTGCGGCGCGTGTTCACCAACCTTATCATCAACGCCATCGAAGCGATGCCTCCGGGCGGCAGAGTCGCCATCACCTGCGGCCCGCACGAGAATCAAGTTGTGGCGACGGTTTCCGACACGGGTATCGGCATCCCTCCGGCGGACCAGAAGAGAGTCTTCTTCGCTTATTTCACCACCAAGCCGCGCGGCACGGGTTTGGGACTGTCCGGCGCGCAGAAAATCCTGCTGTCCTACGGCGGGAACATTTCCTTCCACAGCGAGCCCGGAAAAGGGACGACGTTCACCATCGTGCTTCCGGCGGCGAGTGGGTAGAGTAGAGCGGCGTAGTTTCAGTGCGTTCGCCCCTCTCGCTTGTCCTGTAAAATCGTCGTGCTGAAGCGAGAGCTGTTCGGGATTGCTCAGACGCGGCTGCCGATGAAGCTTAAATTCCCTCGGCAGTCGCGAAGAGCAGCACGATGCTCGCGCCACTGTTGGCAACAACAATGTCCAATGTCGCCGGCCGGCCTCCGATGAGACATCGGGCGGTCAGGCCCAATCGATCTTGCCGATCAAGGAGCTCCCGTTATGATTACTCGCGTCGTCAACGTAAAAACCAAGCCGGGCAAGGCAAAAGAACTCTGCCACAAGTTGCACAAAGACGTGCTTGGGATTCTGAAGTCCCACCCCGGGTTTATCGATGAAATCGTGCTGATCGCCGACCACGATGCCGATCAGGTGCTAGCCATGAGTTTCTGGAAGGCGAAAGAAGATGCCGAGGACTTCCACCTCAGGGAGTTCAAGCGCATCAACGAGATGATCCAGCACCTGGCGCACACCACGGCCGAGGTGCACATTTATGGCGTGGAGACCTCCACCGTGCATCACGTGGCCGACGGCAAGGCAATGGCATAAGATGAACGCGCAGGATGGCTACGACGCCACCCGGTCGATGAAATTATGGACAAACCTTCGTGTTTTGGCTCGCTTGCGACTCTTGCGCTGTGTGTAATGTTCGCGGGAGCTGCGTTTGCGCAGAACGCGCCCGAGAAGAAAACCCTGGTGGTGAATGGGCGCGCAGCCGAGGGAGCGGCCGTGCAGATCGACGGCCATTCCTACGTAAATGTCGAAACTCTCGCACAGATCATGAACGCCACGGTGAGCTTCGCACCCGGCCGCGTCATACTGACAGTTCCGTCCGCCCAGGCTGGCGCCAGACCAGAGCGTGCCGCGCCGGGATTGTCGAGAGACTTTGCCATGGCAGGTGTCTCCCAATTGGCGGAGATGCGGGAGTGGAAGAGCGCGATTGCATCCGCGATGAGGTTTGGTATTGCGGCGGGCACTTGGCTCGGTCCCTGGCTACAGGATCACCGGCTTCGGGCAGAGGGGAGCCTGAGTCAAACGGCGTTAGTGGCGAAAACCGAGTCCGATCAAAAAGCTCTGCAACTGCTTAAAAATGAGTTCACTTATCTGGGGGAGTGGGACAACTATACCCAGGCAAGCGTCCATTCCCTGAATGCCGAGCCGGCGGTCAATCCGGCCGTGGCGCAGAACGATCCGCTGCAAACGAAAATCTCCGAATGCGCCAATTTTCTTAATGCGATGCTGGTGGGCGGTGAGTTCGCGGACAGCCCCAGTTGCCATTGAACGTTGGCGAAGCGCTGGAACTCCTCCTGCTGCGGGACCGGCAGCTCCGCGACGGTTCCGTCCGCCGTGCGCCCCGTGAAAGCGAGCGCAGCGCGGAAGGAGAGATCGAGCGGTGATGGTAGCCCGCGCAATACGTCGCCGAGCCCGGTGGAACTAGCGTCCGCTGGCGGCGGCGGCTTCGGCAAGGATGCGGTGGTGGATGGTGAACAGCGCCAGCTCCAGCCGGTCGGAGACGCCGATCTTGTCGTAAATGTTGCGCAGGTAGTTCTTGATGACCTGCTCCGTGGTGCCGAGTTCGGTGGCGATGTCCTTGTTCTTGTAGCCCTGCACGATGAGGGCGACGATGCGCAGTTCCTTGGGAGTAAGGCGGTCGCGCACACGGGCGCCGACCATGTCGTTCTCCGCCTCTTCGGGGGCAAGCGTCTGCGGCTGCACCCAGGTTTCGCCCTTGGCGACCTTGTGAACGCAATCCAACAACGCCGCTCCGGTCACATTGCGATAGACGACACCGTGCACGCCGGCGTCGAGGTAAGACTGGCCGTTTTCGCCGGTCTCCGCGAGGACGATGAGGCGCGTCCTGCTCTGGGCCGCGGCGTGCACCAGCGCGGACATGTCGGGCACGAGGTTGGCGGCGAACGCCAGGATGCTGGGCCGGAACTTCTCCAGCGACATGGGAACCTGGTCCCAGGACTGCACCTGCGCCACAATGCGGATTTCGTCCTCCACGCCGAGCACCTTGGCAATCCCGGCGCGGAAAATTGCCTGCTTGTCTGCGAGGACCATTTTCAGCATCACTTGGCCTCCCGCGGTTTCCGCTGCGGTCTGAATTGATAGCGATCAATCACGCAGGCCACGCCGCGACGCTTTCCCTTGATCGAGATATCCACGCGCACCACGCGTCCGGTGCAATTGACTTCCACGTTGTTGGTCGAGCCGATCACGGGCGCGGGCAGGGTGATCTGGAAATTCAGCTTTGATCCCTCGCGAAACGGCAGTTTGGTAGTGATGTAGACGCCGGCCGCACTCATGTTGTTGGTGGTGGCAGCGTGCGAGCGCTCCGAATCGGCCTTCTTGATCTTGACCGGCAGCGACAGCGCAAATCGTCGGCCCGTGCGAGCGTCGGACAAGGAGCCTCCTCCCATCGCTCCGAAAAGTTCCGGAGCCGAGTTGCTGGGGGCGTTATACCACAGCAGGCGCGCAACCAAAAGAATCAAGGCGGAGTCCAGCCCCCTCTGGAGGCGGGTTCCGCCTGGGCGCTGGAGGGAGCGGCCACGCCGGAAGCGGGCAAACGTATTCGGGGTCCGTTTCTTCGGGGCGCGATTGGCTACGTGCGCGCCGCCGACGTGGACGCCTCGGTCAAGGTGGTTCGTGTGGACGGACGTCTTCCCGCCGACAAGGAATACAGCCTGCGGGTCATGCTGCGCTCCAGCCGATAAGCGAGCCGAATCCCCGCTCGGCATCCGCTACCTGGTTCTCGGTTGTCAGTTATCGGTTTTCGGTGATCTCGACTCAGGAAAATACAAGGCAAAAACGCATCGCGTTCGAGGGCGGGTGCGCTCCATCATTCCGTCTAAAACGCTCCGCCGCCACCGCCGCCGAAGCCGCCGCCGGAGAAGCCTCCACCACCGCCGCCACCGCCGCTCCAGCCGGAGCCGGAAGAGCTGGCGCGGGGCGCGGCGACAAAAGTTTCGTGCGCGGTCTGCGCCATGGTGTGCATGTTGCTGGAAAAGAGGACGGGGTTGAACATACCGCCGCCCATCGGCCCGGAGTACCAACTCGGCGGCTGTTGCACGATGCCGGCAAAGGCCTGCGCCCAGTTGTGCTCGACCCCGAGGGCCATGGCGTAGGGCAGATATTTTTCAAACGTGTCGGGCGGCATGCGTGCGATGCGGTCGCGGTCGACGCGGTCCATGAATTCCTGGAAGCCAAGGACCTCCACGCGGGTACGCGCGCCGAGCACGGTCTTGCTGGTCATCTGGCGGGCGAAGAGCCAGACCAGGACGATGGCGGCGGCGATGCACAGCACCGCGAGCCACGCCGAATCGAGCAGCGAGAGCTTGCCGGTGAATTGGCCGATCGCGAAGGGAGCGGCGCACACGATGGCCCCCAATAGCGAATATCCCGCCGCGGATTCCGGGTCGAGCCAGTACATCCCCTTGCGCTTGAGGGCGGAGAAAATGTCCTGCCGGATGACGGGAATGGCGGTGTAGAAGCGGTTGCGCAGGCTGGAGAGGTCGGTTTTGGTTCCGCCCCAGAAAATGTTTTCCAGCATGACGCGCTCGAACGGCGCCAGCCCCGACCACTGCGAGTTCGGTTTCAGCAGGTGGAAGACGTAGTCCTTGCCGTGATGGAAGAAGCCGGGGACATCAACCTGCTCGATCTTGAGGTAGCCGCGGACGGCGAGATCAACGATGGTGGAGGTGATATCGCGGGGATCGAGGCTGTCGTCGAGCAGCGTGCCCGCCTCCGCCGGGGTCATGTCCTTCGGCGGCTCGTACATGGGGGCGACGGAGCGCCCGGGGTCGGGATCGCGGCCCTTGTAGTACCAGAGCGTGAACATCACCAGTAATGACCAGAACGGCAGGAAGACGACGGGATTGCTGCGCAGGAACCAGCCGAGGCGAGTCAAGAGGCCGGGCTGATGGAGGATGCCCTTGGGGATGTAAACGTCCACGGTCAGGCCGCCGCGCATGGGCAGCGGGTTGGTGGTTTCAAATTCGACGTGCGAGCCTTTGACGTCGGCGGTGGCCTCGTGGCTGGTGGAGCCATAAAAGCCGGTGAATGCCTGCGCGCGCAACCCGCCGGCCGCCGAGTCGGGAAGCGAGACCAAGGCGGAGGCGTGGTCGATGGGGACCGGCCAGTCGTTGCCGGTGACGTTCCAGTAGAACTCGTCGTGATCGTCGAAATAACGGATGGCGTTGGGCGAGCTGTAGGTGACAAGGACGGTCTTGGTGGTGTCCAGCGCGCCGGGAATGTAGATCTTGATCTTCTTGTTGGGGCCGTCGCGGCTGACCTCGTACTTCAGCGGTCGCTCGTTTTCGTCGGTGACGCTGTCGACCCTGAGAAAAAGCGAGTAGTTGACGTGGTGGGCGGCGTCGGGATATTCGACCGGGATGCTGCGCCAGATGCCGTTGTATTGGCCGACAAAGACGAGCGTGATGCGCTCGGTAACGCTGGCGCCGCCGTGGTCGTCAATGGCGACGGTGGAGTGGAAGTCGGCGATGCGCCAATCGCGGGCGAGGGCGGGGCTCGAGAACGAAATCGACAGGACGAAGAGGGCGAGGAGGAATATGCAGGTCCCCGGCAACCGAGATTGAAGATCGCGGATCGCAGATTGCGGATTGCGGGGAGTGGCGTGAGAAAGGGGGCGAGCGCGGGTCGTGCGGGCTGAGTCGGGGCGCTTCGACTCGGGCGCGCGCCCTCGCTCAGGATGACAAGCGCTTGAGATTCGTTCTCGCATCAGCTCCATCGCGATGTTCAGTTCAGAACTTGACGCTGGGGACTTCGCGGTCCGCGGGGGTTTCCAGCTCGAAGAACTGGCGCGGCTGGAATCCGAACGCTCCGGCAAACATGTTGGCCGGAAACGTCTGGATGCGCGTGTTGTAGTCGCGCACCACGGCGTTGTAATAGCGACGCGAGTTCTGGACGTCGTTTTCAATGTCGGCCAACGATTTCTGCAGCGACATAAAATTTTCATTGGCGCGGAGTTGCGGGTAGGCCTCGGCCACGGCGAACAGCGACTTCAGCGCCATGGTGAGCTGACCTTCCGCCTGGGCGCGTTCCGCCGGAGCGGTGGCCGACATGGCCGCCGAACGCCACTTGGCGACGTTCTCGAAAGTGCTCTTTTCGTGCGCCGCGTAGCCCTTGACGGTCTCGACCAGATTGGGGATCAGGTCGTGACGGCGCTTGAGCTGGACGTCAATGTCGGACCAAGCCGCGTCGGCGCGGATCTTGAGTTGCACCAGGCTGTTGTAGAGAACGATGAGAATGCCGACGACGACGACGATGACGACGACGAGAGCGATCACCATGCCGCCTCCTTGGCGTGCAGTGGGGTCCGGAATTGCAGTGCCTATGATACCCGTGCGGTGGGAAAAACGGGGGCGGAAGTATGGCAACTGGTAGTTCGTAGCTGGTGGCTGGTAGTTCGTAGCTGGGCAAAACCGGATGGGGCAGCTACCAACGACCCGCCACGAGCTGCCCTCTACCTGTTTACGCCCACGTAGGGCATGGCAGCGGTGCGCTCCAGTTTGTCCCAGTTGAAGGCGCGTCCGGTCATGGCGCGTTTCAGGGTCTTGATGAGCACGATGGAAAACAACTGGCGGTAGGCGAAGCGCTGCAACCAGACGTGGAGCAAAAGGCTGATGTCTTCGCGGCTCTCGGCTGTGCGGCGCTCGAGGGCGAAGGCGAGGGTGGAGGCGATGAAGTCAATGATGAGGAACATCGCGAAGTAGGTGACGAGCTTTTCGAAACTGCGGAAGTCCGCGGTCTCGGGATGGAAGTGGCGGTCGAGCAGGTACATAAAAGTGCCGTAGGCGAACATCAGGTCAATGAAAGGCGACACCAGCGGCAGCAGGATCTGGAAGATGACGATGTTGGGGAGCGCCACCCAGCCGAGCACGCCCTTGCGACCGAAGGCAGCACGGTGCTTATACACCGATTGCATGATGCCAAAGGACCAGCGGAAGCGTTGACGCATCAGGTCGCTGGCGTTCATCGGCGCCTCGGTGTAGGCCAGCGCGCGATCCTCGTAGGTGACGCGATAGCCGCGCTGCAGCAGGGCCATGGTGAGATCGGCGTCTTCGGCGACGGTGTCGATGTGGAAGCCGCCGGCCTCGCGCACCGCTGAGGTACGCCAGGCGCCGATCGCTCCCGGCACCACGCTGACCGCGCCCAGTACGTTGAGGGCGCGGCGCTCGAAGTTCTGGCTGGTGACGTATTCCAGCGCCTGCCAGCGCGTCCAGAGATTGACGCGGTTTCCGACCTTGGCATTGCCGGCGACGGCGCCAACGCGCGAATCGAGAAAATGCGGAACCAGGCGGGAAATGGCGTCGCGGGCGATGACCGTGTCGGCATCAATGCCGACGAAAATCTCCTCGCGCACAAATTCCAGGCCGTAGCTGAGCGCCTCGGCCTTGCCGGTGTTGGGCTTGGTGAGGACGGTGACAAGGCCGTTGCGGATTTCGGCGGCGAAGGCGTTCTGCGTGAGTGCAAGCGTACGGTCGGAGGAGCCGTCGTCCACCACGATGACTCGCAGTTGGGGATAGTCGGAATCGAGCGCGGCACGGACGGTGCGCTCGATCACTTTTTCCTCGTTGAACGCCGGAATCAGGACTGCGACCGCGGGCTTGAAGGCCTGCGCGGCGGCGATCTGGGTAGAGTCGCGCTGCCGGATCGCGTGGTGGAAGCGGTCGAAGATGGCGAGCGCGCCGACCAGGAAGAGCCGGGCCGACATGAGCACGTCGCCGAGAAAGAAGATGACGACGATGGTGGCGCCGATGACGCCGAACATCCAAAAACCGAAGCTGTCGATGCGCGCCGACCAGCGCTCGTTGGGCGCCAGCGGCACCATGACTTCGTTGTAGGGCTTGCCCAGCAGTTGCGAGATGGGGACGATCTGGTAGCCGCGCCGGCGCAGGCCGTCGATGATCAGGGGCAGCGCCTTCACGGTTTGGGTGCGGTTGCCGCCGCCATCGTGCAGCAGCACGATGTTGCCGCAGCGTTGATCGTCGGGATCGCAGGGCGGCAGGTGCGCCATAATTTCTTTGGTGATCTGCGCCGCCGGCGTGTCCTGCCAGTCGTGCGGGTCAATCTTGTCGCCGACCGTGATGTAGCCCATCTGCTGCGCGATTTCGAGCGGGCGCACCTGGTCGGCGGTGTCGGGTTCCTGGTCAATCGAATAGGGCGGACGGAACAGCAGCGGCTTGACGCCGATACGGCTGGCGAAAAAGCGCTCCGCCAGGTTCAGCTCCACCCGCATGTAGCCCTTGCGGATGTTGCTGATGTCGGGATGGGTGAAGGTGTGGTTGCCGATCTCGTGGCCCTCGGCGTAAATGCGCTGCGC
>JAIQFM010000037.1 GCA_020073285.1 Terriglobia bacterium | reverse complement strand
AACACGGCTGTAACTTGGTCGGCGACGGGCGGCAGCGTCTCGGCCAGTGGACTCTACACCGCACCTGCCACGGCCGGAACGTACACCGTGAAGGCCACCAGCGCGGCCGATGCCACCAAGTCAGCAACGGCCAGCGTGACGGTGAGCGCGCCGGTGGTGGTGTCGGTTTCGATTTCGCCGACTTCGATATCGCTGTCAACGGGCGGTACGCAGCAGTTCACGGCCACGGTCACAGGGAGCTCCAACACGGCTGTTACTTGGTCGGCGACGGGCGGAAGCATCTCCGTCAGCGGACTTTACGCCGCCCCTAGTACCACGGGAACCTATACGGTCGCCGCCACCAGCGTGGCCGATGCCACCAAGTCAGCAACGGCCAGCGTGACGGTGAGCGCGCCGGTGGTGGTGTCGGTTTCGATTGCGCCGACTTCGGTATCGCTGTCAACGGGCGGCACGCAGCAGTTCAGCGCCACGGTCACGGGGAGCTCCAACACCGCCGTAACTTGGTCGGCGACGGGCGGGAGCGTCTCGGCCAGTGGACTCTACACCGCACCTACTGCGGCTGGAACGTACACCGTGAAGGCCACCAGCGTGGCCGATGCCACCAAAAGCGCCAGCGCCAGCGCCAGCATTACGGTTCCTGGCTCCCTCTGGCAACCGGTTCCGATGACCACCTGGCAATGGCAACTCACCGGCACCGTGGATCAGAGCTTCAACGTGCAGGTTTACGACATCGACCTATTCGACAACGCTGTGTCGGTTATGACCTCGCTGCACTCGCAGGGAAGAAAGGTGGTCTGCTATATCAGCGCTGGAACGTATGAGGACTGGCGCCCCGATGCTGCCAGCTTTCCTCCCTCTGTGTTGGGCAACGATGTATCCGGCTGGCCGGGAGAAAAGTGGCTGGACATCAGGCAGAGCAGCGTGCTCGGCCCAATTATGCAGGCCCGGATGGATTTGGCGGTCACGAAAGGATGTGACGGAATCGAGCCGGACAATATCGACGGCTACACCAACAACCCCGGCTTCCCACTGACGGGTGCGGACCAGATTACCTATAACACTTTGCTGGCTACCTGGGCGCACGCTCGCGGACTCTCGATTGGATTGAAGAACGATCTCGACCAGATTCCGAGCCTGGTCTCGGTCTTCGACTTTGCGGTGAATGAGCAGTGCTACCAGTACAGTGAGTGCAATACGCTCACGCCCTTCATCAATGCCAATAAAGCGGTCTTCAACGCCGAATACAACGGCAATACTGCGACGTTTTGCCCGGTGATGAACGCGGCGCGCATCAGCTCCATCAAGAAGAACCTTAACCTGAATGCCGCGATGACACCGTGTTGGAGCGTGCCGTCGGGTTCGGCGCCCACCTCGCCCTCGCTGTTGACGGGGGGGACACAGCGGCTCACGGCCACCGTCAAGAAGTCAGCGGCAGCGACTGCGACGGTGAGCGCGCCGGCGGTGGTGTCGGTTTCGATTGCGCCGACTTCGGTGTCGCTGCTAACGGGCGACACTCAGCAGTTCACCGCTACGGTCAGCGGTGCCAACAATACCGCTCTCACGTGGCAGGTAAACGGTGCGCCAGGCGGAAACGTAGTCGTGGGGACAGTTTCGAACTCCGGGCTTTACACTTCACCGTCGACAGTTCCCAGTCCCGCCACGGTGACGTTGACAGCAGTGTCCCAGGCTGATGCGACGAAGTCGGCCTCAGCGCAGCTGACCATCGTGGCATCATCCGGGACCGGCAGGTCCCTTTACGTCTCGACGTCGGGGAGCGACTCCAACCCGGGCACGCTCGCCGCTCCCTGGAAAACGATTCAGCACGCCGCGAATTCCGTTCAGGCGGGGGAGACGGTTTATGTACTTGGCGGGTTTTATAACGAAATCGTTAGGATTGCGTCATCAGGATCAGCCACTGCGGGTCCGATTACGTTGCAAAGCTATCCCGGCCAGACCGCTATTGTGGATGGAACGGGACTAGCACCGCCTTCAACAACACAAGGGTTGTTCAACGTCGCCGGCCAGAGCTACGTCACCATTCAGGGATTTGAAATACGCAATTACCAGACGGGAAGCGCCTCTGCCACGCCCGCCGCCATTTGGGTGTCAGGCTCGGGTAGCAACATTCAACTCTTGAATAACTCGATCCACGACATCGTGACCACATCCGAGAAAAACGGCAATGCTTTCGGCATCGCCGTGTATGGGACAGCAGCGCCCGCATCTCTCGACCGCATCACCATCGGCGGCAATGAGGTGTATAACCTCAAGACCGGCGGCGGCGAATCGGTAAGCGTCGATGGCAACGTCACGAACTTCGCCATTACCAATAACATCATCCACGACAACGACAATATCGGAATCGGTGCCATCGGGTTCGAAGGAGTAGCGCCCAACCCGGCGTACGATTATCCCCGCTACGGCGTAATCGGTGGCAACACGGTTTACAACATCAGCGCCATCCATAATGCCGGCGAAGGCAACGTGTACAACGCCGACGGGATTTACTGTGACGGCTGCTCGCAGGTAATCATCGAAGGTAACCGGGTTTACGCTGCGGACTTGGGCATCGAAGTTGCCAGCGAGCACTCGGGGCGCGTCGCCGGCTCGGTGACGGTGCGGAACAACCTCGTCTACCATACCAACTCCGCCGGCATATCGATTGGCGGGTATGCCAGCAAAACCGGCGGCACGGACCACTGCACAATCGTCAACAACACGCTGTTTCAGAACGACACTAAGAGTACGGGCAGCGGCGAATTTCAGGTCCAGTACTACGCGACCAACAACGTGTTTGAGAACAATATCGTGTACGCCACCTCACAGGGGCTGTTCATCAACAACTACACCAACAGCGGGCCCAACCCGGTGGCTGCAAACCACAACCTCTACTTTTCTTCGCTGAGCTGGTCCGCGGCCGAGTTTATCTGGAATGGCAGCAGCCGTACGGGATTTACATCCTACCAATCGGCCAGCGGCCAAGACATTGCCTCATGGTACGCGGACCCGCTGTTACTCAGCCTGACGACGCCTGACTTGCACCCGCAGGCGGCTTCGCCCGCCGTCAACCGGGGTGCGGAACTGGGTGCGGCTGTCGAGGGCACGATCGATTTCGCGGGACAGCCGCGGGTGCAGGGAAGCCGTATCGATATCGGAGCATACCAGCGGTAATTCCGCCGAGCGCAGACGCACGGCCAAAGCCAGGAATCTTGGCTCCATCCGATGCTCGCCTATTACGCCACAATACCGTTAAGCGATCTCCCACTAGTAGCCGGATACGGTCCTGTCCCCATTCTTGTACAAAAAGGGTTGGCGTAATCTCCTGAGAAGCTGACACTGGCGAGAAGCTGTTGCTGGCGGTGGCCACCACCGTCGCCGAGAGCGGCGACGCCTGGCAACTGCTGCTGGAGGGCCTGGTGGAGCGCGGCATCGGGCAGCCGCAGTTGATCGTCAGCCACGGCAACAAGCTGCAGATTACCACGGCACTTGGGTCCTGGGTGTACGCCTGTTGGTTCCGCGCCACTATTAGGAGGCCTTATGACAGCACTAGAATCCGAGTTGCGTCGGCATCGCCGCACTAATATGACCCGGCCTGCCACAGTCAGCCGCGCAGGCCACACGCTTGCCGCCACGCTCAAGAATGTCAGTATCGGGGGAGTGCTCTTGCTAACCGATGTTCCATTCAGCACAGGGTCCGAACTAGAAGTCGTTCTCATGCTCCCCGAGGAACTTGGGCAACAATCCAGCGAATCGGCTTGTTACCACGGCAGGGTTGTTCGAGTGGGAGAACGTTCAGGACAGTTCGCTATCGCTGCACAGATTCAGGAAATCGGTAATCCCGTCTGATCGCTGCCGGAGCGGCGCCTAATGGAAGGTGCCACTTCGCTCCCCTAACTAGGGTGGGCAAGGCTTTCACCCGCTCCTCACGCGCACCCCTGAGCAATCCATCGCTCCGAAAGGACATGCCCCACTCCTTCATTCATTTGGATGACCGCTACATCAACGTGGCGACGGGTGACCCGACCAGCCCTCTGCATCGAGCAACTTGATCAGATTCCGGCGGGCCTTATATTGTGTGCGAACGGACTGGACAAGAGCGGCGAAATCCAGCTCGTTGCCGATTCGCACATCAAGCTTATGGATTCTGCGAAGAATTTTGACCGCTTCCCGGTACGCTTGTGGCTGCGCCTGTTGCAATGCGCGCCGAAGCTGCGCGGTGTAGATGGCTATGGCATCCTCGGGATGGTCTTTCTCTCTTGCCTCAGCTAACCGAAACCAAACACCGTCGTGACATCCGCCGGTCTTCGCTTCCGCCCACGCAGCTTCGGTGTCGCCTTCCCACAGGTATATACTCACCAACTCCGAGTGATCCCACGCGGGCGGCCCCCATCCGCCTGTTGTCCGCCGTTCCTTCTTCTGCGCGATCTCTTGTCGCAAGAGGGCCAGAGCCTTCTCTCGCCATTCGGGCCATCGCTCCTCCTTAGAGGCGCTCTTGTGCAAGATTATGTAGGCATCGAGTCCCGGTCGCTCGCAGAATCCCGTCCAGGCAATCGCCACTGCTTCACTGTGCCGCTTCTGCCTGTGGTATTCCTCAATGAGAAACTCGCGCAAGCGGCTGTCGGTGTGCTCAGGAAACGCTCGCGCTCCTCGTTCCGCCCATTGCATTGCGGCTTCATGATTGCCCGCCGCTTTGTAAATCTTGGCAATCTCCAGAAAGCTGAAGGCGTGGGATAGGTCACGCGACTTGATCGCAACCAGAGCATCCACATCCCCGGTCTGCTTCTCCAGCGTCTCCATGATGTGGGTGATGCGCCAGCGGCTGCGATATTGTTCCGGATCTTTTTCCCCCGGAGCCAGGAGAGGCACTCTGGCCCACTTTGTTTCGGCCAGCTTGCGATACTCTGCCAGTCCGCTTTCGCCGAGCACGTCCGCATAGGTCTCCGCCGCGCCCAAAAACATCTCCCAACCGCTGCGGACTTCCCATTCAAAGAGGAATTTTGCCATCGTCAAAGGATTCGGCTTCTCCAGTTGGCAGGCGGACAGATGCAACTGCTGCAACCGGCCGAGGATTCCTCCCATGAAGCCATCCGAGTCGTCCATGTCATTCATTGCCGATTCCAGCCGTTGGAGCGCCCGTTCGACCAGTTCGCGTACCGCCTTGGCATGCCCGCGACTCAGTAAAGCCTCCAGGGAATCTATGACAGCCTCGATGCCGCGCGCGTATGCGGGCATCCTGTTGTAGTCCACAAATCCGCGATGGCGAATCGCTTTGTCAATCGCCGCACGAAATGCTGCAAGATCGGGCTGCTTTCCACCCCTCTCCGCGGTCATCAAGACGAGCCGGTCGCGAAACTCTGCATCCCACTCGGAATGCTCCAGTACAAGCTCGGCCAGTGCGCCTTTGTCTCGCGCCATCAGAAAAGTGCGGATTTCATCGTCGGTTACGTCGCCGTTCTCGCTGGGCTGGGAGCCGCTGGTCTTCTGTTCGCACCGCTCCAGCCAGGCCAATCCCGAGGCGACACAGTGTTTGCAGAAGGCGCTGTCTTGTCCGACCGGGCAGTTGCACTCGAACGCGAGCGCTTCGCCCTCGGCCCAGAGCTTCACGCGATAGTCGTAGCTGCCGCGCACAGTGGCCGTAACCGCGCCGTTGTTTTCTTTCAGCCCGATAACGTGTCCATCCGCAAAGTAATCCGCGCCGCGCTCAAAGGCGCGCTTGCCAGCTAATTTTTCAAGGACAGCCTTGTTTAGCAGGTTTCTCACCATGGTGCTCATTTAATTTGCCCATCAATAGCGCCCATCCTGGTGGATCAGCGCAACGACCGCAGTCTCACGCGTTGCCGGGGCGCAACACGGCGGCGCACAGATACTGTTCCGATTCGTCATTGAAGCTGACGAAGCCCATCACCGGCAGGTAGCACCAGGTATCATAGTGGCCGTTGAAGAACGACAACTGCTGCGCACCGTGCGTGGGATCGTCGGTCGGATCCAGATCCACGGTGACGCGGCGCACGCGATGGCGCAGCCGCTGGGCAGGGCGCTGGATCACGCAGGCGGCCAGAGCCTCACTCAGGCGATAGAGTTCCTTGGGCCCGACCGCATTTTCAAAGCGCGAGAGGGTGGGCTGCGACGCCAGATCGGTGCCCGCGATGGGGTCCCGGTCGAGCAACAGCTTGTGGATCGGATCGCTGGCTAGGCGGGCCGCATCATCGGGATAGCCACAGGCAATCGCAAACACGCGCTGCGCCAGCAACTCTTCCAGCGAATGGTCGATCTTGCCGAGCTGCCGCTCATCCTGCAGACAGGACGTCAGGCAAGCCATCAATCCGTAGCGCCGATCGGCCGCCTTCCGCAGCAGGGCGCCGCCGTCGGAACTGCCCTGCCGCTGGTCAAACCGAGCCACGACGCGCTTGGAAAACATGTTGGGGAACAACAAACACTGTGTCGTGTTATCGTCATTCACGCGGAAGCCTCTTGCGTCGCTACAAACACTGTCTTGACAACATGTTTGTAGCACAAGAGGCTTTTCGCACCTTCAACTTCGCGAATTATCCGGGCTAGTAGATCAATTCGGCACGCCGTGGATGATCAATTGCGGGAAATCGGCGTCAGCGGTGCGAGAGAAATGACGAAATGTGTGCGCAGGGTCGTCCTGTTTTTTTGTCTCGTTCTGTGTGGCAGCACGTCGCGCGCGGCGGACCAGCCGCAGCTCAGCGCCGACATCGGGCCATGCTGGGTGGAGTTCACGGTAACCGACGCGGCCAAGAAGCCGGTGTACCTGGCGAAGATTCACACCATTATCCGCTACGGATTCTTGAGCAAGCGCAAGACCGAGTTGGAGCTCTCGACCGATGCCGACGGCAAGGGGAAGTTCGCCGGCCTGCCGCAAGAGGTGAAGAAACCGATCGAGTTCACGGTGAGCTACAAGGGACAGAGCAAGACGGTCACGCACGACCCGGGGACGAATTGTCACCAGACGATGGAAGTGGAGTTGGGGAGCAAGTGATGAGAGGTCTTTCGGTCTATCGGTCTTGCGGTCGTTTGCTTTCGAAGGCTGCGCTGTCGGCGGCAATGTTTCAGATCGTGATGACGAGTGCGGCGCAGGCGAAGTTCATCCCCGATCCGATTGTGCGCTACAAAATCGACGCGCGGCTGGACGCGAAGCGGAAGACGATCGCCGGTCGCGAGACGATCGTGTGGAAGAACCACACCAGCGGGCCGGTGCCCGATTTGCAGTTCCACCTCTATCTGAACGCTTTCAAGAACGACCGGTCCACGTTCATGCAGGAGGGCGGAAGCCGCCGGCGCCAGACGGATGAGCGCCGTATTAAGCCGGAGGAATGGGGCTACGAGCAGATCCATGCGATCAAGGTGGACGGGCAGGACCTGACGGCGAAGCTGGAGTACATCCATCCCGACGACGACAACGCAAACGACCAGACCGTGGCGCGGGTGCCGTTGTCGAAGCCGATCGGGCCGGGGCAGAGCGTCACCATCGAGATCGAGTGGACGTCGAAGATGCCGCGAATTTTCGCGCGCACCGGGTACCGGAACAATTATTTCCTGTTCGCGCAATGGTTTCCCAAGCCGGGTGTGTACGAGGGTGTGGGCGAGCGGCATCGGGCGGTGGCGGGATGGAACTGCCATCAGTTTCACGCGGTCACCGAGTTCTTCGCCGACTACGGCGTGTTCGACGCGCGGCTGACGGTACCCAGCGACTTTGTTATCGGGGCGACCGGCGTGGAGCGCCGCGCCACGCAGAATCCCGACGGCACCACCACCTACAACTACTACCAGGAAGACGTGCACGACTTCGCGTGGACGACGGAGCCCAACGCGGACGCGGAAAAGATCGCGCGCACCTTCGAGGCGGACAGTCAGGTGACGCCGGCGGAGATCGCGGAGTGGTCGAAGAAAACCGGAGTGCCGCCCGAGGACGTAAAGCTGCAGGACGTGAAGGTGTCGCTGATCATTCAGCGCGAGCACCAGGACCAGGTGGAGCGGCACTTCCGCGCGATCTTTGCGGCCATCAAGTGGTTCGGCCTGTTCTACGGCAAGTATCCCTACGACACGCTGACCGTGGTGGACCCGATCGGCGGGTCGGGCGGGATGGAGTATCCGACCTTCATCACCGCGGGCACGCAGTACTGGCCGGCCAAGCACGCGCTCAGTCCGGAGGGCGTAATCGTGCACGAGTTTGGACACCAGTTCTGGTACGGGATGGTGGGCAACAACGAGTTTGAAGAAGCGTGGCTGGACGAGGGATTCAACTCGTATTCCACGACCAAGGTGCTGGAAAAAGCGTATCCGCCGGGAGAAATGTACGAGCGGCTGGCGGGAGTACCGTATCCGGCGGCGGAGTGGACGCGCATGCCGGTACCGAGGTACCCGTGGTATGGGGTGGGGTCGGTGCCGCTGGGACAGTACTTCGAGGGCGTGCCAATGGTGCAGATGTACGCGCGCTCCGGGCGTGGGTATTGGAACCGCGCCCAGGCGGACGCGATGGAGCGCTATGCCTGGCTCGACATGGATGGACAAAGCTATGGCGTGCAGGCCTACGCCAAGCCGGAGATCACGCTGCTGACGCTGGAGGCGCTGCTCGGCGAGCGGTGGCCCAAGGTTATCCGGACCTATCACCAGCGCTACCGCTTTAAACATCCCGACGCGATCGACTTCATGAATACCGTGAACGAAGTATCGGGGCGCGACATGAAGTGGTTTTTTGAGCAGACGGTCTACGGCACGGGAATGCTGGATTACGCGGTTTCTGTGACGACCGGCAAGGCAAAATCAAAAGAGGGCCTGTTCGACGAGAACGGCAAGCCGGCTTACGTCGGCGCCAAGCATGGCAAGGACAAGGACGGCGAGAAAGAGTCGGAAGTTCTGGTGCGGCGGCTGGGCGAGATGCAGTTCCCGGTAACGCTGCAGGTACGCTTCGAGGACGGTACCGAGAAGGTCGAGCGCTGGAACGGGCAGTATCGGTGGGCGAAGTTCAAGTACGACGGGAAATCGAAAATTGCGTCGGCGATGATTGACCGGGATTTCGATTGGAAGCTGCAGGTGAATCGCACGCATGACAACTACCTGCAAGAGCCGGTGAAGCTGGCGGCGCAGAAGTGGTATCTGCGCTGGGTGGTGTGGCTGCAGAACGCGCTGATGGCGTTTTCGTTTTTCTCTTAGTCGACGGCCCACGGCCGATGGCCATTGAGAGCGGGGATGATGAAGCCGAGTGCAGCAATCGGGCAGGGATTGACCACGGCGTGGCGGAACAAGTGGATGGTATCCATTTTCTTCGGATGCAATCTGCTGATGGCGGCGGCGGTGGCCGCGCCGATGCATGACGCCATCGCCGATCACGTCGGCAACAGCGCCGTGGGCCGGCAACTGGCGGACGGATTCAGCGCCGCGTGGCTGGCCGAGTTCACCATCGTCAACGGCGAGTTCCTCAAGCACTTCTCCGTGGGAGTGATGTACGCCGGCATCCTGTTCCTGGCGCTGAACACCCTGCTGTCGGGCGGCGCGTTTGAAGTTTTCGCGTCCGGCCAAGAAGCGGGGCTGCACGCCTTCGGCCGCGGCATGGGAAAGTATTTCGGGCGATTTGCGCGCATCGCGGTGATCGGGTCGCTGCTGTACTGGCTGGCGTTTTGTATTTTCAACGGAGTGCTGGAAAAATGGATTGCAGCGATATTGCAGAGCGCCAGTGTCGCCGGACCATGGATGTGGCTGGGGCTGGCGCGAGTGGCGCTGCTGGTCGCATCCGTGCTGGTGGTGAACGCGCTGATGGAATACGCCAAGGCGGACATGGTGATCGACGAGCACACGTCGGCGATCGCGGCGTTCCTGCACGCCGCCGGCTTTTTCCTGTCGCATTTCGGGCGCGTGATGCTGATCTACCTGACGCTAGGGCTGCTGACCGCGGCGTCGCTGGTGGTTTACGTGGTGTTCGCGCGCTGGATGCCGCAGCACTCGGTGGCGACCATCTTCATCTGGTTCGCGGTGGCACAGGCGCTGCTGTGGTTGCGCTGGATGCTGCGGCTGGCGTCGTGGGGCGCGGCGGTGGCGTACTACGGGTCACATGCCAGGTCGCGCGGCGCGGCGGAACCTGCGGCCGCAGAGGGCTACACGGCTGATTAGACGCAAGGGCACGGGCCCGAAAGATTGCCCCGGCCGAGGGCGGGCTACTTCGTTATCGAAACCGGGTCTTCCAGCTTACGAAAATGCCCGATCACCCATTCTCCTCGTCCGAACAGGATGCCGAAGTTGTCGGCCGTGCAGCGAAGCGCGTGCTTCACGATGCCGATGTAATCGCCGCGTCGAGTGTAGTTCTTGAAGAAAAACGGGTCGTAATAGCTGCTCCACATCGAGGCGGTGCGCAGAAGCAGCGGCGCGAACCCTGCGCGGCGGAACAGGGCCGCCAGCGATTCCCGCGTAAATCCTGTCAGGTGCTCGGGCGCATAGAGCGTGCACAGCTTGTCCGAACCGTGAGCCGACAAGCCCAGCTTGTTGCGAATCCAGAAACTGAGGCATTCGCGGTGGGGGACGTGGGCGGCAATGACGCCACCCGGCGCGAGCTTCTGTCTAAGTACTCCCAGGAAGCTCAAGGGCCAATCAATGTGTTCGACTACGTGATGGCAGGTGATCACATTCAGGCTGCCGGCGGGAACATCCTCAAGGCGGACGTATCGCACTGCCAGGTATTTCTCGCCGATTGCAGCGGCACTGGGTGAGATTTCAACCGCCGATGCGTCCCAGCCCTCGTCTCGCGCAACGCGGCAGTAGTACCCCGGACCTGCTCCAATGTCGAGGAGCGCACGTCCTTTGGCATAGCCGCCAAGCCGCTTCAATTGCCGCCGAAATTTCGCAGTTCGAATCTTGAGTTCCCAGGAGACACGTTCTGCGTCCCAGTCCGTCGTGTAATCGTAATAATGGCCGTAGTTCGAGCCTTGGATCGTCCGGCGATCGAAGAAGATGACTCCACAAACCGCACACTCATACATGGGCAGAGAAGTTCGCTTGCCCCAGAACCGCGTTGACGGCACAAAACACACCGGGCACTCGGCCGGTGAAAGGGAAACCGCCGGACTCGCCACCACAATTTCCTCCCAAGCTCGCTAGAATCTTCCGATTCCGCCTCACCTACTTTTCCCCAGGCAGCGCCGTTCCCCACACGCGGCACAACGCGAGGTCAACGAGCTGGTCCTTTGTGGAGCGGGCGTTACTGGGTCACGGTCTTGACCACATCGCCCACCTTGAAGCCGGCGCCGCTCACGATCTTGCCAACGGCCGAGACATCGTCCACATCGCTGATTTCGATCTTGCCGACCTCGGTAGCCATGCTGCGAAGGACCTTGCCGGTGGTCGGGTCCTTGATCACCTGCGAGACGCGCGAGATGGTCATCTGATCGCCCACCTTGACGCCGGCCTTGGCGCCGACATTGAGGACCACCTTGCCCGACTCGACGAAGGCGACCACGCCCTCGACGTTGATCTTGCGCGCCGATAGCTTGGGCGCGCCGGCAATGACGCCCGTGCTCATCTGGTCGACGGCGCCCTTGACTGCCTCGCCGATGATGGTGTTCTGGAAGTCGCTGCTGCCGAAGTCCACGGTGCCGCCGCCAAATCCGTGCCAGTTTCCGCCCATGCCGCCGAGCGAAGTGCTGCTGCGCGACGACTCGCCCTTGCCATCGGCCACGGCGAGGATTTCGGCGGTGTCAATGTCAACGATGCGGGCATCCAGGGTCACGATGGCCTTGGACTCCTTATGCTTGAAGCCGCCAAGTCCAAAGCCGCCCCATCCGCCGCCGCCTCCGCCGACCCCCTGGTTCTTAGTCTCGTTGCCGAACTGGGTAATGTTGCCGACGATGATGGCGTCCACGCCGAGCAGCTTGCCGATTTTGGCGGCGCTGTTGGGATTGGCGCGGTCGCTGTTGGAAAAGTTCTGCTCGGTCAGGATTTTGTCCATTTGCGCGCGCTCAATCACGCTGAAGGTGCCGTCCTGCACCAGGCGCTTGATAAGCAGAGCGGAAATACCCTTGCCCACGTCAACGTCGGTGCCAAAGATACCGGCGACGTAAGTGCGGACGGTGGAGTAGTCGAAGTCGAAGACCGCGACACGCTTTTTGCGTTCGGCCGCCTGACCGGAAACGCAGAGCAGTACAAGCACGGCGCACAACGAAACAACTTTGGCCTTCATACGGAGCCTCCGCGGTTAATCTCGGGAATCGCTGCCCGGTGAATATGGCGCGCAGAGTGAGAATCCGGGTTTCCTCCGCGCTTGCGTCTCAGAGCGAATATAGCTAGCCGCCATTGTCCACGTTCTCGGGATTTTTTCAAGCGGTAGAAGGGCCCGTTTTTCCGGCCAATGGCGGGACGAGGATCGTGGCGCGATGAATAGAAGGACGTTTACTGCAACGCTGGATTGCGCAGTCCAAGAGAAAGGCCGGCCGTGAATCACGGCTGGCCTCGTCTTTCCTGACTCCTAACTACTGACTCCTAACTCCTGTCTTTCAGTACTTCGGCATGGTGGGATCCACCCGATCAGCCCAGGCGAGAATGCCTCCCTTGAGGTTCTTCACCTTGGCGAAACCGGCCTGGCGCAGGAAGTCCACTGCCTTGGCGCTGCGTCCGCCCATCTTGCAGTGGGCGACGATCTCGCGGCTGGAGTCGAGCTCGTGGACGCGCTTGGCGAGATCGCCGAGCGGGATGAGATAGCCGCGCAGGTTGCAGATTTGATATTCGTGCGGCTCACGGACGTCGAGCACGAAAATATCCTCGCCGGCGTCCTGACGGCGGTTCAGCTCCTCGACAGTGATTTCTGGCAGGTTGGACTCAGCCACTGGTTTCTCCTCGCCGCGGATGCCGCAGAATTCGTTGTAGTCGATCAGTTGAGTGATGGTGCGGTGCGGGCCGCAAACGGGGCAATCGGGGTTCTTGCGCAGCTTGAGCTCGCGGAACTTCATGCCGAGCGCGTCCACCAGCAACAGGCGCCCGATAAGCGGCTCGCCCTTGCCGAGAATCAGCTTGATGGCCTCGGTGGCCTGCATCACGCCGACCAGCCCGGGCAGAATTCCCAGCACGCCGCCTTCGGCGCACGAGGGTACCAGTCCGGGCGGAGGCGGCTCGGGATACAGGCAGCGGTAGCACGGGCCTTCCTCGGTGGCAAAGACGCTGACCTGGCCTTCAAAGCGGAAGATGGAGCCGTAGACGTTGGGTTTGCCGGTGAGCACGCAGGCGTCGTTAACCAGGTAGCGGGTGGGGAAATTGTCGGTGCCGTCCACCACGATGTCGAACTGGCGAAACAGCTCGAGCGCGTTGGCGCTGGTGAGGCGGGTCTCGAAGGGACGCACTTGGACGTAGGGGTTGATGGCCTTGATTTTCTCCGCGGCGGAGTCCAGCTTCTTGCGCCCGACGTCGGCGGTGGAGTGGATGATCTGGCGCTGCAGGTTGGTGAAGTCCACCACGTCGAAGTCCACCACGCCCAGCGTGCCCACGCCGGCGGCGGCCAGATAGAGCGCCAAGGGCGAGCCTAGCCCGCCCGCGCCGATACAGAGGACTTTGGCGGCCTTGAGTCTGGTTTGGCCGTCCATGCCCACTTCGGGCATGATCAGGTGGCGCGAGTAGCGCAGAATTTCGTCGTTGGAGAGGGTGGCGGGAGCGCGTTGGGTGATGGTGGCCATAAAGCACATTTGGTAATCGGGTAAATCGGTAATTTGGTAATTTGCCGCTGCTTGGCGCATCCGAACTGCTGCTCGAAAATTACCAAATTACTAAATCACAAAATTACGAAATCAAGCTCCCTCCGGCGATGGACGGCACGATGGAGAGCGTGTCGCCCTCGTTGACCGGAGTCTGCTCCTTGCCGAGATAGCGGATGTCCTCGTCGTTCAGGTACACGTTGACGAAGGCGCGCAGGCGGCCGTCGTCGGTGTAGAGGTGCTTGCGCAGCTCAGGATGGCGCGCGGTGAGGCCGCTGAGGGCTTCGCCGACCGTGCCGGCCTTGACCTCGACCGCGTCTTTCTTGTCGGCGTACTGACGCAGCGGCGTCGGAATCATGATTCTCATAAGCTTCATACCCTCAAGAGATGCCCGGAGAATGCGGATGGATTCAACTGCGAAGAACCGCAGAGAGGCTAAAGCCCTGCATGTTCTCCAGCTTTATGCCGTTTCATCTTTTTCTGTAGCCGATGTCGCTGGCTGATGTCATCCCGAGCGAGGGAGAGCTCCCGCGCGCTTTTACCAGCGCGGGAAGCCCGAGTCGAGGGATCTCTGTGTCTCCTTCAGTTCCAAACAGCGAATCTCCTTCACTTCGCTCGGGACCCTATTCCGCTTCGAACTCCCTGACCAATACTTTCGCCGCGCTGACCTCGACCGGCTCGTCTTCGAAATGCTTGTCGTCTTCACCCGATCCGTGCAGCGCAAAGGAGTTGGTGGTGACGGCGCGGCCTTTCTCGACGCTGGTGATGACGTAGGAGCAGCCGATCCAGTGCGCTTCGGCAAGGTCGGTTTGCGACCAGCGCGCGGGATGGTCGGGATGCGAATGATAAAAACCCACAATATCCAGCCCACGCTCGCGCCCCTGGCGCTGGATGCGCACCAGGTCGCGGGGATCGATGTGGTAGCGGTCCTGCGGGCGGTCGTCGCGCGTGTTGCCGCAGCGCACGATCTCCAGGACGTGGCGCTCCGCGTCTTCGTTTTCGTCTTCGTCTTGCATGCGCCCCAGCAGCACGCCACAACACTCGTGCGGGTAGGTTTCCTCGCCGTGCGCGCGGAGGGCGTTGAATTCGGATTCGCCGATCTTCAGCATCGTGATTTGCCGATTTGCCGATTTACTGATTTGCCGATTTGAAACCGGCAAATCGCCCAATCGGCAAATCACCCAATCAATCTTCGTCCCAGAAACTCTCGCTCAGGTATTTGTCGCCGCTGTCGGGAAACACGGTGACGATCACCGATCCGCGCGGCGCGGTCTTGGCCACCTCGAGACATCCGGCCAGCGCGGCGCCGGAGGAGATGCCCGCCAGCAGGCCTTCTTCGCGTGCCAGGCGCTTCACCATCTGGTAGGCGCGCTCGGTGGCGATGCCCAGATCCGCGTCGGCCATCGAAGGATCGTAAATCTTGGGCACGATGGCGGTGGCCATGTGCTTGGCGCCCTCGATACCGTGGAAGGAAGAGTCCGGCTGCAGCGAGACGCAGCGGACATCCGGATTGAGTTCCTTCAACCGGCGGGTGGTGCCGACGAAGGTGCCGCTGGTGCCGAGCATGGCAACGAAGTGCGTGATTCTGCCCTCGGTCTGGCGCCAGATTTCAGAGGCGGTGGTTTCGTAGTGGGCGCGCCAGTTGGCGTCGTTGGAATACTGATCGGCGTAGAAATACCGGTCCGGCTCGGCGGAGAACATCTGGCGGGCTTTGCGAATCGCCCCGTCGGAACCCTCGCCGGCATCGGTGTAGACGATGTTGGCGCCGTAGGCGTCGAGAATGCGCTTGCGCTCCACCGAAACGTTGGTTGGCATGCACAAGGTGACGCCGAAACCCATGGCGGCGCCGATCATGGCGTAGGCAATGCCGGTGTTGCCGCTGGTGGAATCGAGCAGTTGCTTGCCCGGCGCGAGTTTGCCCGCCCGCACCGCTTCGCGCACAATGTTGGCGGCGGCGCGATCCTTCACCGAGCCGCCTGGATTGAACCACTCCGCCTTGGCCAGCACTTCCACGCCGCGCAACTCCCGGGTGACGCGCGCCAGCCGCACCAGCGGCGTGTTGCCGATGCGCTCGAGCACACTCTGGCCCAGCTTTGCGGGCGCGGCATCGTGCGCCGGCGCCACCGGCTTCCTTCGCGTGCTGGGAAAAGGCTGCGACATCTGCATCGGTTTCGGCCGTGTCCCCACCAGTCGAAATTAGCGGATCGATTGCGGCGCGGGCAATAGCCCGTCCCTGGAAGGTATCTTATCCATCCCAAGCGGCTGATTGGCAGCAGCGAGCGCCTCTTTGCCCGTCACGGTGTTGGATGTGGTAGGGTGGTGCGGCGATACATTGGTTGCAATTCCCAGATCATGGCCAAGAAGCCTGCCCCACGCACCTATGACGAAACCGTCGCCTGGCTGCGCGACCACGGCTTCGAACTGCTGGAAGCCCCGGGCGTGCAGAACCGCGGGTTCGTCAAGAAATACAACTGCTCAGCGGCCATCGAAAAGACGGACGATGGGGCAGTGAAAATCTTCGCCCACCCCGGATACCTGATCGCGGGAGAGATCGCCAAGCTGATCAATCGCGGATATCAGCAGTTTTTCAAAACCACCAAGAGCGAAGCGCCCGCCACCGCCGACCAGCTCAAAGCGCTACACCAGTTCACGGAAGAGTTAAAAGAAGCCACCGGGGCGCCCAGCCTGTATAACGAGTCGCTGGGCACGGTAAGCGAGAACTACGTCTACGACCGCGTGCAGAACCGCGATGAGCCACCGGCGGAACGCCCGGCACGCCCCTGGGAAAAGGCCAAGAGCAAGCGCCGCGGCTGAGCAGTCCCTTAACACCGGCTCGTGAATCGAAGTCGGCCCCCTCCGTGATCTTCCCATGAGTCGTGAACTGCGGAGCGGATCCTCGGCGCGCCCGTCAGCTACTGCGGCTCGAAAATTTCTTCCACGCCCATCATCTTGCCTTTTTCGATCGTTACCGAGCGCGTAATCGGTTTGTAGCCGGGAAGACGCAGCGTGATCTTGTAGCTACCCGGAGCGACCGCCAGCTTGGCTGGAGTTCGGGATGGGGCTTGCATTTCGCCCAGCCAAATTCCCGCGCCCTTCGGACGAGTGCGGACCTCCAGCACTCCGTCGTCTGCCCGAGGCTTGCCGAAGAGACGCCGGAGCCGGTGGAAGGGGGAGGTCCCCTGAGACGAAGCAACGTTGGTGGGCGTCGCCGGTGCAGCGCCGCTCACCGGCGCCAGTGCGGGCGCGAAGTTGAATGTCTTGCCGGAAGTTACTTCGGCATAGGTGATCTGCGGCTTGTAGCCTTCCTTGCGCAGCGCGATGCGGTGCTGGCCCTCATTGAGGGTGAGGCGAGCGGGGGTTTGCTGCCCGCTGTCGCGGCCGTCAACGTAAATGGTCGCGCCCGCCGGGTCGCTGCTCAGCGCGACATAGCCGTACGCTACCTGCAACTGGACAACGAGCGGCAACTTCTGTCCCGCGACCACCTCCACCGGGCGCGTCTCCGGCTGGTACCCCTTGAGGGAGAATCTTACCGCGTGCCGCCCGGAAGCCAATCTCCGGGCTGCAAATGGCGTCTGCCAGTCAGGGTTGCTCCTGCCATCAATCGTCACCCTGGCCCCAAACGGCGTCGACGAAATTTGCAGGTCGCCTAAACCGGCCGCCGTGGCCGCTTTGCCGGGTAGCTGCGCCGGCGCGCCCGCAACTCCATTGGCGTGCGAGCGAGGTGGGGCGCCGGCCGGTGGTTTTCCCTGCAGCGTGCTTGCCGCGGGGGTGGCGCTCTCGGCGTTCGCCGCCGGCGGCGCGCGACGCGATCGCAGATACGCGCCCAGCGCCAGGGCAACCACCACGACGGCGGCGGCCACGATGGCAATTAGAGGCCCGGATCTCTTCGGCGGCGGCGACGGGCGAACAGCCGCGCGTGGGGGAGCTACTACCGTGGTATCGAGCACGGGGAGCATCGGCTGGGCCGGCTTGGTGGCTGCAGCCGCGAGCGCAGCGGGTTGCGCGGATGTCGGGACCTGCACGACGTCGCTGGCGGAGGCGACGGGCCTGACGATGGGCGCCGGCGCGACTACGCCGGCAGTGTCCAGGGACTGGTAATTCTGCAAATCGCGGGCCAACTCGGCGCCGCTGGCGTAGCGCTGCTCGGGCGCCTTGGCCAGCGCCTTCATTACCACCGCGTTCAAACCGGGGTGCACGCTGGCATTGAGGTCGCACGGCGCCGTCGGTGTCTCATTCACGATTTTGTAAATAATCGTGGTGACGTTCTGGTCGGCGAACGGCCGCTCGCCCGTGATCATTTCGTAGAGCACCACGCCCAGGCTGAACAGATCGGAGCGCCCGTCCAGCGGCTTGCCCTTCACCTGCTCCGGAGACATGTAATTGGGCGTGCCCACCACCTGCCCGGCGGAGGTCATGCCCGAGCCGCCGCCCTTGGCGACGCCGAAGTCCATGATTTTCACGGTGCCGTCGATCTGCATCATGATGTTGGCCGGCTTGACGTCGCGATGAATGATGCCGCGGCTGTGGGCGTAATCGAGCCCGGCGCACACCTGCCGCACGATCTCAATGATCTTCTCCAGCGGTAGCGTCTTCTCTTGCTTGAGCAGGTCCTGCAGCGCCTGTCCCTCGATGTACTCCATGGCGATGTAGAACATGCCCTCGTGCTCGCCGGCGTCGTAAATGGTGATGATGTTGGGATGGTTCATCGCGCCGGCGGCGCGCGCCTCGTTCTTGAAGCGCTGCAGCATCTCCTCGCCATCCATGCCGAGGACGTCGAAGCGCAGGGTCTTGACGGCGACGGTGCGCCCGATGTTGGGGTCCGTCGCCTTGTACACCACGCCCATGGCGCCCTTGCCGAGCTCCGCTGCGATCTGGTAACGCCCGATCTTTTCCATGGACATGCGAATACCGTGGACCGCGCAATCAGGCCGGGAAGGCACGCGGCTTGGGTGAGCGCGAACTAATGGCCGTTCCGAGGGAAAACGGCCCCCTAACCCCCAGGTCGACGAACACAGTTTCGATTTTCAGTTTCAGTGGGTCACTGCTAGTGTCGAGGCTGGCCGATTCGCCGCCCACAACTGAAACTGAAACTGAAACTTTAGAACTAACTTCCCGCGGCTGTCCATTTTACCGGCAGCGATGGCGGCTGGTAATGGTCCATGTAATCGAGCGCGCTGCGCACGTCGGGTGCAAATTCGTACATGCCGCGGTACGCTTGCTTGGCGAAGCGCTTCTCGTACATGTGCTCGAACAGCGATGTCAGGGGATCGTAATATCCGTCCGGGTTGACAAATACCACCGGCTTGGTGTGCTGCCGGAGCTGCTTGAGCGTGATCACCTCCAGCACCTCCTCCAGCGTGCCGAAACCGCCGGGCAGCGCCAGAAACGCGTCCGCGCGCGCCTCCATGGTGGCTTTGCGCTGGCGCATGTCCAGGGTGAGGATTAGTTCGTTGGCGGCTTCGTAGGCCAGGCCGCGGTCGGCAATGAATCTGGGAATTACGCCGACGACTTTGCCGCCGCCGCGCTGCACCGCGCGTGCCACCGCGCCCATCAGCCCTACGTTGGTTCCGCCGTACACCAAGCCGTGTCCGCGGCGGGCGATCTCGGCGCCAAGTTCTTCCGCGAGCGCGAAAAACGACGCATCCAAGGCGTCACTGGACGAACTGAAAACGCAAATGTTCCTGGTCATGGAAATCCTAGAGTCGGCAGGGTCGCGTGCCCGCTGCCGCGATTCTTGGCCCATTCCGTGCGGCACGCAATAGTTTTCTGGTTCTTAAGAAAACCAACTCCAACGTGTTGTCATTCCGAGCGCAGCGAGGAATCTGCTTTTTCGCCTGTAGGCCCCCGCGCCCTCGCCCGCGACTCGCAAACTCACACCTTACTATTCCTGCACCACTTCCGTCCTGTTGTATGCTTGCGCTTTTGCCGCGATTGCATTCATGCCCTGGTCAGGTGCCCGCAAAGCGCTCGCCTTCGTCGCCATCGCCGAACTGCTGGCGAAGTCGCTTTGGTTCTCCGGCACGGCGGTGATCCCGCAGCTCTCGCGCGAATGGCACGCGGGTCTGGCGGTGACGTCGTGGCTCACCCTGACCGTGCAACTTGGCTTCGTAGCCGGGGCGCTGCTGCTGGCCATCACCAACCTGCTGGACCTGACCAGTGCCGCCCGCATATTTGCCGTGTCGAGCTTGCTGGGAGCGGCATTTACCGCCGCGTTTGCGTTGGTGGCGGCGCGACACATCGGGCTGGCGCTGCTCCTCCGCTTCTTGACCGGCATGACCGCCGCCGGGGTTTACCCGACCGGAATGAAGGTCCTCACCGGCTGGTATCGGCGCGGGCGCGGACTGGCCATGGGCATCGTGGTCGGCGCCATCACCATCGGTTCGGCGCTGCCGCACGCGGTGCATATCGGGTCGCTGCCCTGGCGCGGCGTCATTTATGTTTGCGCCGGGTTCTCCCTGATCGCGGGCGTGCTCATGCTGTTCGGCGTGGAGGAGGGCCCGTACAAATCGCTTGCGCCCCGCTTTGACTTTCGCCAGGTTACGGAGGCTTTGCGCAATCGCGAGTTGCGCCTCGCCAACCTGGGGTATCTCGGACATATGTGGGAGCTCTATTCCATGTGGGGGTGGATCACCCTGCTGCTGGCCGCGGCCGCTCCCACCGCATCGCACAACGCGCTGGAAACGATTTCGTTCTTCGCCATTGCCGTCGGCGCCATGGGCTGCGTCTGGGCGGGGTACGCCAGCGACCGCAACCAGCGGCGTGCGCCCAGTTCCCCTACTGCGGGTGCCCCACCCGTAGCCTGCTCTGAGCAAAGCCGCCGGGCGCGTGATGGGGTGGTTGTCGATGTCCGCGCCAGGTCGCGCGTGACGATCGTGGCGATGGTCGTCAGCGGCACATGCTGCGTGCTGGCCGCCGTCTTCTTCCATCACTTCTGGGTGCTGACCGCAATTGCGTTGGTGTGGGGTGTCTCTGTCGTTGCCGATTCGGCCCAGTTCTCCACCATCACCTCCGAGGTGGCCGACCAGCGTTACGTGGGCACCGCTTTAACCATGCAGACTGCCATGGGATTTCTGCTGACCAGCGTTTCTATCCGCCTCGTCGCCGACGTCGCGAGCGCCTATGGCTGGCGCTGGGCAGCACTCTCGATGGCTGCCGGACCGGCGGTAGGCATTGTGGCCATGCTGCGCCTGGGACGCGAACGGGACGCTACCTCCGCACGTTTGCCGGACGAGTGGGTGGAGGAGATCACCTCACCGTAGGGGACCCCATTCGAGCTGTAGGCCCCAGCGCCCTCGCTAAAGCCCATCAAATGCTGTAGGCTCCGGCGCCCTCGCCGGGGCTGCCCTTAATAGCAATCGAATTCGAGGTGGCGCGGGCGCCCTCGCCCGCGACTCGCAAAACACATACGTCGCTTTTCATCTCACTACCCAATGCCAAGCCGATTGACGCTCGCCCGCTGGAACCGCTAAAATCTATTGGTTTGCCTGTACTGCCAAGCCCCGTCAGGGGTTGCCGCCGCCGTCCTGGCGGAGGGAAGCAGAGCACGCAAGGTTCATGGGCCGCGGGCGCTGAGGCGCCGGGCTGATTCGATTTGCGAATTTTCGGATTGAAGAATTCAATTCGCAAATCGCTGGGATGGAGGCTTTATGTACGCGGTCATCCGCGCCGGGGGGAAGCAGTACCGTGTCGCGCCTGGAGATGTCATCCGGGTGGAGAAGCTCGGCGGCGATCAGAAGCAGGTGGAATTCGGCGACGTGCTCGCCGTCTCCGGCAACGCCGGCGAAATCGGCAAGCCGCAAGGCGAAGCGCGCGTGGTCGGCCAGGTGGTGGACCAGGTCAAGGGCGACAAGGTGCTGGTCTTCCACTACAAGCGCAAGAAGCAATACAAGAAGCTCAATGGACACCGCCAGCAGTACACCGCGGTCCGCATCACCGAGATCGCTTTTGACGGGCAGAGCTTCAAGGCTCCCGAAAAGAAGTAGTTTCAGTTTCAGTTTCGGTTTCAGTTCGGCACGGAGTCTCCGTTAAGACTGCAACCGAAAACTGAAGTTGAAACCAACTGAAACAGAAACAGAAACTGACACTGGATTTTGCTATGGCGCACAAAAAAGGATTAGGCAGTTCACGCAACGGCCGCGACTCGAATTCGCAGCGGCTGGGAGTCAAAGTGTTCGGCGGGCAGACCGTGCCCGGCGGCTCGATCATCGTGCGGCAGCGCGGCACGCCCATCAAGCCCGGCCTTAACGTCGGCCGCGGCAAGGACGACACCCTCTTCGCCAAGATCACCGGCAAGGTGAAGTTCGTGGACAAGGGCGGCTCGGGCAAGTTCGTGCTCGTCGAGCCGGCGGAAGCGTAAGCAAGCCGTCAGCCGTCAGACTATTAGCTTGGGCGCTGCGGTGCGGCGTTACGAACTTATCCAACTAGAGGCACGGCGTTGCCGTGCCTTTTCCTTTCGGCTTGCATTGATTGGCTGAGAGCTGAAAGCTGATAGCTATGTTTATTGACGAAGCCAAAATTCAGGTTAAAGCCGGCAACGGCGGCAACGGCTGCATGGCTTTCCGCCGCGAGAAGTTCGTGCCGCGCGGCGGACCCTCCGGCGGCGACGGCGGCCACGGCGGCGACGTCATCATGGAATCCAGCGAGCGCCACAACACGCTCGTCCACTTCCGCTTCAATCCCGAATACAAGGCCGAGCGCGGGCGCCACGGCGAGGGCTCCAACCGAACGGGACGCGAAGGCGAGGACGTGGTGCTCAAGGTTCCGGTCGGAACCATCCTCTACGACGAAGCCAGCGGCGAGCGTCTGCACGATTTCTCCCATGCCGACGACCGCATTGTTATCGCGCGCGGCGGGCGCGGCGGACGCGGCAACGCGCGCTTCGCCACCTCCACGCATCAGGCGCCGCGCGAGTGCGAGGCCGGATTTCCCGGCGAAGAGCGCACCCTGCGGCTGGAACTCAAGCTGCTCGCCGATATCGGGCTGGTGGGCTACCCAAACGCCGGCAAGTCCACGCTGATCTCGCGCATCTCGGCGGCGCGTCCGAAGATCGCCGATTATCCGTTCACCACCCTGGAGCCGAACCTCGGCGTGGTCGTCGTCGGCAAGGAGCCAAACGAAGTCGCCTTCGTCGTTGCCGATATTCCCGGCCTCATCGAGGGCGCGCACACCGGCGCCGGCCTGGGCACGCAGTTTCTGCGCCACATCGAGCGCACGCGCCTGCTGGTGCACCTGGTGGACGTCTCCGATGCCAGCGGCCGCCCCGACCCGGTGAAGGATTACGAGGTCATCACCCAAGAACTCTCCAGCTTCGGCGCCGGACTGGAGGAAAAGCCGGTGCTGGTGGCAGCGTCGAAGATCGATGTCGTCAACCAGGAAAAGCTGGCGAAGCTGCGCCGCTACTGCAAGAAGCACAACCTGCCGCTCTGCCCCATCTCAGCCGTGAGCGGCGAAGGCATCGAGAAGCTGAAGCATGCGATGGCGCGCAAGGTCGAAGAGGTCCGCAAGGCAGAGATCGCGGCCGCCGCGGAGCTTGCGCCCCACGCCGAGCCGATCGCGGATTGAGAGAAGAGGATCAGGACTCAGGAGTCAGCAGTCAGCGCCACGGTAAGCGGTGCAACCAAGAACATTGCTAGGCAACGGACTGCGCGCGAAAGTCGCTTGAAAATGGAAATCAAAAGTCCGAAACTGACTACCGACTACCGACTACCGACTACCGACTACTGACTACCGACTACCGACTACTGACTACCGACTACTGGTCTTAATGAACGTTGCCCTTTTCGGCGGGACTTTCGATCCGGTGCATCGCGGCCATCTCGCCGTGGCGCGCGCGGCGCAGGCAGCCTGCCAGCTCGGCCGCGTCTATTTTGTCCCTGCCGACATCCAGCCGCTCAAGCAGCGCCAGCCGGTGACGCCCTTTTACCATCGCTACGCCATGCTGGCGCTGGCCACGCGCGGTGAGCAAACATTCATCCCCTCGCTGCTGGAAGCCCCGGGCAACGACGTCCGCCGCGCGCCCAGTTTCACCATCGACACGGTACGCCGCTTCCGGGCCACGCTGCCGAAAAGTGACCGACTGTTCTTCCTCCTCGGCATTGATTCCTTCCTGGCCATCGCCAAGTGGCGTGAGCCCGAGGCGCTATTGCGCGAAGTTGAGTTCATCGTTGCCAGCCGCCCGGGATTTTCGCTCACCGACATCGCCCGCGCCCTGCCCGCATCCCTGCGCCCCAGGGACGCCGTCTCTAAAGCGGTCCAACATCAGCCCGCGACCGGCGACCTGGCGCTTGGCGGCGTTACGCTGCACATCCTGGCCGACCTCGAGGAAAAAGTTTCCGCCACCGAGATTCGCAGTTGGGCTTCCAGCGGCCGCGGCGTCTCCTCTTTCCTGGATGAGGCGGTCGCCGCTTACATCGCCAAGATGCATCTATACAAGTCATCCGCGCCGCACGCCCACCGTTCCGCTCCGGCGCGGAGAAGGGTGGCCTCCATACGCGACAGCAAATAGCCGTGTCCCCATCCTGCAGCGCTCCTACATCCGCCGTACCTCCTGTGTCCGTGGTCAATTCATCACCCTGGTCTCGCGGAGGTTTCATGCCTAAGAAAAACGCATTGCAGCGCCAGGTCGCTGACGCCATCGCCGCCGCCGAGGAAAAAAAAGCCGAGGACCTCACCGTTCTCCAACTCGACAAGGCCGCCGGCGGCTTCACCGACTATTTCGTCATCTGCTCCGGCAGCAACCCCAGGCAGGTGCAAGCTATCTCCGACGAGGTCGAGCACAGGCTCTCTCACGCCGGGCTGCGGCCCACCCACGTCGAGGGCTACAAGCAGGCGGAGTGGGTCCTGCTGGACTACGTGGATTTCGTGGTCCACGTCTTCTCGCGGAAGGCGAGAAACTTCTACAACCTGGAGCGGCTTTGGAAGTCGGCAAAACAGTTGACGCCCGGGGAGCTGCGATCGGCGCCCAGGAAACGCGCGCGCGCGAAGGCCTCGATGCCTGCACCGAGCCGCCCTCATCGTTCGCGCAGCCGCACCCGCAAAGCCTAGAAGCGAGCGGGGTCGCCACCCTCGACCACCTGATACCGCCGCCGCGCCGGCACCTCAGCCTGCCGCTCCTTGCAATCCGTCCCTGAAGCCTGAAGCCTGGAGCCCGAAGCCTGCCGCTTTTCATGGAACTTCCCTCCCAGTTGACTCGTAGCTTTACCTTGGCGCTTAATGTTTCTAAGGAGTCCTTTCGGGGTAACGCCCGTCTAACGCTCATGAAATTCAGGCGAACCTTAGGCTTACGCGAGCCGGCCGTCATTGCGCTGGAAAGCCTGTGGTCGCACAAGCTGCGCTCGTTTCTCACCTTGCTGGGCGTGATCATCGCCGTCACCGCCCTCATCGGCGTGGTGTCGGCGGTCAACGGTCTCAATACCTACGTCGCCGAGCGCCTCGCCAACTTCGGCGTCAACGTCTTTTATGTGACCCGCTTCCCCATCATCACCAACGCCAAGGATTTCCTGGAAGCGCGCCGTCATAACCGCAAGCTCGACCTCGACGACTTCGACTACCTCCGCGATCACATGGTTCTGGCCGAGGACGTCGGCGCCCAAGACTGGCGCAACAAGGACGTGCGCTCGGGCAACCAGAACATTGACGACGTTACCATCCGCGGCGCCACCCCCAACATCATTGACGTCACCACCGACAAGGTCGCCCGCGGCCGCTTTTTCTCTGAAACCGAGTACCAGCACCGCGCCAACGTCGCCGTCATCGGCAACGATCTCGAAGAGCGCTTCTTCCGCACCGTGGACCCGCTGGGCAAGACGATCGTTATCGGCGGCGTGCCCTTTGAGGTCGTCGGCATCGCGGAAAAGAACGGCACCGCCTTCGGCCAGAGTCAGGACAATTTCGTTTACCTCCCCCTGACCACCGTCTTGAAGGTCTGGGGCCAGGAAGGGCCCGACTCGCAGGGTTTGTGGGTGGCGGTCAAGTCCAGTTCCCCAGGAGTGATGGAGCAGGCCAAGGATCAGGCCCGCGCCTTCATGCGCGCCCGCCGCCACCAGGATTTCAACGAAAAGGACGCTTTCGGCATCATCTCCAGCGAATCCGTCACCGGCCTTTGGAACCAGATTTTCGGCGGCTTGGCCAACGCCTCTATCGGCATCGTCTCCATCTTCCTGGTCATCGGTGGCGTCGTCATTATGAACATCATGCTGGCCACAGTGACCGAGCGCACCCACGAGATCGGCCTGCGCAAGTCCGTCGGCGCGCGCAAGCGCGACATCCTGATGCAGTTCGTGGTCGAGTCCTCGGTGATGGCCGCCATGGGTGGCCTATTCGGGGTCCTGCTCGCCGTGGTGGTCACCCAAATCGTGCGCGGCTTGACCGCCATGCCGATGCGCACGCCGCTCAGCATCGTGTTCTTCGCCTTGGCCGTGTCCACCATCGTAGGGTTGTTCTTCGGCCTCTGGCCTGCCATCAAGGCCGCCAAGCTCGACCCCGTGGTCGCGCTGCGGGCGGAGTTGTAACCGGATAGACCCTATGCCCCTGCTGGCTACATCGAAGCGTCAGAGCCTGCTCGAAAACGTCGTCATGGCGCTGGACACGCTGCGCACCAACAAGCTGCGCTCGGCGCTCACCCTCCTCAGCATCATGGTCGCGGTGGCCACCCTGATCGCCGTGGTCGCGCTCCTCATGGGATTGGACCGCAACATCCAGGAGTCCATCCAGGGTTACGGCACCAACACCGCCTTCTTCCACCATCTGCCCACCGGCCCGCACTTCGGCCGCCTGAGCAAGGAAGAGCGCATGAGAAAGCCGCTCAGCTACGACGACTTTCTCGCCGTCCGCGATTCCTGTACCGCCTGTATCCATGTCACCGTGTCGCTGTTTAGCGATAATCAGATTGACAACGCCCGCTACAAGAGCGGGGAGGTCGCCGGGCTTGATTTCCGCGGCGCCACCGGCGAGTTCTTCTCCGTCTATGCCAATGCCGTCGTCGCCGAAGGCCGTCCCTTCACCGAGGCCGAGAACTTGCACCATCGCGAGGTGGTGGTCATCGGCGCTGATCTTGCCAAGGGGTTGTTTGGCGGCGCCAGCGCGGTGGACAAAATCATCACCATCGACGGCCACGAACTGCAGGTGCTGGGCGTCTTCGAGAAGCCCAAGGGCGGGTTGGGCGGGCCAGACAACAGTGATCGCCGTGCGGTGGTCCCGTACTGGACCTTCAAGAAGCTTTTTCCCAGCGCCAAGACGCACGGCGTGCGCATCGAGGCCGGCAACGGCCGTCTCGATGTCGCCATCGATCAGAGCCGCGTCGCCCTGCGCCGCAGCCGCCGCGTCATGTACGACAAGCGCGACGACTTTGACTTCGCCACCTCCGAGTCCCTCATCCGCGACTTCCACAACATTGTCGGCATGGTCGCCTTGGCCATTATCGTGATCGCCTCCGTTGGCATGATGATCGGCGGCGTCGGGGTGATGAACATCATGCTGGTCTCGGTCACCGAGCGCACCCGCGAAATCGGCGTGCGCAAAGCGATGGGCGCGCGACGACGCGACATCATCTGGCAATTCCTCACCGAAGCCATGGTGCTGGCCGCCACCGGCGGCCTCGTCGGCATCGCCGTCGGATACGTCATCAGCGGCACCGTTCACATGCTCGTGCCTACCCTGCCCACCTTCGTGCCCCTCTGGGCGGTGCTGTCCAGTTTCACCGTCGCCACCAGCGTTGGCCTGTTCTTCGGCATGTACCCAGCCGTCAAAGCCGCTCGCCTCGACCCCGTTGTCGCCCTGCGCTATGAATAGTTTCTCTGCTCCGTTGCCCCCTTATCCTGGTCTTGGGCCATGGGGTGAAGTTGTTCCCAATCGCCAATCAGCAACTGACAATCGGAATGCTTATGCTTTCGCTCGGTACTCGGTACTCGGTACTTGGTACTTGGTGCTCGCTCGCACAACTTTGCCGGCGTCTCCGTGTTTATTTGAAGAGACGTGGGGTCCCACGCATCCAAATACTTCACGCCTCCGCAGCGGCCTGACTCTTCCGCACGGACAAGTTCAAAAGGAGTACCAATGATCAAAGCACGCACAGCATTTGCCATCGCCATTCTGCTCGCGGTTCTGCTGCCGCTCACCATGATGGCGCAGACCGAAGCCCCTCCCGCCCAGGGACAGGATCAAGGAATGGCCGGCCACCACGGCCACATGGGGCGCATGGGCGAGCCACCCAGCGCGCAGGCCCACCTCGACCACCTTGCCAAGATGTTGAACCTCACCGACGACCAAAAAGCCAAGGTCAAGCCCATCCTCGAAGACGTCGGTACCCAGGCGCAGAGCATCCGCCAGGACACTTCGCTGTCTCCGCCGGATCGCATGGCCAAGATGCGCGACCTGCACGAGAAAGCCATGACGCAGGTCCGCGGCTTACTCACCCCTGAGCAGCAGACGAAGCTCGATTCGATGCAGATGCACAAACACGAGGGCATGGGCCACGGCGAGGGTATGGGCCACGGCCAAGGCATGGGTCCCAAGGACCAAGGCCAACAGCAGACATCGCCCCCGCAGCAGTAACTGGCGTTCTGCTACGCAACAAAACCTTAATGATGTAGGCCTCGGCGCCCTCGCCGGGGCTTCGCTTTGCAGTGCCCGAACTGACGACTGCGACGGCCGCCCTCGGCCGCCGCGACGGGTTAGTCAGCAATCGACAATCGGAAGCGGTTTTAATTTCCTGAAGCCCGAAGCCTATAGGTGTAGCCTGTAGCCTTCTCCTGCATCTAATTGCCATGCCCGAACTGCAAACAGCCGTCTTCGGCGGCGGATGCTTCTGGTGCCTGGAAGCGGTCTTCGCCCGCGTCTCCGGTGTAACCTCAGTCGAGTCCGGCTACATGGGCGGACGCCGCGAAAACCCCACTTACCAGCAGGTTTGCTCCGGCGCTACCGGCCACGTGGAAGTGGTCCGCATCACCTTTGACCCCGGCCAGGTCAGCTTCCGCGACCTGCTCGACGTGTTCTTCACCATCCACGACCCCACCACGCTCAACCGGCAGGGTAACGACGCCGGCACGCAGTATCGCTCCGTGATCTTCTATGCCGACGACGACCAGCGCCGCCAAAGCGAAGAAGTGATCGGCGACCTCAACGCCGCGGGCGCCTTCCCCAACCCGATCGTCACCGCCGTCGAGCCCGTCAGGACTTTTTACCTCGCCGAGCCCTACCACCAGCAGTACTACGCCGCCAATTCCTCGGCCCCCTACTGCCAGTACGTCGTCGCCCCCAAGCTGAAGAAGTTTGAACAGAAATTCGCCAAGAAAATGGCGTAGCGTGTTGTACGCCCCAGCAAAAGCAAAAAAATCGCGGGCGCGATGCCCGCGATTCCGTCTTTACTCGCAACTCTCAACTCGCAACTATCGCCGAACCCCGCCGCCGTTGTACCCACGATCATAGCCGGCGCGGAAGCCGTCCTGAAACGCATGCTTGTACGCCGTTTGGCTCCCGTACGAAGAGTTGTATCCGCTGTGCCCGTTCTGGTAGGTGCTGCTGTAGGTCGGCCGATAGCTGTGGCCGTTGTTGCGGTCCGACTGCCCGTATCCGACCCCTTCCCGGAAGCCGTTATTGTAGGCAACGCTCTGCGCGTTGTTGCCGCCGGGACCGTACGGACCGCTGCCACGGTAACCATCGTTGCGATCGCGCCCCGGCGAGCCGCCATCCCGGCCATAGCCGGCGCGATATCCGTTCAAGTATGCCTGTCCGTCGTTATGAGGATGCCAGCCGCGCCCATGTTCCCGGTCATAGCGCCCGTCCCTCACTCCTCGGTCGTAGGCGGCATCCGAATGGCCTTGGAAGTGCCAGCCCTCGCCCTGTCCCCACTGCCAGCCTTGCGCGAAGCTGGCCCCGCTCATCAGGAAAAATACCGCCGCTGCCAAGACCACCGTCATCGTTATTCTGGATCTCATATCCGCCTCCGTACTGTGGGATGCGATTGCCGGCCCTGCAGGGAAGAAACTCTTTCCACCAAATGGCTGATATTGGGAACACACGTGCTCGGACTTTGTCGCGCTGCTCCCAACGCGCTCGGCCCCGCGTTTACCGGTCTGAAACACTAATCCCCTGACTCCGGGCTGTCAAACGACAAAGGTGCTTCGGTCCTTCGGCTCAGCGTGATTGACCGACGGACCAGTTGACCGTTCTCACCGCCAACCGTAAACCGCTAACCGAAGACCTCCTGTGCCATCGACCATCGGCCATCGACTAAGTTACAGTGGTAGGTTCATGTCTGCCCCCGACTCCCACTTCGTCCGCGCCTGCAAGGGCCAACCGACGCCGCTCACGCCTGTCTGGTTCATGCGCCAGGCTGGACGCTACATGGCCGAGTACCGCGAGGTTCGCCGCCACCACTCCATCGTCGAAATTTGCAAGACCCCCAACCTTGCCGCCCAGGTCACCATTCAGGCCGCGGAAATCCTCGGCGTGGACGCGGCCATCGTCTTCGCCGACCTGCTGCTCCCGCTGGAAGTTATGGGCATTCCGTTCCGCTTCCAGGCGGGCGAAGGCCCAGTCATTGAGAAGCCTGTGCGCACCACCGCCGACGTCCACGCGCTCCGCGTCGACCTCGCCCCCGACCTCAATTATGTCGCCGACTCCGTGCGCCTGGTCGCGCAGCACTTCGGCGCCAAGCTGCCCGTCATCGGCTTTTGCGGCGCGCCCTTCACTCTCGCCAGCTACATGATCGAAGGCGGCGGCTCGCGCAACTACGTCGAAACCAAGAAGCTGATGTACCGTTCCACCGAGGCCTGGAACGAGATGATGTTCAAGCTCATCTCCGTGCTCGGCGACTACGTCATCGAGCAGGCCCGCGCCGGTGCCGACGTGGTGCAGATCTTCGATTCCTGGGTCGGCTGCCTCAGCCCCGCCGATTATCGCCGCTTCGTTCTGCCGCGCACCACCGAACTAGTGCAGCGCGTCAAGCATGCCGGCGTGCCGGTGATTTACTTTGGCACCGAGACCGCCACCCTGCTGCCGGCGATGAAGGAAACCGGCGCCGACGTCATCGGCGTCGACTGGCGCATCCCGCTCGATGCCGCCTGGAAGAGCCTCGGCCCGCGCAGCGCCGTGCAAGGCAACCTGGATCCCGTGGTGCTGTTCGCCAATAAGAAGGAAATCCACGCCCAGGCGGAAGACGTGCTCCAGCGCGCCGGCGGACGACCGGGCCACATCTTCAATCTCGGCCACGGCATCCTGCCCGACACGCCCGTGGACCACGTCAAGGACCTCTGCGACTTCGTGCACCGCTACTCCGCCAAGTACGCTACCGCCGCCAAGGTCGAATGGTTCGGGGAAGCGCAATGACGGTGGAAGCGCCGGGCTTTAGCCCGGCGAAGCGCGCACCTTATTTATGATTTGTCATTCCGAGGGGACTTAGAGTCTGTGTGAGAACTCTTTTTCGTCAAGTGCAGTGGTCCGAAGTACGCGGACTCAGCCCGCGAAGCGCGGCGGAATTCGTTAGCCCACCGCGGCAGCGGTGGGAAAAGTGGAACGAAATCGCAGAGCGCCAGCGGCGCGGCACCGTTCTCACGCAGACTCTTTAGCCCGGCGAAGAGCGCACCTTATTTATGATTTGTCATTCCGAGGGGACTTAGAGTCTGTGTGAGAACTCTTTTTCGTCAAGTGCAGTGGTCCGAAGTACGCGGACTCAGCCCGCGAAGCGGGCGGAATTCGTTAGCCCACCGCGGCAGCGGTGGGAAAAGTGGAACGAAATCGCAGAGCGCCAGCGGCGCGGCACCGTT
>JAIQFM010000227.1 GCA_020073285.1 Terriglobia bacterium | reverse complement strand
GGCGCGGTAGTACGGTTTACTGATCACGAAACGCACTAGAGTTGCACCACTGACAGTCCGGGGATACTTTGAAAGTCACGGGGATTGCCGGTCAACACCTGGTAGCCGAGCGACAACGCTGTGGCCCCGATCAGCAGGTCTGCGAACGGGATGACCACGCCCCGGCTCTGCTGCTCCCCGTCGATCTTCCCGGCCAGCAGCGCGGTCTCTTTCGTGTACGGGTAGACCGTTAGGTCGGCCAACAGTTCGTTCAGAAACGATTCCCGGCGCAAGCGCATTTCCGGTGTGCGGGCACGATAGATGCCGTGAATGAGTTCGGTCAGGCCGATGGCAGAGAGCGCCGCTTCCTGGTCGCCGGTCCGGTTTACGATTTGCTCAATCAACCGCTCGACCGTATCGCCGCGCCGCTCGGCGGCAATCAGCACGCTGGAGTCGAGGATCAGTCCCATGCGGGCGGGTTCAGCGGTTCACGATGGCTGTTGATGACTTCTTGGAGATCGCGGCCAAAATCCTCGTCGAGCGTAGCGGTGGAGGCGTGTTCCTTGGCCAGCCGGAGCGACTCCGAGAGCCAGCGAACATTCGGCTCGGCGGGACGAACCACGGCCACCGGCCGCGCCTCATCTCCGATGACGATCTCGGCCCCGGCGCGCACCCGCGCCAGCACGGCAGCGAAGTCGCTGGCGGCTTCCGCTTCCGAAATGTGGATGATGTTCTTCGCCATAGAGGGCATTATATCGCTGCTCACCCGCAATTTTGTTAAGCAGCGCGCCGTTTTCGCGTGCGCCTCCTTCGTCGTTCGCCCTCCCAGTCCCGCAGGGACGGCACGTAGCCGGTAGTCCCGTTGTTGTGAGCCCAACCGAAAAGAACCTTTTATGGCGCTCCGCCGCAAGCACCTCCACCCCGTCGCGCGCGAGATCGGCGCGCGTCGGGGACCCCGGCGGCTGCGCGCAAGCAAGAGGTCCCTCGCTGGGCTCGGGATTTCGGCGCGCGGCTCAGACGCCGCGCAAGCGCCTCAACCTTCGGCAGAGTGGAAATGATTTGGTTGCAAAGCTTACCCCGGGCTTAAGCCCGGGGCTACACTCTGGTACGGACCGGGCACATGGTTGACAGATTGGACCGGGCACATGGTTGACACTTCGGCTCGCAGCCGAGGGCGTGTACAAGCGGGACATGCCTTGGAAAGCGAGCAGTGTGGTGGAGGAGAGGACGCGGTTTGTGATCGAGTACGAACAGGGCCTGCACACGATGGCCGAGCTGTGCCGGATCTACGGCGTATCGCGGCAGACCGGCCATGCGTGGTGGAAGCGGTATTGCGAAGTCGGACTCGATGGCCTGCGCGACCTGGATCGAGCGCCACGGCGGCATCCGAACCAAACGCCAGCGACGAGGGAGGCGGCGGTGCTGCAGTTGCGGCAGGCGCATATGCGCTGGGGGCCACGGAAGCTGAAGGCGGTGTTGGAGCGCGACGGGCGGCGCTGGCCGGCGGCGAGCACGATCGGCGCGATGGTGGCGCGCGCCGGGCTGGTGATTCCGCAGCGGCTGCGGCGGCGCGTCCAGCCCTACACCCAGCCGTTCGCCGCCGCCACCGCACCCAACCGGGTCTGGTGCGCCGATTTCAAGGGCTGGTTTCGCACGCAGGATGGCGAGCGCATCGATCCGCTGACCCTCAGCGACGCGCACAGTCGGTACCTGCTGCGCTGCCAGGCCGTGGACAAGACCGACACGGCGCGAACCCAGGCGATCTTCGAGGCGGCCTTCCGCGAGTACGGCCTGCCGGAGGCGATTCGCAGCGACAACGGCGCACCGTTCGCCTCGCGCGCCATCGCCAGCCTGTCGCGGCTGTCGGTGGGGTGGATGAAGCTGGGCATCGTGCCGGAGCGCATTCGGGCCGGGCACCCGGAACAGAACGGCCGTCACGAACGCATGCACCGCACGCTCAAGCAGGAGACGGTATCGCCGCCGGCGGCCGACCGGCGGGCGCAACAGCGCGCCTTCGATCGCTTTCGCCGCGAGTTCAACGAGCAGCGGCCGCATGAGGCGCTCGGCATGCAGACGCCGGCGTCCGTCTACGTGCCGTCTCCGCGTCGCTACCCGGACCGGGTGCCCGAGCCCGACTATCCCAGCGACATGCAGGTGCGGCGTGTGCAACATCGCGGAGAGTTTTCCTGGAAGCACCAGGACGTGTTCCTCAGCGAAACCTTGATCGGCGAGAGGATCGGACTGGAACCGGTGGATGAGCGCTACTGGTGCGTGTACTTTGCGGAGTTTCCCATTGCCTGCTTCGACAGCCGCGAGCTGATGACCTTTGCGCTGCCCGAGCAGAACGACTTCGAAATGGATGAGGCAGGGGAAGGGGATGCTTCCCCTTCCCCTGCACCCCATCCCCCCAACGAACCGGAGCCAAAAGTGTCAAGCATGTCCCCGGTCTAAACTGTCAAGGATGTTCCCGGCCGTTCAATCTGCCGCCGCTACGCGGCTGATTCCTATCTGGTGTCAGCAGTTGTGATTTCCACCCTACGAAAACCGCCCTTCGACTTCGCTCAGGGCAGGCTCCGGGTGGGCCACCCAGAATTAGGTGACAGTCAAAAGGGCCGGCCACCCGCCGAAACATGGGACTTATTTTCCTTGAAATCCTTCTTCTACTTTCCTATGATTTTATTGCGGTACGCGCTGTTCGCCCTCCCTACTAGCGTTAGGGCGATAGCTTGTCACTTGGCGAATTGGGCCTGAGCGCCTGGTGCCGACTTCCGACAAGCTGTCCAGCTAAGGACATGGGGGCAGCGCGAGTCTTGAAGTACTTCTAGCACGTGGCCAGGCCGTAGTACCGGCCCATAGCAGTACGGAGATTTCTCCATTCTGCAGAGATCTGTCACCTGGCCAACAGATCGATGCAGTGCTGATGGAGGGTTCTCATGTTGCTGCTCCTGCTGATATCGCCCGACCTTCTTCGCTTCGACTTTCTTGACCCGCTTTCGTACGCGATCTTCAAGGTGGTGTTGTTCGCGTGCTTCTGCTTTGCCATGTTCCGCCTTCTCCGTCATGAGTTCCTGATGACTTTTCGCGACAGCCGCAGCAAACCGAAGCGCTCGCCGAGGACTGAGTCTGGATGACTTGCATGTGCCAGCACCTAGTAAACTATTCCGAGCGGCGGCTCGCCTTCTGACGCTTGTTACCGCTCCGAGTGACAAATTGCATAACTGCGGCATCGGGCTCACCGAACTCGAAAACGAGCCAGTCATCGTCATCTTCTGGAACATGGGACTTCTCGACTCTCACATTCGTCATAAGTCGCCCCTGCTGCAGCATGTCGCGGAAAGCAGTCCCACCATCGTGGCTATATTCTGCGAGAAAATCCTCCTGTGTTAGATCGCCGGCGAGTAGTTCCTGCACGGTTCTTAAGGAGATTTTGATCTGTCGGCTGCTCACTGTGAGACCTCCAAAATGAGTTTCCCCTTTGTGCCAGCGGCCGGTGCGCCGCAGCCACTCAAGGTGATATCGAGCGTTTTGTGCCGTTCGCATCGGCTGGGGCAAGGAAGAAGGAAGGTGAGAGAAAGCGTCCGCGACACTCGAATGGAGCGGTGGCAAACCCGGGTTACTGTACAAGCAACAGTCGTAGCAGAGCGTCCCCGGCCCCACGTTTAACGAGTTCGCAAAACGTGGACTTTGTTTAATCGTGAGCACCACGACGAATGATATGAACGGATAATCATGAAAAAAGTGGTCGACTACATCACTAATCCCGCACGGCCCGCCTGCCCACTTACCTGAACCTCTTCCAAATAAAACACAATCGCCATCGCACAGAAAAATGCCGAGAGCGGCGTCGTAAGGCGCTCCTTTGAGTTGGTCTGCTTTCTCGGCCATCGAAGCAAAGGCCCGGTTTTCCGTCTCGGAATAACAAAGAGTGTATGGCGCATAACTGCTACACAGGAACCGGCTCCCGGGCTGATACAGGATTTCGAGGTCCGTATCCTCAGTCTTAATGACGAACTGGCGCCACATACCCGGACTGGCCGCAATGTCGGATATGAATGCCTGAAACTTGGATGTAAGAATTTGATCTTTGAACCTGCGAGGTGGTGGCAGTTTAAGTGAAACCCTTTCGCGACGAATCCTCTTGGGATTGGAATTGTCGCCGGCCTTCACGCGAAAGCCACCGCTCACACCTCTGTTTCGCAGGTCCCACAAGAACGGTTGGAGTTCATCAAGTAGGGGCCCAAACGGGTTCTGCGCGTGCAGGCCTTTATCCGAGACGGTGGTTATGTCTGCGATTACCTGTGAGGGTCCGTTTCCGGCGAGAAACAGTACATCCGGTGCTCTACCAGTAGTCAGTTTCGGTTCATGTACGACTTGGCCCAACTTACAAAGGGCATTGAGAACCGCAATCTCCCATTCAATCGGAATTCGGTTATCAGCAGCAGGGTTGTTCAAAGTTGAGACGTGCCGACGGACTTGTCGCGGTAACATCCAGCACGCATTTTCGTCGAGCATGCGTTGGAGTGCTCGCCTGGAAAACAAAGCCATTTCAGGAAGTCCCTGTTGGGTTCTGCCAAGTTGCGTCCGGAGAGTAGAGGGTTATCAAGTATTCAGTTTGCATTATGCTCACTTTCATGGGCGCGGCGTGTGGGTGTACACTCCGGGTCGAAATCGGAGCGGCTGGCGAGTCACAGCGTGTGGTCTTGGACACCGCGCACTGACTACTGACTCGCCATCCGGTGCTTCACCTCGGGGCGACCGCGTTTGGAGCGTGGCCGCCCTTCGGTGTTCTAACCATCGGTGAATTGGCGCGACATGTAAAGTACTCAGTCGGTTATGAAGCAAGGGTGGTGCAATTACGCCCTGTTTTTGGTGCTTGTTAACGCGGATTCAAACACTTAGCTTCGCACTGCCGATGGTGCATGCGTGCAAAAGGCGCATTAATAGCTGGTTTTCCACCGTTTTCCACAGATAACAATCCAGTTACATGGGCATAATCACCGCACTTTTCGAGGGCATTCACGCTAGTGCGCCCAGTGGGGATCTCATGTCGTCCATCGCCAAAATCCCTGCCTGCTGATATAGAATTCGGGTTTCTGTTTCAGCCGGAGGTAACCATGGTCACGAGCGCAGTTTCGGTAGATTTGAAGACGGTCCCGATCATCATTGGGGGGAAGCCGCGGGTGTCGAGCGGCAAGACGGCGGTTCAGACGAACCCGGCAACGGGCGAGGCGGTGGCGCTGATCCCTTACTGCACGAACGAGGAAATCTCGGCGGCGGTGGAGGCGGCGCAGCAGGCGTTTCCGGCATGGAGCCAGACGCCGGTGCTACAGCGCGCGCGCATCATGTTCAAGTACCGGCAACTGGTGGAGCAGCACGCCGATGAACTGATCCGCCTGTGCACGGAAGAAAACGGCAAGACCATCGAGGAGTCGAAGGGCTCTTATCAGCGCGGCATCGAGTGCATCGAGTTTGCCGCCGGGGTGCCGTCGCTGCTGATGGGCGAGACGGTGGAACGCGTGGCGCCGGGGGTGGACAGCGCGTCGACGCGGCAGCCGCTCGGCGTGTGCGTGGGCATCACGCCATTCAATTTTCCGCTGATGGTGCCGCTGTGGATGTTTCCGCTGGCCATCGCGTGCGGCAACACCTTCGTGCTCAAGCCGTCGGACCG
>JAIQFM010000036.1 GCA_020073285.1 Terriglobia bacterium | reverse complement strand
AACCTGGAGCTGCCGATGAAGGCCGACGGGCGCATGGGCGGCCACATCGTGCAGGGGCACGTGGATGGCACCGGAAGTTTCCTTGGCCTGGAGCGGATCCCCAGCGCCGACGATTTCTGGCTGCACGTCGATATTCCCGCCGACCTGGAGCGCTACGTGGTTTACAAGGGCTCGATTGCGATTGAGGGCATCAGCCTCACGGTGGCGAAGGTCGAGGGAACCAAGGTCACCATCGCCATCATTCCGCATACGGCCGAGGCGACCAACCTGCGCTCCCTCAAGCCGGGTGACCCGGTGAACATCGAGACCGACATCGTGGCCAAGTACGTCGAGAAGATGATCGGCGCGCGCTCCACCAACGCGCTCACGGTGGAGCGGCTGGTAGCGCAGGGATTCTAGGTGGTGCGAACACACATTTGACACGGAGGAAGCAGCATGGCGGCGAAGATCCCGGAAAAGTATCTCGACCTGTTCAAGGGAAAAAAAGCGTTCGCGAACCTGGGCACGCTGATGCCGGACGGACGGCCGCAGGTGACCCCCGTCTGGTTCGACTACGATGGCGAACACGTGCTCTTCAATTCCGCACGCGGGCGGCAGAAGGACCTGAATGTGCGGCGCGATCCTCGCGTGTCGCTCTCCATCGTGGACCCGGAGAACCCGTACCGCTACATCGAGGTCCGCGGGCGAGTGACCGACATCACGCAGGAAGGCGCCGACGATTCCATCAACAAGCTGGCGAAAAAATATCTTGGCGTGGACAAGTATCCCTACGCCCAGCCGGGCGAGGTGCGCGTGATCTACAAGGTCCGGCCGGAACACGTGCATGGCAACGGGTAAAGAGATTTAAGAATTGTCGAATTGAAGAATAGACGAATTGTGGGTTGACCGGGAGACGTAGCCTGATTCGTCAATTCTAGAATTCTCCAATTCGGCAATCGGCTCACGCCTCCGGTTGCTGGCCGGGTTCCGTGCCGGGGTGGCGGAACTGATCGCTGTCAAGCTCGTCAAGCTTGAGGAATTGGCGGACGATGGGCTCGTCGCTGTCGGTCATCTCCTGCGGTGTTCCGCAGAAGACGGCGCGGCCCTCGTGCAGGAACACGATGCGATCAGCGAGCTTCTCCGCCAGCCGCATATCGTGCGTCACCACGACCGAGGTCAGCTTCAATTGAAACTTTAACTTTTTGATCAAATCCCCTAGAAGCTGGGCCATTAGCGGGTCCACCATGGTGGTCGGCTCGTCGTAGAGAACGGCCTCGGGCTGGGCCGCCAGGGCGCGCGCAATGGCCACCGAACGCTTCATCCCGGTGGACAAATCCGAGGGCAGCAGGTCGCGCATCGCCCTGACGCCCACCATCTCCAGCAGGCCGTCCACGACTTGAAAAATCTGTTGCTCGTCCAGGTCGCCGCGCTCGCGTAGCGGGAAGGCGACGTTCTCGCCGACGCTGAGCGAGTCGAACAGCGCGCCGTTCTGGAACACCATGGTGACTTTCTTGCGGATGCGCTCCAGGTCGGGCTCACCGTAGTCGGTGATGTCCTCGTAGGCGACCCACACGTGCCCCGAGTCGGGCTTGAGGAACCCCATGATGTGGTGCAGCGAAACCGATTTGCCCACGCCGCTGCGTCCCAGGATGCACAGGGTCTCGCCCGGCCACACGTTGAAACTCACGTGGTCCAGCACCTTGTTCGAGCCGAACGCCTTGCAGACGTCCTGAAATTCGATATACGGTTTCGGTTCCGTCATGGTTTGACCTTGGGACTCCACGTCTTCGGTCTTCGGTTCGCGGTTATCGGTTTTGGGAGTGATCGAATACCAAACACCGACAACCGACTACCGACAACTTCATCTTCCAACCCGTTTCCGCGCCTCGTCCCACTCCTCGGGCGTATTGAGATTCTCGAACATTATGGGGTCAAAAGCCATTTGGCGCAGCTCGGAATCGCCGATCTCGCGCGTCGTGACCTTGGCGAACAGCGGCACGATGTTGTTGCGCCGCTGCCGGAGCGCCTCTTCAGCGACGGCGGCAAACTCTCGCCGATAAACCGCGCACAGCGGCTGCGGTTGAGCGGCAGCGACCGGCACCGTGACCGTCGTCTTGCTCGCCTCCGCCTGCTCGATCAGATACTGCACAAAGCGCGCGTCCAGGAAGGGCGTATCCACGCCCAACATCAGGTTCAATTCCGCGGAACTCGAGATCAGCGCCGCGTGAATTCCGGCCAGCGGTCCCTGCCCGGGATATACGTCCTCGATCACCGCTCCATAGGCAGCGAACTTGTCCCGCCGGCCGACGATCTTCACGTCCTCGCTGACGCTGCGTGCCAAGGCCAGCGCGCGTTCGAGCAGAGTGCGGCCGTCGAGCTCGAGGAACGCCTTGTCGCGTCCCATGCGCGAGCTCTGCCCGCCGGCAATCACGAACGCCGCCGCTTGCGACATAGGAGACATGATATGCCACGGCGAGTTGTGAGTTGCGAGTTGCGAGCGGCGTCATCGGTTCATCTGGGACATATATTGCACGACCGGATCGGTGTAGTCGGAAGGAGTTGCGAGTTGTGAGTCCTGAGTTGCGAGATTATCGGATCCGGTGATCTGGCGATTCATGGCGCGGAGGAATTCGATGGGGTCGACTGCGGGTACGACCTCCTGGGCGGGAGAAGACGGGTCGAGGACAACATTCGTGGTTTCGGGTTCGAAGGTGGCGCGCTTGAGATTGAAAGAAGCGGTTTGCAGGGCGTAGAGGAGAAGGCTGGCGCGCTTGTTTTCAATTGTGCCATCGGCGATGGCGCGGATGACCTGCATGAGCGCCATCTGGACGGCGTTGGCGTCTTCCAGGAGCGGGAAGTCGAAGGGGCTGGCGTTGGCGGGCGTGAGCTGATTGCGCGAGTGGAAGTAGCAGTGGCGGTTGTCGCGGAGGGCAGGCGATCCGCACTGGGTTCCGTTGACTTTAATGTGCTGACAGCGGGGGATTTTCATGAGCTCCTTTCAGTCGCGTCGACGGTCGACGGTCGATGGTCGACGGCTAAAGCAGTACCCCCCTCCCCCCGGGGTCGATCTTTGGGAATCATGGGCTTAGGAGGAAATGGCTTGTAGATCTTTGAGGAATAGGGGGTTAGAGGCAAAATATTGAAAAGACAGTCGTTAGTCGTTGGTCGCTGGTCGATGGCCGGGTGGGTCGGCGGTCTACGGTCCCCTCGACTTCGCTCGGGGCAGGCTTTGGTCGACGGTGGAGCGGTGCAAGGCGCAAGGGTCCGAGAAGCTGAAGGCACGGATAGCGGCAGATGCGAAGGCGTCATGGCGTGGCGTCGGCGAAATCGGTTTCAGCGGACTGCGGGTCCGAAGTGTGGGCTGGGCTCGTGGACGGCGGTGCTAGTAGAAGGTGATGAAAATCACGGTTAGCAACCGGGGCCGTCGGAGCGGTTCAGCTCACAGGGCATGTATAGCACCATTCGGGGAGAAAAAGCTGTGATATGGGCGGAATTATTTTGGGGTGAGTGCCTGCAAAGGGCTGTCAATTGTCGCCCGTTATTCACACTTAGCGCCCCTTATCCACAGATTCTCCACAATTGTGTAGCAAACAAAATACGGCTGCCAAGCTGTATCGCAATGAAAACGCATATCTTAATCTAGATTGCCCCGATTTGAGTGAAAAACGCCAAGGTATTGACACGAACACTAGATTCGCGCGATGGTGGGACTTGAAAATAAAAGGCCAGACGAATTTAGGAGATTCGCCTGGCCAGATCAACCGCACGACGGAGCGCGGTCGACCGTTATAGCGACCCGAACATTACCAGCCATCTCATCGCTCCGTCAAGCGTGGGCCCGCGAAATTTAATCCACGTTTGAAAGGAACGACTCCCACAATGAAACCAATTCGAGTGTCCGCGACGTGTGTTGCGGAAATTGCGAACTCCTCTCCCGCCACTCGCCTGGTCAAACTACGTCCATTTAAGTACAGGGATCGTGGTGAAGGAGCAGGGCGAAGCGCGTATTACAAGCGGACCATCGATGTTGCACGCGAATATCATCGCGGCGCTAACGACGTGCGTGTTATCCGGCGAGTCATCGAAGAACTCACCGCGATCGAAAACGACCCCGGGTTCTCTAGAAACGCACGAACGAAAGCCCGCCGCAACATTGATGCGGTAGTCGCGTACGACGACCTTTATGGCAGGCGAAACTTCCGTGTTTTGTCGAACCACCGCATCTCGTTCACTGTTGGTCGCGTGACAATCACAGCGCAACCTGACCTTTGGGTAGAAGAGAACGGCACGGTTGTGTTGATCAAGATTGGCGTTGCCAAACACAAGACGGCGGAGTACATCGACCTCTTGTTGCACCTGATCAGAAAAGCTGCCATTGCAAGCGGCCACAGAATCCGCGCGAGGAACGTCGTGTACCTGAACACGACAACGGGCGAGGAAATCATTTCGCATCTCCCGTTATCGCACTTCAATCGGACGATCAGGAACGCGTGCCAGGAGATCAGTTCGCTGTGGTCCTCTGTTTCTCCCCCGGAGTCTCGGCCCAAGATCGTCGTTCGCTGAATGCCATTGACGGTACCCCACGCCTCAGAATTAACGGCGTGAGCAGGATAAAGTGCTGACCTTCTTCCGCACAATAATTCGCTGCTCATCCGTGCAAAATGGAGCGCCGCATGAGTTCTACAGAGATCCGCCTGGTGTTTGGTGGACGAGAGGTCGAATCGGGCAAGATTGATGCCAGCGTTCTGGGTAACGCGCTTACCGGGTACAACGAACTCTTCCGACGGGCTAACGAACTGGCAAACGGCGAGGCCAGTCAAGCCGTAGTGTTCGTCGAGTCTGACTTCAAGACGGGGTCTTTCGATGTAACTGTCCAGTTGGTACAGACGTTAATTGAAAACGCGAAGTCGCTCATAACAGCCCATCCGTTTCTGAGTGCGGCTGAGCTCGCTGCTGCAATTGGCTTAGTGGTCTGGCATAAAAGGGAGTCCCTCATTGGCGTGCTGAAGTGGTTGAGGGGCCACAAGCCGGATAAGGTAACTCAAGTCGGGAACAACTTCGACTTAGTTCTGTTCGGGCAAAAGAAGACTGTCTCGAATACGATAAATGTTTTTCTCAATGACCCTCAGTTGCGACAGGCACTGGGACGCGCGGTGCAGCCGCTGCGCGAGCCAGGCATAGACACAATCAAAATGCAGCCGAAAACTCCAGAACCCGCCGCAGAACCGACGACGATCGAGAAAGACGAGGCCAAGTACTTGGAACCGGACCCGCTGGAGTTGGCGGAGGGCGAAGCACCGGACGAGGGTAATCGCGACGCCACGCTAATCGTTTCCAAGCTTTCCTTTGTCGAAGGGCCGAAGTGGACGTTTTTTGAACGGGGAGCGACTGTATCCGCGGCCATAGAAGACAAGGAGTTCTGGGAAGACGTTCACCGACGTAAGTACAAATTCGCTGAGGGCGACCGGCTGAGAGTCAACCTGCACTGGAAGATGGTCGAGAAGGGAGGAAGACTGAGACCAGAGAATACGGTCATAAAGGTTTATGAAGTTGTGCAACGCGTAAAGCAGATCCGATTAGACGGCGCGAGGGATGACGAGATTGTCTAGGCAAGGTTTCCCGGGGAAAAGACAGCGTGAGTATGTTTTCCCGATCACCCGATGATGCGGCTTGGGGTCCAACGATCTCGTGCAGGCTACGCGACAGAGTTTAGACCCTTCTGCGCCACAAGGTTCAGCAGCTTGAGAGAGGCCCCCTGTGGGCGCTTTTCGCCACGCTCCCATTGGCTGATCAAGCCGGTGGACACGTTCAAATAGCGCGCAAAGACCGCCTGGCTTGCCCCTTCGCGCAACCGAAGCTGCCGAATTTTTTTGGGCGGGAGCGGCCGGACCGGCGTCAGGCAGAGTTCGTCGAACTCGCGCAGGGTGCGCTTCGACATGACCCCCGCCTTGTGCAGACCTTTCGCAGTTCCGTGGATGGAAGCCATCAGGCCGCTACGATACTGTTTTGCCATTGCATTTCACCTCAAACAATGTTCCCAACGCGACCACGGTTGCGATCTGGGCGTCTGAATACCCAAGCATGATCCGCGCTAATTTCTTCAGGGCCTTCAGTTCATTCGGATTGATATTGCCAAGGTCCTTCTTCGCGAATCCGTGAACGAAAACAGCCCTGTTTCCCACTCTGAACAGGATCATCGAGCGGAATCCACCTGATTTACCTCCGCCCTTCCGGGCGATCCGCTGCTTGATGACTCCGCCACCGAGGTTGGCGTCGATCAAACCCCGGGATGCCCGCTGCACCGTATCGCATAGGTCCTCGTCGGAGATCTTGTTCCCGTCAGCGAACCGCGAGAACGCCTTATTCTTGAAGACGCGCATCACACTCTATAAGTATAACACTCAGTGCTACAGTAACAAAAGCCGCCTTTTTCGCGATGCTCGGAACTCCTGTTCCGGCCCCGACGGTTGTCAATCCGATCTTGGGCGACCGGTAACTAAACTCGAAACTCGCAACACAAATCGAGCCCCGCGCGCCTGTGCTAAAATCGCGCTGCTTCCCGCCCCGAATTTGAGCGAATTTCACTCCCAGGCGCGATCGCGGGGCGCCGGGACCACGCATGAACATCCGCCGACGGCTCCTCTACGCCATCCTGGCCTTGAGCTCGATGACCGCGATTGCGGTTATCGGCTACCACGTGCTGGGCGGGCCGGAGGTCACCTTCCTCAATTCGCTGTACATGGCGGTGATCACGCTGGCCGGGGTGGGCTACGGCGAGATCATCGACAGCAGCCACAATCCCGCGCTGCGCATCTTCAACATGTTCGTGGTCAGCGTGGGCGTGATGATCACGGTGTACGTGTTTTCCGTGGTCACCGCTTTCCTGGTCGGGGGAGAGATCCACAACCTGTTCTGGAGACGTACCATGCAGAAGCGCATCCAGGCCCTGAAAGACCACTTCATCGTGTGCGGACTGGGCGACACCGGGCGCTACGCGGTCGAGGAATTCCACAAGACCAACACGCCGTTCCTGGTGATCGAGGGCCAGGAAGACAACATCAAGCGCTTCCGGGACCACGAAAGCGGACGCTACAAGGAAATCCTGTACGTCATTGGCGACGCCACCGAGGAGAGCGTGCTCGACGCCGCCGGGCTGGACCGCGCCAAGTGCGTGATCGCCGCCGTCGCCAGCGACAAAGACAACCTGGTCACCACCGTCATGGTGCGGCAGAAGAATCCCAAGGTGCGCATCGTGGCGCGCTGCGCCGACATGAAATTCGCCGACCGCATGCTGCGCGCCGGCGCCAATACCGCCGTGTCGCCCAACGCCATCGGCGGCATGCGGTTGGCCAGCGAGGCGCTGCGTCCGCACGTCACCAACTTCCTGGACCTGATGCTGCGCGAAAGGTCCCAGACCCTGCGGATTGACGAGATCGTGGTTCCCGCCAGCTCGCCGTGGGTGGGCAAGTGCATGGAGGAGCTGAAATTTCGCGCCCGCTACCACCTGCTGCCGCTGGCCGTGAAGACCGGCACCAGCGAGCACGCGCGCGATTTCCAGGTCAACCCGCCGGATAACCTCGCCCTGCAGCCGGGTACGGTGGTGATCGTCATGGGAGACGTGGAAGAAATACGGCGGGCGCGGCACGAAGCGCACCACGCGCCGCATCCTCCCGCCGCCGGCCCGGCCGGCTAGGAAATTTCCGCGGCCGATTGCAACATCTCGATCGGCGACCAGAGGATTGCCAGCCCGATGATGCGCCCGGCAAGATCGAGTTCCAATCGTCCGGCGGCGCGTGCCACCGTGTCGCCGTTCAATTCCGGCATGGTGATGTAGACGCGCGGCTCGATGTAGCGCGCGTTGGCGGCTTCCTTGACGAACGTCAACGCGGCTTGGGAGCGGCAGATCTTCGGCAGCTCGAAGCTGAAGTCGGCCAGGTCGCCGTTCTCGCACAACGAAACTGCCACCTCGACCGGCACCCGGTCGTGAACTTCGTCCTCCTCGGCGGTGCCGTGGGAATTGAAGGCAACGTAGTATTGGTAGCCCAGTTGCTCGTCGAATTCGGTCCGCGCTACTTGGATGGCCATAGCCGGCGCAAGTCTTCCCCTGCGTCGAATGAGGCTTTTATCACAGCGATGCGTTCGGCGTCATGGGAAAGCGACACCGATGCGTGTGATGTCGCGACGTGAAATTGGCAGCGTGGCAGGTTTCCGAGCCGCCAGCCACCAGCCACCACGTTACGCGCGGTGCAGGGCGACTTCGCTGGTGCCCGGTCGGGTCATCAGTTCGTGGATGGCGTCGCGCGGCGTCTTGCCCTGGTTGAGGATGGCGTCCATCTGCTCGGTGATCGGCATCTCCACCGCATGCTTGCGTGCCAGCCCGACGGCCGCTTTCGTGGTCAGTACGCCTTCGGCGACCATGCCGTGCATGCCGGCGATAATCTCATCGAGCTTGCGCCCCCTGCCCAGTTCCACTCCCACGGTGCGGTTGCGCGACAAGCCGCCGGTGCAGGTGAGCACCAGGTCGCCGATCCCCGCCAGCCCAGCCATGGTGTCCGCACGCGCGCCGCAGGCCACCGCCACGCGCGTGATCTCCGCCAAGCCGCGCGTGATCAGCGCCGCGATGGTGTTGAAGCCCAGTCCCAATCCGTCGCAAACTCCGGCGGCGATGGCGATCACGTTCTTCAGCGACCCGCCGAGCTCAACGCCCGCGACATCGTCGTTGGTATAGACACGAAAGCACGGCTCGCTGAACTCGCGCTGCACGGTCTCGGCGAGTTGAGAATCTTTCGACGCGATAGTGATGGCCGTGGGATCGCCGCGCGCCACTTCCGTGGCGAACGACGGCCCGCTCAGCGCCCCGATGCGCGGCGTGGGCACGCATCGGCTTTCGCACAGGACCTGCGCGATGACCTCGCTCATGCGTTGCAGCGAGTCGGTTTCCACGCCCTTGGTGGCGCTGACGAACAGCATCTCCGGTGCGAGGTAGGGCGCCATTTGCCGGAACAGCCCGCGGCAGTGGTGCGACGGCATCACGCTGACCACGATCTCCGCCCCACGCAGCGCTTCCTCCAAGCGGTTGGTGGGAGTGACGGCGGCGGGAATCTTAGCACCCGGGAGAAAAAGACCGTTGCTGCGGCGCGCCAGGATGGATTCACAAACTTCTTTTTCGAATGCCCACAGCTTTACGTGGTGCGTGCCCTTGCGCCCGAGCACGATGGACAACGCCGTTCCCCACGCCCCCGCGCCGATGACCGCGATATCACTCATGAGTTTCTCGGAACAATTTCAGTTTCGAGTTTCGGTTGTCACCACCGAGACACCGAGTATGCCGAGGTACACCGAGAATTTCGTTAGGGAACTTCAGTCGTGCCTGCGGCACTCAAACATTTCTTCCACTCTGATCCGCCGCTGAACCGGCGGGCTATTGTCAACCGGCCCTCCGGGCCTGTTGGAGGTTGTTGCCCTTTACCTCAGCGGCTGAAGCCGCTCGACTCTTCAAGCTTCTGATCGCAGGGCTGAAGCCCTGCGCCACCCTGTGTTGTGTCACCGGTGCTTCAACTCAAATCTGTGTTCGGTCCCCGCCAACAACCGCCGGATGTTCTGGTGGTGCTTGGCGATGATCAGCGCCGAAGCGCAGACCATCGCGGCAAAGACCGCGGGCGAAGCCTGGTAACGATAGAGGAGCCAGGCAAAAATCGGGAAGGCGGCGGCCGCGACGATCGAGCCCAGCGAGATGTAGCGGAAGGCGGCGACGATCACGACAAAGATGAGCAGCACGATCAGCACGGCCTTGGGCGCGAGCGCAACGAATGCGCCCACCCCGGTGGCGACACCTTTCCCGCCCTTGAATTTCAGCCAAACAGGGAAGACGTGGCCGAGGATGGCAAACACCGCGGCGACAGTGGCAATGAGATAAAAATGTTGCGCGCCGGGCCGCGCGACCTGCCGAAACGACTCCCATTGTTCAGACGACACCAAGACCGCTGCCGGAGGGTGCAACCGCCGCATGATTTCCATGGCCGCGGTCACTGCCACGAAACCCTTGCCCGCATCGAGAATTAACGTCGCCACGCCCAGCCCCGGCGCCTTTCTAGCCACATTGGTCGCGCCGATGTTCCCGCTGCCGATGGCCCTCACGTCCTCGCCGCGAAACACGCGCATGAGGATGTAGCCGAAGGGAATCGACCCCAGCAGGTAGGCGACGAAGGCGACGATGAAGTAGAGGGCCATGAAGAGTCGATGGCCGATGGTCGTCGGTCGATGGCCGTGCAAATCTGCGAACGACTAGCGACTAACGACTAACGACTACTACAACGGAAAGCGGGCGATTTTCGTGTACCGCGCGCCGCCCGGTCCAAGCTTGCTCTCATAGAGAAAAAATTCGCGAGCCGTCATTGTACCGAAGTCGGGCGCCGGCTTGCCCTGCAATTTGTCGCCCAGCCGGCGCAGGGGCGGACTTACCTGATCTCCCGGCATGGGATGCGGCCTGCCCGATCCGGTGCGTGCCAGCGTCAGGTGTGGCCGGTAATCGTTGGTCTCGCGCGGCACGCCGGTTCGCGACACCGCTTCATCCACCGCCTTGGCAAGCTGCGGCAGTTGCTCTCCCGCCTCGATGCCTAGCCAGAACACGCGCGGGCTGCGCGCGGTCGGGAAGAACCCGTTCCCGCGAAATGAAATGTCGAAGGGAATCGCGTGCACCGTCGCCAGCTCGCGCTTGATCTGCTCTACCTGCTCCGGCTTCTGCTCGCCGATGAACTTCAGCGTGACGTGGAACGACTCCGGCTTCACCCAGCGCGCATCGGGCGCAAACCCGCGTACGCCTTCCAGGTAGCGCGTCATGCGCGCGCGAATTTCTTCGGGAATATCGAGACCGATGAATACTCTCATAACAGGCGTCAGTAGTCAGGAGTCAGGAGTCAGCATCGAGACCGATGAATCGACAAACACTCGGCATAAGGGGCGCTAGTGTGGCGTATCGCAATTCTCTTTACTATGCAGCGCGTCACCCAGTGGCGTGCCGCTGATCAGCCTCACGTCAACAGCAACTTCGCAGACCGCCATAGTAAAGAGACTTTGGATACAGGACACTAGGAGTCAGGAGTCAGCAGCCGACTACCGACTCCTGACTCCTGACTCCTAACTACCGATTCCTACATCAACATTCTTCGCACCAGGTCCAGCGCCTGCTGTGTTGCCCACCAGCGGATGCGGTCGCGGTCGCCGGGGACCCTGCGCTCCACCACTTCCGTGCGCTTTCCGTCCGCCACGGCGATATACACCAATCCCACCGGCTTTTCTTCCGTCCCGCCGGTTGGTCCGGCAACACCGGTAATTCCCACGCCAATGGTGGCGCGGCACTCATCGCGGATTCCCACGGCCAATGCTTCCGCGACCTGCTTGCTGACCGCCCCATACTGCGCGATCAGCATGGGAGGAACGTTGGCGAACAGCGTCTTCATCTCGTTGTCATAGACAATGGCGCCGCCGACAAAATATCGGGAGCTGCCGCTGACCCTGGTAATCCGCTCGCCCAGTAGGCCGCCGGTGCAGGACTCGGCCACAGCAATGTTGGCGCCGCGCATTTGCAAGTAGTAGCCGACGATCTGTTCCAGGGACTCGCCCTGGGTGGAGTAGACGTGGTCCTCGAACTCGTCTTCCAACAGTCCCGAGAGTTCGTTGACGCGCGCCTGCGCCGCTTGCAGCGATTCGCCACGCGCCGAGAACCGGAGCTGGATGTCGCCGGCACCCGCCAGGATGGTGGTCTGCACGTCGAGGAAGCGCCGATAAATGGGCGCGGCGCGGTGGTCCACATCGGATTCGCCCATCATCGCGATCTTCAGAACGCGGGTGGCGATGAAACGCCGCGGGAGGCGCTTGCGCAACCGCGGGACACACTGCTCGTCGAACATCGGCTTGATCTCGTGCGGCGGCCCGGGCAACAGCAGGATGTACCGCCTCGCTCCCTCGTGCTCGTGCTCGATCCACTGCCCGGGCGCGGTGCCGAGCGCGTTGGGCAACACCTCCGCGCCGTCCACCACGTCCGCCTGGCGTTCGTTATTTTCCGGCATCTTGCGGCGGAGCCCGGCAAACCGCGTGTAGAGCTGGGTGATGAGTTCAGGATCGCGATGGACCGCGCGCCCCAAGGCGGCAGCGACGCACTCGCGCGTCAGGTCATCCTCGGTCGGGCCCAGCCCGCCCATGAAGATCAGGATCTCGGCGCGTCCCAGCGCGATCCGTGCCGCCGCAGTGAGGTGATCGCGATGGTCGCCGACCACCGTCTTGAACGCCACATCCACGCCGAGTTCATTGAGTTTCTCGGTGAGGTAAAGGGAATTGGTGTCCTGGAAGAACGGCGTAAGCAACTCGGAGCCGATGGCAATGATCTCGGCGGTCACAATCAGGTCTCTCGGTCCATCAGTCTATCGGTTTATCAGTCTCTCGGTCTGCCAGTGCCAGCGAAGTCTAAACCGGTCGACGGTCTGCGGTCGACGGCGCCGATTCGTAATGATCTGGGCAGTCACGGATGGATGTGTGAAACCGGACCTAAAGTTGGTTTGGGTCCGTTGGAATGTTGTCAGAGCCAACAACTCCTTCGTGCCGTCCCTACGGGACTCGGGACATTATTAGTGCGACGTACCCGACACTGACGTGCCGGGCTATGATCTGCCGCCCCTGCGGGGCTGTGCCTTTGGCATCACCGACGACCATCGACCATCGACTAAGGACCGTCGACCGTCGACCCTCCACTAGTACGCTGCCTCTTCCACTGGCAGCAGCGGATGTCCCTGGATGTCCCACGAGAGATGATGGATGGCGTTGGTGGTGGCGAGCACGGCGGCGCGGCCCGGCGCAAACGCCAGTCCCACCAGGTTCTGCCCGGCCACCACCAGCGAAGCGTGCTTTTCCGGCGTGACGCGCACCACACCTCGCTTGCCGCGCAGCGACGCCGCGACGTAGAGATTGCCCTCGATATCGAACGCCAGTCCCTGCGGCCGCCCCAACCCGCGGAAAAATGTGGAAACGCTGCCGTGCGGATCGACTTCATGGATGGCATCGAAGCTCGAGGTCGTCGGCCCGGTCACGTACAAATTTCCATTAGGGCTGAACGCCAGGTGAAATGCCGACACGCTCGGCTCCAGGGTGGCGAATACAAAAATCTGCCGGTCGCGCGAGATCTTGAAAATGGTTCCGCTGCGGTCGCCGACATACAGGTTCTGCTCGCGGTCGAACGCCAGTCCGGTGGCCACGCCCATGCTTTCCGCGTAGGCGGACATGGTCCCGTTGGGCGCCACGCGGTACACCGTGCCGTCGTAGCGTGAGCTGACGTACATCTGGCCCTCGCGGTCGAACACGATGGCCGTGGCGTTCATCATCTCGGCCAGGAACGGCTTGACGTTGTAGTTGGTGTCGATCTTGTAGATCGCCACCGGTACCTTCTGTCCGCGCGACCCGGAGAAGGTCACGTAGATGTTGCCCTCGAGGTCGAGCGCGGGATTGGTCACCGGGTGCAGGTTCTCGGCGATCGTCACCGCCACCCGGATGTCGTGCGCATTGCTGGCGTGCCCATTGGCGTCAACCGTGACCGGGCCGGAGTGCGCGCCCTCGGGAACGCGCGCCACCAGGAACTGGTCGGAGCTGATGACCACCGCGCCTTCGACGTCGCCGAACTGTACCCTGGGGCGGCGCAGCTCGTGCGGGCGCAGGCCACTGCCGATGATGCGAACCTCGCCGCCAGGCAGGGCAGCGCTCGGCTCCACGGTGTCAATCCGCGGTTTTCCGTTGACGTTCTTCTTGCCCACCAGCCGGTCAGAAATTCCCATGATCCTTCGTGCCAATTGGATGCGCGTGCCGATTCGCCATCACGGCAGCAGGCCGAAATGACGCAGCCCTTGCACCACTGCCAGAGCGTACAGTCCCGCGCCCACGTCGTCGAGCATGATTCCGGCGCCTTCCGGCACTTGTTCCAGCCGGCGAAGCGGCGGCGGCTTCACAATGTCGAAGACACGAAAAAGTATAAGGCTCGCCAGCAGAGTTTTCCAACCGAGCGGCACGCCGATCAGCGCGATCAGTTGGCCCGCGACCTCATCGATCACGACAAATCCGGGATCTTTGCGCCCCGATTCACGCGCCACCCGCGTAGACGCCGGAATTCCAATCGCGGTCACGAAGACGGCGGCGGCAATCGCCGCATGAACTTGGAACCCACTTGCGAATGGTGCGAATGCCCGCCACAGCCCCACCGTCGCCACCGAGGCCCACGTTCCCGGGCCGGGCTTAAGCCTGCCGATTCCAAAAAAAGTGCCGATCAGCCATGCCCACACAGTTTTGTGCGCGACGGCGACGGGCTCAGGTGCGCTTGCGGTCTCGTTCATCGTGCTTGGCGGCGCCGCCGGATTTTGCAGCGCGCGGTCGATTCACAGTGTAATCCGCTTCACCAAATTGGTCGGCTTGATCGAGGGGAGCGGAAATGACGTATCCGCCGCTCGCCCATTTGCCCAGGTCAATCAGGCGGCAGCGCTCGCTGCAGAAGGGGAACTCGGGCTCGTCGCGCACCACCAGCTTGCGGCAGGTAGGACAACGCAGACTGCGGACGCGCTTGCGGGACATGGGCCTTCTCCTGCTGGAGCGCGCTCGCCCTCGAGCGCGAACCAGCGTTCCGATTTTATGGGATGCGGGAGGGGATTTGGTAATTGGGTAATTTCGTAATTTCAAGAACCGTATGAGTTCGGTATGCGGCGAGCACCGAAGCAAATTACCAAATTACCAACTTACGAAATTACCAAATCAGAGGATCCGCGCCACCAGATCGTACTCATGCGCTTCCGTGATCTGGCAGCGGTGGAACGTTCCCGGCTCGAGTTCCGACTCTTCGGCAAAATCGTTGATGAATACCTTGCCATCAATCTCCGGCGCGTGCATCGGCGTGCGCCCTTCCCAGAGGAGTTCGGTCTCGCTGGACGGGCCTTCAATCAGCAGGTCAAATTCGCGTCCCACCAGCGCCTTCTTGCGCTTGCGGCTGATGGATTTCTGCATCTGCATCAGCTTGCGCCGCCGCCGCTCGATCTCCGCCGGCGAAACTTTCTTGTCGAGCGCGTACGCCGTCGCGCCCTCCTGGTCGGAGTACGCGAACGCGCCCATCCAGTCGAACCGCGCCTCGCGCACGAACTCGCACAGCTCCTCGAATTCGCGCTCGGACTCGCCGGGAAAGCCGACGATGAACGAGCTGCGCAGCGTCAGGCCGGGAATGGTGCGCCGCATCTTTTCGATCGAGCGCAAAAACAGCTCCGCGCCTCCGCCGCGCTTCATGCGCTTCAACACGGTCGCCGAAGCGTGCTGCAGCGGGACGTCCATATACGAGCAGATCTTTTCGTGCGCCGCGATTGTATCCAGCAGGCGCCCCGTGATCTTGTTGGGATAGGCGTACAGGAACCGCACCCACCGCAGGTCTTCGATGTGCGCCAGCTTCTCCAGCAGCAGCGCCAGCCCGTGCTTCAGCCCGAAGTCTTCGCCGTAACAGGTGGTGTCCTGGCCGATAAGCGTGATCTCGCGCACCCCGGCGCGCACCAATCGTTCCGCTTCGGCAATCACCGATTCGAACCGCCGCGAGCGGAACTTGCCGCGAAGCTGCGGGATGATGCAGAAGCTGCACGGGTGATCGCATCCTTCGGCAATCTTGATATACGCCGAGGCGCGCGGCGTCGCCAGCATGCGCGGCGTGGTTTCGTCGTAAAGATAGTTGGGCAGGTCGGCGATCGCGCCGTCCCAGCCCTCGCGCGAATACCGCCCCGCCTGCTCGCGCGCATGTCCTTCGGCGCGGCCATTGCCGCCCAAGATCACAAATGCCGAGTTTCCCGGCTGAAGCCTGGAGTCTGAAGCCTGGAGCCTCGCAAGTCCCGCAGCTTCCAGAATCTTCGGTAGCTCTCCGGTTCCGACTACCGCGTCAACTTCCGGAATGTCCTTCTGAATTTCCTTGCGGAAACGTTCGACCAGGCATCCCGCGACCACCAGTTTGCGGGCGCGGCCATTCGTCTTGTGGCGAGCCATCTCCAGGATCGTGTTCACCGACTCCTGCTGCGCGCTCTCGATGAACGAGCAGGTGTTCACCACGATGACATCGGCATCTTCGGCGCGCGCCGTGATCTCCGCTCCCGCCTGCGCCAGCATGCCCATCATGACCTCGGAGTCCACAAGGTTCTTGGGGCATCCCAGCGACACGAATCCAACCTTCTGCGGACGCGTCTTGGGCGCGTCTTTCTCAGAAGCGATGGGATGTTCGAGGGTGACCGGCAGGTCAGGCATGCAGTGCTTCAATTGTAGCAGTCTTTGGCTAGGGACTCGCTACTCGCGGCGTAGAATTGCGGCGCTATGGCTCACGCGACTGCCTATGAGAAAACTGGTCGATAATGCCGGCAAAACGGCCTGAATTGATCGCTTACAGCGGCGTGAAAGAGCTGTATGAGGCATTTGAGCGGCTCTTCTTGCGAGGCGGGAATGCATCTGCTGAACACGAATCGAGCTGCGGATGCACGGTTAAGATATTCGACCACCACTTCTTTCACATGGTTAAGCTGTGCGATCCGCAAAAGCCCCAACCCTTAGTGATGGCGATAGAGAAGGAGATCATCAGAAATACACACCAGGGATTCGCAAATTACACCCACGATAGGCAAAGAGGCATCCACCTTGCGTCTGCCGCCCTTGCCATGGTCGCCCCAGATGAAGTCTGGATGAGCCCAGCGCTTCATACGGCGGATGTGGCGTTCATAAAACTCTTTGATACTACGCCCTACAATTGCACCATCTTTCTTGCAAAATTTGGCGATAACGAGGGCGAAGTGTTGCCCGTAACAAGCTACCGGGGTCGATCTAGGGACATTAGAAAGTACTGCCGTGGAACCAAAATCTACCCATAAACACCACGGCCCGCCCCTTGAGGCGAGCCGTAGCTTACGCGCGGGGATTTCACCCGCTGATCTTTTTGTCGTTCAAGTAAGAGGCTATCCCATCTCCGCGGGGTTGTCAAGTTCCGCATAACTTCTGTAACCCCTACGCATTGGATAGCCAATGTATCCCAAAAGTTGCGCCCTGTCACGATACATGGATCGGGTTTGGCTGGCGAACTCTTCGTGGCGGGCCGCGTCAAATCAAGTTGGGCATCAACACACAATTAGTCCACTACCAACTACTTCGTCTTGATTTCCTCGAACAGTTCCGGCAGCCGTGCCGCATCTTCTGGCGATTTTCCAAACCTTGCCCGTTCGTAATGCCGCGTGAACGTGGCCACCGAGCGCTGCAGCGGCGGATCGGGAATGCTGGCGACGAACTCGCCCGGCGTCTGCACCGGCTTCTTGTGAAACCCTTTCCTGCCCATGGAGCGCGTCATACGCGCGTACCAGACGCTCGCCGCCGCCTCCGGAGCTCTCACCGGATTGCGTGCCAGCCGGCGCCGATGGGCCGCCCGCCAAATGCGCGTCGCGTTCGCCAGCAGCGCGCACACGATCGTCGCCAGCAGCGCGCCCATCGCCCATGTGCGCGGGCTGCGCTCGGCCTCGCGGTGCACGCGCCGCGCCTGCGCCAGCAACGCCTGGTAATGCCGCCGGAACCATAGGCGCGTCTGGTCGCCCGCGTTGCGCCCGCGCGCCATCGCCGAGATGGTCAGCGTGCGCTGGTGCAGGAAGTCGTAATTGATCACCCACTCGCGCCAGAACTCGCGCGCCGCGTCCAGGTAGAGCAGGACACGATGCATGTTTCCGGCGACCGGCGTGGGATCGGGCGGCGTCGGATCGAAGCTCACCCATGCATAGCCCGGGATGTACGCCTCCACCCAGGAATGCGCATCGCGGCCGCGCACGATGTAGCTGCCGGTCAGGTCGTTGTACTCGCCGCCGCGGAAACCGTTCACGATGCGCGACGGGATGCCCAGCGTACGCAGCATCACCGCCATCGCCGAGGCGAAGTACTCGCAGTGTCCTTCCTTGCGGTCGAAGAGAAAGTACGCCAGCGGATCCTCCGGCGGCGTGGTCGCCATCTGCAGGCTGTAGCCGTAACGCGTGCGCAAGTAGAGTTCGATCGCCGACGCTTTGTCGTACTGGGTTGAGGTATTCGCCGTGATCCGCCGCGCCAGCTCCACCACCCGCCGATCCACGCGCTTCGGCAGTTGCAGATAATTCAGCACCACGTCGGGCGGAGCCGTGCCCGCCGCGCCCCGCAACCGCTCCTCGTGCTGCTGCATCCACAGCGACGACGCGGTGTAGCTCTCCGTCATGCGGTTGCGGTCCAGGTTGAACACCGCGCCGTTATCGTCCACGCCAATTGCCATGATCCGTCCCTGCAGCCCGATCGGCACCGGAGCCAGGAACAGCACGTTGGTGCCGATCGGCTCCATCATCACCTTGTAGAACAGCGGGTGCATGGCGCGAAGGTCGGCGCGGTCGGCTGGCAGATTGCGCGCGCTCGTCTCGGCGCGCGTCAGGTTGTACCGCCCCATCCCGGTCAGGCGAACTTCGGGATCGCGCGGGTTGGAATCAAACGGCTCCATCGTGCTCGTTACCGGGTTGCTCCACACCTTCCCGTCGAACAGCGCCAGCGCCATGCCACGCCACTTCAGGTCGGCATAACCGCCGCGGTCGCCCTCGATCTCGATGTGCATCACCTCCGTATCCGACTGCTTGATGCGCCCGATCTCTCCCAACTGCACGCGGTCGCTGAACCCGCTGACAAACTCGTTCTTCGCCGCATACGCGGATAGGTAGCCCGCCGACAATCGCGGCAGAACGAAGAAAATCCCCACCGCCCCCAACACCACCGACGTCGTCATCAGCAGCGCTATGCTCGACAGCGAGCGCGCCATCCGCCGCGCCGCGTTCGGCATGGTAGTCCCGGGCAGCGCGCCCGAGGCGGCCGCGGCCGAACGCCTCATCTCCATGCTGATGAACGTTGCCACCGCCAGCAGCAAGAACACGCAGAACGCGCCGAAAAATACCGTGTCCACCGTGAGCACCGCCGCCGCCAGCACCTCGAGGAACGAAATGATCGCCAGGTAGAGGTGATCGCGGTCGCGCTGCACGGAAAAAACCTTCATCACCATGATGAACAGCACCAGGTGGACGGTCGCCGCCACGAAATTGCCGGAGACGAGGAAAATGTCGGCCGCGTAGAACAGCACGTAAACCAGCGTCAGGTACGACGTCCAGCGCTCCGGGATCTGTAGCGTGCGCCCGCGCAGCATTAGGTAAGCGCGAAACACCAGCGCTGCCGATACTCCCAGGATCGAAAGCGAATCAAGCCGGCCCGTGCTGACCAGGATCGCAAAGCCGGCGACGATCAACAGGAGCAGGCAAACTTGGAAATACTGCTCGATGGTGTTGCGGAAGGTGGACGGCGGGCGCGGCGCCGGCGGCGTCAGAATGGAAATGAGATCGAGTTTTCCCCCCGTCGCCACTTGGCTATTGTGAAGCAAACGGATGTTTCGGTCTATCGGTCGGTCTGTTTGTCAGTCTATCGGCCTCTCAGTCTGTCAGTCTCTCGGTTCCTCGGCCTCTCAGTGAAGGCGTGATGTCCGTGGTACGGACTGAGAAACTGATCCACTGAGGAACTGATAGACCGACAGACCGACAGACCGACAGACCCTGCTAAAATGAACCGTGTCGGGCATCGGCCCCGCGCAACTTATTCCCGCCAACCCCGCCAGGTCCGGAAGGAAGCAACGGTAACGGGCTCTTATGTGTGCAGCGGGTCACCGGTGTCCGGCTTATTCTTTTGGACACCACCCATTCCTGTCGTTCAGAATGGTTGCTTTATTGCGACGGAGAACTCATTGACCAATCCTATTCGGGCGAAGATCACCTCCCTTGGCACCTATGTCCCACCTCGTCTGCTCACCAATCAGGATCTGGAAGCGATGGTCGAAACCAGCGACCAGTGGATTATGGAGCGCACCGGCATCCGCGAGCGCCACATCGTCGAGAAGGGTGTCGCGACCAGCGACCTGGCCGCGGAAGCCGCCAAGTGCGCTCTGGCCAAGCGCGGCATCCGCCCGGAGGCGATTGAGGTCATCATCGTCGGCACTGTCACCCCCGACATGTTTTTCCCCTCCAGCGCCTGCCTGGTGCAGCACAAGATCGGCGCCAAAGGCGCGTGGGGCTTCGATCTCTCCGCCGCCTGCTCCGCCTTCATCTACGCCCTGCACGCCGGCGCGCAGTTCATCAACACCGGCGTGCACAAGAAAGTCCTGGTCATCGGCGCCGACATCATGTCGTCCATCATCGACTACACCGACCGCGCCACCTGCGTCATCTTCGGCGACGGCGCCGGCGCCGTTCTCCTGGAGCCTGCGGCCGGCGGCGAAGATGCTGGCTTCATCGATTTTCTCAACTACGTTGACGGCTCCGGCGGTCGCTCGCTCTACATGCCCGGCGGCGGTAGCCTAAATCCCTCAACGCACGAGACCGTGGACAAGAAAATGCACTGTGTCCACCAGGACGGCCAGGCCGTGTTCAAGTACGCGGTGCGCAACATGGCCGACGTCTGCGATCGCCTGCTCAAGCGCAACGGCCTCTCCGCCACGGACATTGACTGCTTTATCCCGCACCAGGCGAACAAGCGCATCATGGTCAGCACCGCCGACCGCCTCGGCCTGCGTCCGGAAGCGCCCATCATCAATATCGATCGCTTCGGCAACACCACCGCTGGCACCATTCCGCTCGCCATGCAGACCGCGATTGACGAAGGCAAGCTGAAGAAGGGAAGCTTGGTGCTGCTGGCCTCGGTCGGCGCCGGCTTCACCACCGGCGCCACGCTCCTCAGGTGGGCGTACTGAGATGGCAATTCTAACGAGAGCAGATTTTCAGGAGCTCTCGCGAACCAGACTGGTCGATGCCAAGACGCTTCTCGACAGTGGGCGATACGCAGGGGCATACTATCTGGCGGGCTTGGCGATAGAATGTGCAATCAAAGCGTGCATCGCGCGGCAGACTCGCAGGTTCGAGTTTCCGCAGAAAGAGAAAGCGCTCCAAAGCTACAGCCACGACTTAGCCCAACTTCTCAAGGTTGCAGATCTGCAGATGGAACTCGATAATGCCAGTAGAAGCGACCCAGCATTGGCGGGCTATTGGACTATCGTAAAAGACTGGAAGATTGAAAGCAGATACACTCGAATCGCGCCTCAGCTTGCGGCGGATCTGTATGACGCAGCAAGCCACCGGCGGAACGGAGTAATCAGTTGGCTACGGCAGCATTGGTAGACGCCGAGATGAATCTCGGCCGTGAACTTATTAGCTCGCTGCAGCAAGCGGGGTTTCCGGTGAATGCGGCCCTCTGGCTGTATTTCCCCGAAGCCTCGGAGTGGCGATTCCTGATTGCGACGCCCATGGTTGACCAGAAGGGGCCCCTGGCAACGTACAGGGAAGTACAGCGGGCGCTGAAGAGCTTCGTGCCGTCCGAAATTCCGTTGAGGAGAATCACCGTCGTAGGCCCGCAGGACGAACTCGTCCAAGCTTTAAGGAGCGCCATTCGGACAGGTGCCGGCGGCGGCATTCGAATCACCAACAACACGATCAACAATTTCTTCGTTGAAGATGCATACATCTATAGGCTACAGGCTGGGAATAGATGAAACGCGTAACCGGTATTGGCGGCATTTTTATTAAGGCGAAAGACCCGCAGGCGATGTACGCCTGGTATGAGAAGCACCTCGGCATCCAGCGCGACACCACCAGTCATACGGTAGATTTTGCCTGCAAAGACAACGACACCGGCGAGGAAGCCCACACTTACTGGTCGCTGTTCAAAGAGAACACGAACTACTTCGACCCCAGCAAATCCGCGGTGATGATCAATTACCGCGTCGCCGACATGGATGCCGTAGTGAGCGCGCTGCAATCGGAAGGCATAGAAATTTTGGGCCGCGAAGACCACGACTACGGCCGCTTCGCCTGGGTCATGGATCCGGAAGGCAACAAAATCGAACTCTGGCAGCCGCCGACAAAGTAGCCGCGGATTAACGCTGATCATCGCAGCTTAGAAAACGCGCCCAAATACCTCGGGCGCGTTTGGCTGAAAGCTGATGGCTGAGAGCTGACAGCTTCTACGGATGCGTCATCGTTTCCGGTCTCACCAGCTCGTCAAACTCTTCGCTGGTCAGGAATCCCATCTTCACCGCCGCTTCCTTCAGGCTGCTGTGCTCCACGTGCGCGGTGTGCGCCACTTTCGCCGCGTTGTCATATCCGATCTTGGGCGCCAGCGCGGTCACCAGCATGAGCGAGTTCTTCACGTACCAATCGACCTTCTCGCGGTTCACCTCGATGCCGTTGATCATGAACTCGACAAACCCGTGGCAGGCGTCGGTGAGCAGCGTCGCCGAGTGCAGGAAGTTGTAAATGATCACCGGCTTGAACACGCTGAGCTCGAAGTTCCCCTGCGAGCCCGCGAAGCCCACCGCCGCCGTCGCTCCGTGCACCTGCGCGCAGACCATGGTCATGGCCTCGCACTGCGTCGGGTTGACCTTCCCCGGCATGATCGACGATCCCGGCTCGTTTTCCGGAATCGTCAGTTCGCCCAGCCCGCAGCGCGGCCCCGAGGCCAGCCAGCGGATGTCGTTCGCGATTTTCATCATGGACGCGGCCGTCGTCTCCAGCCCGCCCTGCGCGAAAACGACTTCGTCGTGCGCCGACAGCGCCGCGAACTTGTTCGGGTGCGAGCGGAAGGGAAGTCCGGTCAGCTCCGCGATCTTGTTGGCCGCGCGCTCGGCAAATTGCGGATGCGTGTTCAGACCCGTACCCACCGCCGTGCCGCCGATCGCCAGGTCATACAAGCCGTCCAGCACCTGCTCCAGGCGCTTGATATCGCGCTCCACCAGGCTCGCCCAGCCGCCGAATTCCTGCCCCATGGTCAGCGGCACCGCGTCCTGCAGGTGCGTGCGCCCGATCTTCACGATGCCGTCGAATTCCTTGGCCTTGCGCGCCAGCGCCGTCTGCACCGTCTTCAGCGCCGGGATCAGCGCCCGCTTCACGCGCTCGGCCGCCGCGATGTGCATCGCCGCCGGAAAGGTATCGTTCGACGACTGCGACATGTTGACGTGATCGTTGGGGTGGATCGGTTTCTTCGACCCCATCTCGCCGCCGGCGATTTCAATCGCCCGGTTGGAGATCACCTCGTTCACGTTCATATTGGTCTGGGTGCCGCTGCCGGTCTGCCAGATGCGCAGCGGGAACTGCTCGTTGAGCTTGCCGCTGATCACTTCGTCCGCCGCCTGCACGATCAGCTTCGCCTTGTCGGCCGGCAGTTTTCCCAGGTCCTGGTTGACCAGCGCGCACGCCTTCTTCAGGATGCCGAACGCCCGGATCAACTCCGGCGGCATGGTATCGCGGCCGATATTGAAGTGAATGAGGGAGCGCTGCGTCTGCGCGCCCCAGTAGACGTTGGCGGGCACTTCGATCTTGCCCATGCTGTCGGATTCAACGCGTGTGCGCGGCTTCTCTACCGTGGTTGCCATATCGCGCTCCTGATGAGTGCTGGAATGAGTACCTAGTACCTGGTACCGAGTACCGAGCGGCACTGGTACGAATCCCTCGCGAAACCAGGCGGGAGAATTATAGTCCTGGCGGGCCGAGCGATTGTGCGCTGGAGCACATTCGGATGTGATGAAGACGTCGGATAGAGCCGTTGCGATTGCGGAACTGCGGAATTGCCGAATCGCAGAATTGAACCACCAAGGTTCGGGGTTCTCCAATTCCGCAATTCCGCAGTTACCCAATTCCGCAATCAGGCGAGCTTCTCCGCACCGCCGCAGTGTCCTGCTGAATCCAATCACCGTGCCTCCCGACAACACCCAGAAGTTCGACCTCCTCGTCGTCGGCGCCGGCCCCAGCGGGCTGGCCTCCGCCATCGAGGCCCAGCGTGCCGGCTTTCGCGCCGTTCTGATCGAAAAAGGCTGCCTGGTCAACTCGCTTTTCCACTACCCGGCCAACATGACCTTCTTCACCACGCCGGAGCTGCTCGAGATCGGCGACATCCCATTTCCCAGCGCGCACGTCAAGCCCACCCGCGAGGAGGCGCTGGAGTACTACCGCAAAGTCGCCGAGCACTACCAGCTCGACGTCCGCCAGTACGAGCGTGTGGAGGAGGTCAGCGGCAGCGACGGCGATTTCCTGGTCCGCACCAGCACCGTCGAGGCCGAAATTCTGGGCGCGCTGGAGGGCCCGGGGAAACGCCACGTCCCCGGCCGACGCGCCGAATACCGCGCTCGCAAACTCGTCGTCGCCACCGGCTACTACGACCTGCCCAATATCATGCAGGTTCCCGGCGAGGACTTGCCCAAGGTCTTCCATTACTACCGCGAGCCGCATCCGTTTTTCGGCCGCGACGTGCTCGTCATCGGCGGCAAGAACTCCGCCGCCATTGCCGCGCTCGAACTCTGGCGCCACGGCGCGCGCGTCGCCCTGGTCCACCGCGAAGCGGCCCTGCATCGGCACGTCAAATACTGGATCAAGCCCGACATCGAGAACCGCATCAAGAACGGCGAGGTCACCGCCTATTTCGACAGCACGGTGAAGGAAATCCTGCCAGAGTCGGTTCTGCTGCAGACGCCCAACGGCGAAGTCCGGCTGAAAAACGATTTCGTGTTCGCCCTCACCGGCTACCACCCGGATTACTCGTTCTTGCAGGGTCTCGGCATTCAGCTCACCGGCGACGAGTGCCGCCCCATCGTCAATCAGGAGACGCTCGAGACCAACGTGTCCGGCATTTATGTCGCGGGCGTGATTGTGGCGGGATCGAAGACCAACGAAATCTTTATCGAGAACGGCCGCTTCCACGGCCAGCGCATCGCCCAGGATTTAAAGAGGAAGCTCTTGACCGCGACGCCATAGCTGTAACTCCGGCCGCGGCTCAAAATTACCAGATTACGAAATTGCCAAATCCCACAATCCGGGCCTTACAATAATGGGATGCGTACTGTTCTGATCGTCCTGACCGTCGCCGCCTCTCTCCTGTCGTGCAGCAAGTCTTCTGCTCCGCCTACCGCTTCTGCTTCTGCGCCTGCCGCTTCCGCGCCTTCTGCCGCCTCCGCCAAGTCTGACGACCCGGTATCGCAAAAGGTCGAGGAGCTTGCCGGCTCCGGCGCCGGCGACTGCGGGCGCGTTAGGTCGCAAGCTCAGGAGCAGACGCAAAAAGCCAGCGATTGCGCCATGCAGGCTGCCAAAACCAAGAAAGCCTTCCATGTCGTGTACGACATGCCCGGCCTGACCGTCGGCTATGCCGGCAACTCCCAGGGCAAGCTGTTTTCGGTGCAGGCGGAACAGCCGGAGAACGCCTCCGCCAAAGCCGAGGCGAAGGCCACGCCTTGTCCCGCCGAATTGCGGGTTGCGCAGAGCGGTCGCGTCACCTGCATGGCGATCGGCCCGGGCATGGGCGCCATGGGCGGTACCAATCCACACGGCGGCATGCCGCCCGCTACCGGTCAGAATCCCCACGGCATGATCAGCATGCCTGACCTCGGCACTCCCAACCCGCATGGGACGGCGCAGCCCTCGCATCCCCCCGCCGGCAAAACGCCGCCGAAGCCGTAGCTGGGAATGGTAGGTGGTAACTGGTAGTTGGTGTTTGATCCGTGGCGGCGGGTAGTCCGTAGCAAGCAGTCCGGGTCACGAACTGCGAGCTACCAGCGACTTCCTCGTCCATAGCCGGCGATTCGGGTGCCACCCCAGCTACCAGCTACCAACTACGAGCTCCCAGCCACGCCCGCCCGCTCGTACATTTCCCTCACCGCACTCTGCGCGCGCTCCGCCAGCGCGCCCAGATCTTTCAACGTGTATTCCGCCGCCGCAATCGGATCACCGACCACCAGCCGCAGCGGCGTCCTCTTTATATGCGCCGACCCGAGCGGCAGCGCCTCATACGTTCCCAGAATCGCCATGGGCACAATGTCTGCCTGCGCTTTCACCGCGACATAAAAGGCGCCGCGACGAAACGGCAGCATCTCGCCCTTGGGCGCGCGCTCGCCCTCGGGAAACACCACCAGCGACATGCCGCGTTGCAGCGTCTTGACCGCCTCGCGCAGCGCCCGCCGCGACAGCGCGACGCTTTCCGGCGCGATCTCCAGCGACCCCGACCGGCGCAGCCACCAGCCGATCAGCGGCACGCGAAACACCAGCCGGTGCGCCATGATGCGAAACGGAAACGGCAGACAACGATAGAGCAGGGGAATGTCCATCGCGGAAAGATGGTTGGCGACGTAGAGCCGCGGCTTGCTGGCGTCAATCCGCTCCAGTCCGCTGACCGTCGCCGGCGCCACCAGCGCGAGCACCATCGCCGACCACATTCTCACCACCGCGTGCCGCGCGCGCCCGCTTCGCTCCAACACGCCCGCCAGCAGCGAAATCGGTTCCAGGGCTACGGTGACTAGAAATATGACGGGCCAGAAGATCAGCAGGGCACGTGCCCAGCTCAGCCGATTGCGCACACTTCGCTCGCGGTTGTCGGTTGTCGGTGATCGGTCCTCGGTGTTGGTCGACGGTCGATGGTCGATGGCCGACGGCGTTCGGCTCCAGCGTGTTGGTAGAAGGCCGCTACCAGCCCCGTAGGGACGCATGAAAATAACCCGGCACTTCTCTCAAGTCCCGTAGGGACGATTGAGAACCGAAAACCGCCAACCTAATCCAGATCAATCGCCTCCGACTCCAACTGCTGGTTCATCAAGCGCGACACCAGCGGCTTGAGCCCCTCTCCGCTTTTCGCCAGCACGAAATCGTTCTGATCTTCGTTCCAGCTCAGCTTGAAGCTGGTGGAGAGCGCGGAAATCCATATCTGCCGCACCGGCGTGTTGGGCGAGACCACGAACCGCCCCGGCGGCTCCGCGAAACTGATGTGCAACGCCCCCGACTGGTCTTCGACCTCGAACTCGGCGTCGTCTTCGGCCTCGATCAACGATTGCTTCAACGATTCCATCGCCGCGTCGGCGCGCCGCCGGAATGCCAACTCGTCCATGGCGCGCATTCTAGCACTTAGCTCTCAGCTCTCAACCATCAGCTTTCAGCTCCTGCTGGAGCGCGTTCGCCCGTACGCGAGGAAAGCTGGAACGCGTTCGCACGTACGCGAAACAGGCTGGGCCGGGTTCGCCCTCGAACGCGCCGATGCGCCTATTATTGGGTTCCCGCACATGTCTATTCCAGCCCCGCAGGGGCGCGCGCTGGTAGCCCAGGGCGGCAGCCCTGGGACGACGACAAAGAAAATGCAGAGTCCCGCAGGGACGGCACGATCTCACCCCAACACATACTCCTCGTCGAACTCAACACCGTGCTTGATCAACAACGACCTCAACTCATCCTCGAACGAGTGCTTTCCATGATGTTCCAATTGCCCGCGAATGTAGTTCACGACCGCGCCGGTATTCGACTGGCTCACGCTGAATGCCGAATACCCTTCCTGCCAAGCAAACCGGCCGGTTTTCATCACGCCCGTTTCATTCAACCATTTGGACGAAAATGCCTTCAATGTTTGAACTGCCTTCGACAGCGTCACCGTCGGCGGAAGAGACAACAGAATGTGCACGTGATTTTCGGTCCCGCCGATCTCGTGAATGGGAATCTCGTGCTTCTTTCCGATTCCACCCAGGTAGTCCCACACCCTCGGCTGCATGTCGGGCAGCAACAGAGGCTTTCGCCCTTGTGTGCTGAACACCACGTGGACGCGAATTGTTGTAAATGTGTGAGCCAACACGCACCTCGCGCCGTGCCTACGGCACTCAAGTAAGGATATAACGCCCTGACCCCAGGGCTGCGCCCTGGGCTACCAGCGTGCGTCCCTGCGGGACTGCTGTCGGCGTCCGAAACGCTGCTGGTGATGCCGGAGAGCATCTGCTACCGCGTCCGTCCGCGCATCGTCCTCGCTTGGCTGGAAAAGGAATTCCCCTTCAACTCCACACGCTGGGAATTCGAAGAAGACTAGAGGATTTGATGGTCAAACTTAGGGTGGCTTCTGGTTCCACCCGTGTCCGTTCACTTCGTGGCCCATTTGTCCCGGCCGCGGCGTCAGTCCACGACCGGGGTTCCTCGCGGTTTAGAATTTCAGATGGGATGGGTGAATGTAACAGATTTGCTTGGGACCGATGCTCCCACTCGAAAAGAAATCGACCAAGTTCTTGACTACCGCCGGCGCAAAGCTAAGGCGCGATTCTACGCAGACGAAGATTTTCCCACATCGGCTGTTGAGCTACTGAGAAACGCCGGATTAAAGGTCGTCACAGTCCAAGAACTAGGACACAGGCAGCATCCCGATGAAAATCACGCGGCGTACGCTCTCAAGAATGGTTACATCTTGTTGACGCGCGATCGCGACTACTTGAATGAAGCACGTTTTCCACTGATTCACTGCCCGACGATCGTGGTATTTGATTTCGGCTCCGGCTCACGCGAGGAGATTCAGCACGCATTCACGTGCGTTCACCGAATCATCGCGACGCCTCAGTTCTTCGACAAGTGGACCAAGATCGATGCTGGCAGAGAATCCTGGGTCGAGTACTGCCGGACTCTCGACGGCCGCACCCATCGTTCGCGGTGTCGAGTGTACGAAGGTGATTTTCAAGAGTGGGTCGAAGGAGTAGGAGGTCACGATGACCAGAAACGGTGAGCCATTTGATGCCAAGCTGCTCCTTCAGGATGAGTCTCAGGTCTTTGAGAGAAAGCAGTCGCTATCGCTGCAGCGTGAAGGTCTGGAGAGTCTCTGCGGGATGGTCAATGCAGACCCCGCGCGCGGGACCATCGCTTTCGGCTTAGCTCCTAACGGGCAGGTAGTCGGAGTCGAGCCGGGCGTCTTGGACAAGGCTCAACGTACTCTCACGCAGGTAATCCGCAACAGGATAGACCCGCCAATCCAGTGCACCATAGATGTGCGCGAAGTCGAAGGGAAACATGTACTGATTTTGTCTGCGCGGCGATCTCGCGATGTTCCGTACCACGAATTTGGCGGACGGGCGTTTATCCGAGAAGGCACATCAACCCGTCAACTCAGCTTGGCCGAAAAGCAGTCACTTCAGCGGATGCGCAGTCGAGACATACATCCGGGTCCGTGGACGTGCGACAAATGCCGCTCAATGGTAGGCGTCCTCGGTTCATTCGTGATCACGAATGAAGGAATGCGGCGAACTTACGCCTGTGAGTGCGGCGGTGAGTTCTGGCCAGCTACTTAGACCGTTCCACTCGCCCGGACCGCGTGCGGTAAATTTCCTGAACAGCTAGAACGGAATATCCGCATCCGTAATCTGCGTGCCCGCCGCCGCGTCGGGTTCGGGTGTCCGCTGATCCATATTCGACGCCGCCGCTCCTCGCGACCGACCGCCACCCTCGCCCCCTTCGCCGCCGCCACGTCCGCCCAGCAGCACCAAGTCGTTGACCACGATCTCGGTACGATATTTCTTCTGCCCGGTTTCCTTGTCGTCCCAGGAATCGGTGCGCAGCCGCCCCTCGATATACACCTGGCTGCCCTTTTTGCAGTATTCGCCGACAACCTCCGCCGTGCGCTGCCAGGCCACGATGTTGTGCCACTCGGTGCGGTCCTGCCAATTGCCGTCCTTATCCTTAAACCGCTCGTTGGTCGCCAGGCTGAACTTGGCCACGGGCGTGCCGCTCGGCGTGTATTTCACCTCGGGGTCCTTGCCGAGGTTTCCGAGCAAGATGACTTTATTGACGCTCTTAGGCATGAAAAGCTCCTGAAGTGCCGTGTGAGAGGCGGCCAGTTTAGCAGAAGGGAAGGTCTTTCAGTCGGTCAGTTTCTCAGTCTTTCAGTTCGTCAGTTGCGGAGCCACCAGTGAGCGACTGACCGACTGAGAGACCGACAGCCTGAAACACCGTTTCGTCACAAATTCGCCCGTAAGTTGCTGAAAATCCTAAGGCGCCGCTCCGCTCGCCACCCAACTCCGCCGCTTGACCGCGATTTTCCCCCGTTCGACAAATTCCATTCTTCGTTCCCAATTCTGACCCGCGAGAATAGTTCTCGCCGCAGTGTTGCCCCGAGGATGGCAACCAGCAATTCCGGCACTACCCGGTTGGGGAAAAGGTGAGGAAATGAGCACATCAACGCAGATTCCTACCAGCGGTCAAGGCTTGGTGCAGATCTCATCGCTCGAAGACATGATCCGCGAGCGCGTTGCCGAGGAGCGCGCCCGCCTCGAAAAAGAGGCCGGCGTGGTCCACAAGCAGGTGCACCACTTCCACAAGCCCATCGAGCGCGGCTTCACCAAGGAAGAGCGTCCCAAGACCACCCTGCTTTTCGGCGGCCTGACTTGGAAACACGAGAAGCTCATCCACGGCGCGCTTGAGGGACTGGGCTACCGCTGCGAGGTTGTGCCCGTTCCTGACGTCAAGGCCTTTCAGCTTGGCAAGGAGTACGGCAACAACGGCCAGTGCAACCCGACCTACTTCACCGTCGGCAACCTGGTCCAGTACCTGCAGAAGCTGGAGGAATCCGGCGTCAAGCGCGAAGACCTGCTCAACCACTACATCTTCCTCACCGCCGGCGCCTGTGGGCCGTGCCGCTTCGGCATGTACGAAGCCGAGTACCGCCTCGCCCTGCGCAATGCCGGTTTTGACGGCTTCCGCGTCATGCTCTTCCAGCAGTCCGGCGGCCTCAATCAGAGCGAAGCCGAAGCCGGCCTCGCCATGAACCTCGATTTCTTCCTCAACCTGCTCAACGCCATGAATATGGGCGACGTCATCAACGAAGTCGCGCACCAGATTCGTCCCTTCGAGGCCAACCCCGGCGAAACCGACGCCATCCTCGACGAGTGCATCGACTACATGCACGAGGTCTTAAAGAAGAAGTCGCCCTGGTCCATCGAAGGCGTGCTCGGCAAGCTCGGCCAGAACATCCCCATGAAGGGCACGGTCGAATACGTCGGCAAGTTCCTCAACCAGCTCTACAGCGACGACTACGTCAGCGCCCTCAACCATGTCCGCGACCGCTTCAACTCCATCAAGGTGGACCGCCTCAAGGTGAAGCCGATCGTCAAAATCACCGGCGAATTCTGGGCGCAGACTACCGAGGGCGACGGCAACTTCAACATGTTCCCGTTCCTGGTGCGCGAGGGCGCGCAGATCATCGTCGAGCCCGTCGGCACCTGGATCATGTACATGATCCACCAGGTGGTGCAGAAGATCCGCGACACCAAGGGCCTGGAAGATGGTGCGGTCATGCCTCCGGCGTGGCGGCTTGATAAGCACGCCAAGATCGAGATGAATTACCGCAACAAGCTCGCCAAGCTGAAAGTGGCCGAGGTCATCTTCTCCCGCGAGTATCACAAGATCATCGACTCCCTCGGCGGCACCGCGCATCGGCTGGTCAATCAGTACGAGCTGCAGCGCCTCGGCCACCCCTACTACAACTCGCGCGCCGGCGGCGGCGAAGGCCACCTCGAGGTCGCCAAGAACATTTATTACTCCAACAAAGAGCTCTGCCACATGGTGCTCTCGCTCAAGCCCTTCGGCTGCATGCCCTCGACCCAGTCCGACGGCGCGCAATCGGCGGTCGTCGCCCACTATAAGGACATGATTTTCCTGCCCATCGAAACCTCCGGCGAAGGCGAGATCAACGCCCACAGCCGCGTTCAGATGGCCCTCGGCGAGGCCAAAGCCAAGGCCAAGATCGAGTTCAGGGAAGTGTTGGAGAAGCTTGGCAAGACCGCCGACGAACTCCGCGCCTTCGTGGACTCGCATCCGGAAATGTCGAGCGCTCTGTACAAAGTTCCCAAGTACAAAGGCGTGATCGGCACCGCGCCGAACTTCGCTGTCCACGTCGCCGAAAAGATGGGCGCGAGCGTTCCGTACCACCAGGAAGCGCATTAGTAGTCGGTCAGTCTGTCAGTCTTTCAGCCCGCCAGCTCAGCGCTAAGCGACTGATCGACTGACCGACTGATAGACCGATAACCGTCGCACGAAACACTGACGAGGACAAATGCCCGGACTTACCGATAAAGCGGATTCCACGAAGAAATACGACCAGCTCTGGATGGGCCTTGACGTCGGTTCCACCACCGTCAAGGTCGTCATCATTGACGGCGACACCGACACCATCCTGTGGGCGGACTACCAGCGCCACGAAACCAAGCAGCCCGAAAAGGCGATCGAGATGCTCAAGGCCATCTCCGCCGATTT
>JAIQFM010000226.1 GCA_020073285.1 Terriglobia bacterium | reverse complement strand
GCAGTCCTGATCTACAAGGGGATTGCCAAGTGAATCTTCGATGATGTTCCCTTGGGTGCCGTAGCGAGAAACGTAATCGCCGGAGGAGTCCTTTCCTCCTCGCTTGCAAGTAGCCATGAATACTGGATAGTTGAGTTCTTTTGCTACTTCGGCATCAATCCACTTCTGGCGAAGCACCTTGAGTGCCTTTTCGTCTTTCAGCAGCAGACTCAGCCGCCCGCGGACAGTGAACAATGCGAGACGGTCTTCCATAGCCACCAGTTCTCTCACCTCGGCTTTTAGCCGGGTCGTCAAGCTCTTCTTTTCGGATCTGGCATTTGCCTGCGCTGTCTTTTTACGCTTTCGTTCCTCTTTCGACTCTTTCTTCAAAATGCGAAGCGACTTCTCACTCTCCCGCAAACCTGAAAGTTTCTCCCCTAACCCATTCACAACTGCTCTTTTCAAAGCAACTTGCTCGCGGAGAGCTTGAATGTTCACAGTCTGAGGCGACGTGTCCGGTTCCTCATCTTCTGTTGATTCGGCTTCGGGCTCAGATTCGTTTTCATCCACGTTAGTGACATTGTTCGCGAACTTTTCCATAAGCAATTCCGCAATTTCCTCGGGCAGGTCCGTTTCGTCCACATCGGTATCGACCGGTGGTTTTTCAAGAAGGGTCCTCAAAACCTTTGTGTAATCTGGGGCCTCTTCGCCGAGCCGCGTCTCCAGTTTCGCTAAGCGCGCAATGTCATCTTCGGTATGCTTCTGTACGAAAAGCACACTCGTTTTCGTGCCGGTGTGCGGCTTGAATGTGTTTACGTGCAGACCGACAACCGCCAGCAAGCGTGCTCGGCGGAGCAACCATTCGCGGATGTACGCCAGCGACGCGTTATTGTATTTGCCCTGCGGAAGAATGATCGCCAGCCTGCCACACGGCTTCAACAGGTGAATGCAGCGTTCAATGAACAAAACGTCGCGTTCTTCCTTTGGTCCCTTCTTGCTCTTTCGCTCCAGTGCCGGTTTCGCCAGGACGTAACGACGTAACAAGTCGCGATCACGGATCTCACCGGCAAATGGCGGATTCGTCACGACGACATCGAACTTCAGATCCCTAAAGAATTCCCAAGCCTCCGCCTCTCTAATAACTCTGGTTGCCGATGGCTTGTTCGCCAAGAGATTCGCTTCACGCAAGCCCAGCCTGAGAGCTTCTCCGTCACGCGTGCTGAACCATTCTCTCGGATCAAGCGAATTGGCTCGGAAAACATGCGACCTTCCATCGCCCGCAATCAGCATGAGAGCGCGCGACACCTTCGCCGACCTTTCGTCAAAGTCGACGCCCCACAAATAGCGCGCCGCGTAGCTGTGTTTTCGTTCCTCCTTCTTAACATCGGTGTCGGCGGGCCACACGTAATCCAGAACATGCACCAGAAATCCTGCTGATCCACACGCTGGGTCTATTACGTACTCTTTCCTCTTCGGATTCAGCATCTTCACGCACATGTCGATCACGTATCTCGGTGTGAAGAACTGTCCATTTTTCTTTTTCGCGACGTTCGGCATCAGGTACTCAAACGCGTCATCCATGATGCGCATGTTCGCTCCGAACAACCGAACGCGCTCGAGAGGGCCGATACATACTTGCAGGTGAGTGGGGTTGAGCTTTACGTGCTCGTTCTCGTCAAAAATTCCGGGCCACTCGTCCATTGCCTTTCGGAAAAGCTCATCAATGACCTCGTATGTGCGATCAGGGTCATCGAACTTACGAAACTCCAGTTCGTTGCTTTTGCGCTCGCGCGCGGTTTTTTCATCGTAGAGCTTGGCGAAGATCAGCTTGAATATCTCATTAAACTCGTCGTCTCCTGAATTGGCCAAGAATAGCTCTTCGAGGTCTTGAATGATCGCCTTGAAATCAAAGCGGCGCCTTAGCCTGCTTTATTCATGAGAGCTGACGGCTTGTCTGTTTTCCTCTCCGGCACTGGTTTTACAGAGCGAATGCTATCGAGGTAGCACCGGCGGAGCCTGTTGGGAGGGCGCAAGACCCGCAGGCGACGTGGCGGGGGATTTTTCGGACGATGCTCCGCCGTAGACGGCTGGAGCTATGCGGGTTGGGTGAACCGGAGCAGGTTAGCTGGTGTTGAACGCCAGGGCGGTGTCGCGGAACAGAGATTGAAACGGCCAGCCGGTGGCCAGGTGGATGCGAATGCAGCGGGCGGTCTGGCGGACGCGGGCGCCGATTTTGAACAGCCGCGCGCGCAGAGTTTCGATCTGCGCCGAACGCCAAGGCTGCGGCAACTGGTGACGGAAGAAGTTGACGAGGTTGTAGGCGGCTCCGTGCAGCAGCAGGCGGAAGGCGTTGGCCAGGAAACGATGGCAGCTCAGGCGGTCGGCACGGAAGCCGTTCTTGAACTCCTCGATGCGGTTTTCGCATTCGCCGCGATCGTTGTAGAAGGCGAAAAGCTCAGAGGCGCGGCCGGAGCAGTTGGTGATGAGGAAGCGCAGGTTGGTGCCAGCTGCGGTGTGCTCGGCCTTGTAGCAGATGCGGCGCTGGCGCGGCCAACTGCGGGCGCGGTGGCGGAAGCTGGAAAAGCCGCGCTGGGGTAGCTGCGTACGCCGATAGCGTCGCCTTAAGCGTTTCTGCCGTGGCTCGGCGCGGCGCTGGAAGACCTGATTGGCCGGAATGCCCAGGGCGTACTGGATGCCGAAGAACTCGCAGCACTCGTAGAGCAGCGGCAGAGTGAAACCGGCATCGCCCCGCAGCTTGATCTTGACTTCGGGAAACGCGGCCTGCAGTCGCGGCAGCAAGCGCAGCAGCATGGGCACAATGCGGGCGTGGCTGGAGGCATTGCCCGGTCGTAGGCGCACGGAAAGCAGGCATCCGGTGTGACGCTCGAAAACCAGCATGGGGTGATACATGTGCTGGCCGTAGGCGCCGTTGAAAAAACTCAGTTGCTGCTGGCCATGGGTGGGATCGTCGGTGGAATCGATGTCCAGCAGGATCTCGCCGCGCTGGCGGACTTGGTCGCTGCAGAGGCGGATGAACTGATCCAGCAGCGCGTCGTTCAGGCGCACCAGATCGCGGGCCGAAGGCGCGTTCTCCCAGCGGCTGAGAGTGGGCTGAGACCCGAGCGGGCTTCCCAGTGGTTGATCGGCGACGATTTGCAGGAGCGGATCGTGACGCAAGCGGTCGGCGTCGTTGGCGTCTTCGTATCCGGCGACGATCTGGTAAATGCGTTGCCGCAGCAGTGCCAGCGAGTCGTGCCGGACGCGATCATCCTCCCGCGGATCGGTGAGGAACTGGGCCAGGTCGCGGGTCAGATGATGACCCTGATCGAAGGCCCGCAGCGGCAGCAGACCGGCATCACTGGTGATCTGGCCGCCGGAAAAGTCGGCGCGGATGGATTGATGACGGTAGAAGGAGAAGCTCAGTTGTGGTAGAACACTTTGTATCAAGCGATGGATGCTCCAAAAGGAAATACTGGGTCTGCAAACCCAGTGTTTATGCACCTTTTAGAGCATCCTTAACTTTTTGGCTACAACAATCGTGAATAATCCAGGCTAGGTCAGTGCAAAGCAAGGCGCGGCCAGGACAACAGCCACGTACACTCAACGCCAAACCGAATCACGGTTGTCAGCACAACCCGCGCGCCGGCTGCACCAATGTGCGCTAGTTCTCACGCGCACTGGCACGGCACTGGCGGGACACCTGCCGGAACGACCGCACAACAGAAACTAGTGCTGCGTCACCGTAGCAGCACACACGCATCGCGAGCGCGCGCAAAGGCGCGCGCGAGCGTCACATGCAATCGGTCGTTTTTCACAAGAAAGTGAACTGGCGAAGAGAATAGTCAAGAGCTAACCAACAGAATAAGCGCGCATTACGGGGGAGCTGTTCACGTCAATCCCATGGCAATCCCAGCGCAAACACACGCCATTAGGTAAAAAGCGCTGCTTGGGCGGAGCGTGCGCCCCTGCCGTTCGGACGAAGCGAGCCCGCTGTCAACACGGCGCGAAACGCAGTGGACACTGGGGAATGATTACTTTGCACTGAAAGGCTAAGGGTTTCCGCAAGAAAATCTTTCCGCAGGCCGAAGTAAACCGTCCGCGGGCAGCCTTCAAACGCTCTCACCAAGAACAGCAGCAAGTCATAATTTGGAACGAGATACAAGAAGTGGCGAAACTCGGTCTCCGTCTCAATCCGCTTTCGGATGGCCTGGTAACGCGCTTTTGCTTTCGGCGTACGCTCGTATTCGAGTGCGAAGCGGTGTTCGTGTCCGTCAAGGCGCACGGCGACCACGGCGTCATAGTCCTTCACGTACCCGATCTCAGTGAATTCGTTGCGCGACCGGATGTCAGACTCCGGCGTCCAGCGGACGAGCACACCGGTGCGCTTCAGTGCGATGTGGATGTCATTCAACTCCAGAGCGTGCTGCACGTGGACGCTGGATGGTTCGCCCTTGTCCATGGAACCAGAGAAGAACTCTCCCTTGCCGATCATTTCCGACGCGCCGGCCCGCGATATCGAGTACACCACACCGCGGTTCATGTTCGGGATCTCGCGCCGCACAAGCAACTCGTGTGCCAGCAACCGCCGTATCCGATTGTCAAATGCGTTGCGTGAGAACGCGCAGTACTCCAGTCGCATGAATTCATACAATTGATTCGAGGTAACGAAGCCACTGTGCAAAACGCGGCGCAGCAGCGGGTAATCCCGTGTGTCACTCAGCGCGATGGTCCCTTTCCGATACCGCACGTGGTTTACTCCTGCTGCACAGAAGTCAATACAAGCCGCGCCATCCATGGCCGGCTGGCTTTAGGTTCCAAGACAAACCGTCCCAACTCGGTTTGTATCCAGGTGTGCGCCGGCATCAACAACATCGCCTCCTGCTGGCTGCCGCATTCGCTGAACGCGATGAGCCAGGTGTCCGCTGATCGCCAGGAAGTCCCGCCTACTGTCAGCCTGCCGGTCAACTCGGGCCGCGCTATCACCAGAAAGCCATCCGGCCTCTCTGGTCTGCGTAAGCAATGCTTAAAGAGGAGTTTATTGTCTCCCTGCCAAACGCAAGGGTCGGCGCATTCAAACACGCGCCCGATCATACGAGAGGGATGGTGCGGATCGAATCCGCCACATGCGTGGAAACGTGCGTAGCCCGTGATCTTGGGCCGCTGGCGTATTGTTCCTGCGATCTCGACGCCGGTGGTGTTGTAATAGACGCCATGTGCAAAGCGGTGTGGATCATCTTGATTCTTGTGGAATCTCCGGCGCCACGCGCTGCCGAAACCCGTGACCGTAACCAACATTGCTCCTACGCACCCTTGAGGCGTTTATTTTCGCGGCGTTCCGCGTACAGTTGCTCCTGCAAGTTGTTGATGTGCTGCACGAGTTTCTGATCGGTGGTGCGCATGTCGACAGCACTCGGGACATTGCGATTTCCATCCGACTTTTTCGCTAGCGCGTCGAGACGCAGAGACATGTCCGCCACCAGCCGTTCCTTTTCCGCCAGGTCCTGTTTGGCCAGATCGCTCTCGCGCTTGTAGGAATCCCGCTCTCCCGAGACCGACCGCAACTCGCTCCTAAGGCAGCCTGCATCGGAATCCGTTTCGGGGACAGACATGCCGTGGTTCGCCGCTTCGATTGCGCGATTGCAGCGCTCGATATGGTCGTTGTACTTCTGAATCGCATCGCGGGCGACTTGCCGCGAATACGCGTCGTGGTTGTACAAATCTGTCATCATCTCGGCGGTAATCCACATCGAGCGCCGATGATCGATCCGTTGTTT
>JAIQFM010000225.1 GCA_020073285.1 Terriglobia bacterium | reverse complement strand
ACTCGCGCCCTCATCAACAACGCCGTCGAGGGCGTTACCAAGGGCTGGAGCCGCGAAATGGAAATCGTCGGCATCGGCTACCGTGCCGAGCTCAAGGGCAAGAGCATCGTCGTTTTCAGTCTCGGCTTCTCCCACCCCATCGAGTACCCGTTGCCCGATGGCATCGCGGTTGCCGTGGACCCCAAGCTGACCCGCCTCACCATCAGCGGCATTGACCGCCAGAAGGTGGGTCAAGTGGCCGCCGAAATGCGCGCCCTGCGTCCTCCCGACCCGTACAAGAACAAAGGCGTGCGCTATTACGGTGAGCGGTTGAAGAAGAAGGTTGGCAAGACTGGCGCGAAGTAGTCGTTCGTCGTTCATCGTCGGCGAAAGGGCTAATCGTCGGCGCCCAATGACGGCAAACGGAATCGTTGGATTTGTACAAACGGCATTTGTTGTACTTGTACAAACGGAATTGTTGGCTTTGTACAAACGAAATTTGTTGTATTTGTACAAACGAAATTGTTGGATTTGAACAGATGTTAAGCGGCCCATGCATCAGCCCCGTAGGGGGCGGTTGAAAATAGCCCGGCACTTCAGTGCCGGGAAGGGATCAGGGTTGGGAATCTAGTCCCGTAGGGACGGCTGACCAGGTAGGGCACGGCTTCAGCCGTGACCAAGGCGCGAAGCGCCGAAGCCCTCTAGGGGCGGCATAATTTTGCCGAGGGCATAAGCCCGAGGCACGGTGAACGGATATGTTAACGAAGACTTCGAAAAATCAGACGCGCTCCAAGGTTCACGACCGCATTCGCAAGCGCATCCTCGGAACTGCGGAGCGTCCGCGCCTCAACGTGTATCGCTCGCTGAACCACATCTACGCCCAGGTCATTGACGACCTGCACGGCAAGACCATCGTGTGTGCGAGCACGGTGGAAGGCGCCAAAGCCAGCAAGCGCACCGGCGGCAACGTCGCCTCCGCCAAGGAAGTCGGCAAGCGCGTCGCCGAGCGCGCCAAGGAAAAGGGAATCGCCAAGGTGGTATTCGACCGCGGCGGCTACCTCTACCACGGACGCATCCGGGCCCTGGCCGACGCCGCCCGCGCCGCCGGGTTGAAATTTTGAACGGTTTACGGTTCTCGGTTTTTCGGTCGTCGGTTGAACCGGACCCACCGATAATCGACAACCGATAACCGAAAACGTTTTGAACGAATCGAGAAACTAATGGCAACTGCAACTGTGAAAAGAAAACTCGATGCCGCCAGCTACCAGCTCAAGGACCAGGTGGTCGCCATCAATCGCGTCACCAAGGTGGTAAAGGGCGGCAAGAACCTGTCCTTCGCCGCGTTGGTCGTGGTCGGCGATCCCTCTGCCGCCGTGGTCGGCTACGGTTCCGGCAAAGCCAAGGAAGTGCCGCAGGCGATCCGCAAGGGCATCGAGGCGGCCAAGAAAAACCTGGTCCGGGTTAACATCAACCAGACCTCCATCCCGCACGCCGTTCTCGGACGATTCGGCTCCGGCATGGTGCTGTTGAAGCCCGCTCCGGAAGGTACCGGCGTCATCGCCGGCGGCGCCGTGCGCGCGGTCATGACCTCGGTCGGAATTCAGAACGTGCTGACCAAATCCATCGGCACCACCAACCCGCACAACGTCGTCAAGGCGACCTTCGACGCACTCAAAAAGCTGCGCGACCGCCGCGAGGTCGCCGCCATGCGCGGCAAGTCGGTGGAGGAGTTGTAATGACGAAAACAAAACAGAACGGCAGCCAAGGCACCATCCACCTCAAGTGGGTACGCTCCGCCATCGCCGCGCCGTTGAAGCACAAGAGGGTTGTGCGCGGCCTCGGATTTACCCGCTTGAATCAGGTCATCGAGCGCGAAGACTCGCCCTCGATTCGCGGCATGGTCGCCAAAGTGCCCCACCTGGTGAAGGTGGTCAACCAGTAGGTCTGTCAGTCTATCGGTCTATCGGTCTTCCGTGACCGACGCACCGACAGACTGATCGACTGAGAGACCGAGAGACTTGAGATGAATCTATCGACGTTACGAGCACCCAAACGTTCCTCCGAAAACCGCAAGCGCGTCGGCCGCGGCATGGGTTCGGGCATGGGCAAGACTTCCACTCGCGGACACAAGGGCCAGGGCTCGCGCAGCGGTTCGCGCATCATGCGCGGCTTTGAAGGCGGCCAGATGCCGCTGCACCGCCGCCTCCCCAAGCGCGGCTTCGTCAACATCTTCCGCGAGGAGTACGCTGTCGTGAACCTGTCCGACCTGGCCGCGCTCGGCGAGACCAACATCACGCCCGACTTCCTGCGCGCACGCGGATTGGTGAACGGCAAGGACAAGCGCGTCAAAATCCTCGGCGACGGCGAACTCAAAACCGCCCTCACCGTTCTGGCGCACAAGTTCTCCAAGTCGGCGGAAGAGAAGATTAAGAATGCCGGCGGCTCTACCACCGTCATCGAAATTAAGGCGGTTGCCCCGTTGAAGAATAAGTTCAAGGCCGCCCGCGCTGAAAAACGCGCCGGCAAACAGCAGAAGAAGCAGGCATAAAGTCGGTATCATGGCAGAACCGTAATGGCACGACCGTTAATGGCAGGACCGTATCAGGGCACGACTTCAGTCGTGCCGCAATGGGCCGAGATTTGGGGGCTTTAGCCCCGGTGGTCTTTTGGCCATCGACCAACGACGTTTTTTAAGGTTCACACATGCTGGAAAAGCTGGCCAACGTATTTCGCGTTCCCGACCTGCGCAAGCGCATCCTCTTCACGCTTGGATTGCTGGCCGTGTATCGTCTCGGCGGGCACATCCCGACGCCGGGCATCAACGCCGACCTGCTGCAGCAATTCTTCGAGCAGAACCGCGGCACCTTCCTCGGCTTTGTCGACCTGTTCAGCGGCGGTCAGCTTCGCCGCCTCACCATCTTCGCCCTCGGCATCATGCCCTACATCACCGCCTCCATCATTCTGCAATTGCTGACGGTGGTTTACGAGCCGCTGGCCAAATTGCAGAAGGAGGGCGAGCTTGGGCGCAAGAAGATCACCGAGTGGACGCGCTACCTGACGCTGATCCTCAGCGCCATGCAGTCGTTCGGCATCGCCGTCACCCTGGAGCGCCAGACCGCCTCCGGCGGCGTGGCCTTCGTCACCAACCCGGGTTGGGGATTCATTGTGATGACCGTGCTCACCCTCACTACCGGCTCGGTCTTCATCATGTGGCTGGGCGAGCAGATCACCGAACGCGGCATCGGCAACGGCATGTCGCTGCTGATTTTCGCCGGCATCGTCGTCGGTCTCCCGCGCGGCGTCGTCGACCTCGTCGACAAGGCCAAGAACGCGGCTTGGGGCGCCTTCACCGTGCCCGCCATGGTCCTCCTCGTCGCGCTCATGGTCGCCGTCGTCGCCTTCATTGTTTTCGTCGAGCGCAGCGAGCGCCGCATCCCGGTGCAGTACGCCAAGCGTGTCGTCGGACGCAAGGTCATGGGCGGCGGCTCCACCCACCTGCCCTTGCGCGTCAACTCTGGCGGCGTGATGCCCGTGATTTTCGCCTCCTCGCTGCTCACCTTGCCGCAGACTGCCGGCTTCTTCCTGCGCGACAACCGTTATTTCGGCCCGCTGCTGCGCGCTCTCTCCTGGGGCGAGCCGCTCTACACCCTGCTCTACGCCGTCGGGATCATCTTCTTCGCCTACTTCTATGTCTCGATTGTCTTCAACCCCAACGAGGTTGCCGACAACATGCGCAAGTACGGCGGCTTCATCCCCGGCATCCGGCCCGGCAAGCGCACCGCCGACACGATCAACGAAATTTTGACTCGCATCACCCTGGTCGGCGCGTTCTACCTGATCATCATCTCCTTCATTCCGGAGTGGATGATCGCCGGCATTCACCTCAACCATTTGCCCGGCGCGCTCGGCCGGCTGTTCGAAAATCTGCCAACCTGGATGACCAACGGCCTCGGCGTCACCTTCTACTTCGGCGGCACCTCGCTGCTGATCGTCGTCGGCGTCGCCATGGATACGGTGCAGCAGGTCGAGGCGCAGTTGATCATGCGCCATTACGAGGGCTTTACCCCGCGCAGCGGACGCATCCGCGGCCGCCGCACCTGGGCGTAGGCCAATTAAGAAGTCAGAAGTCAGAAGTAAGAATTAAGAAGAGAATTAAGAAGTATGTAGTTCTGGGCAATTATGTGGCACACGCGCCCTCGCGTGTGCAGCCGCGTAGCGGCAACTGAAAATAGCCCGGCACTTCAGTGCCGGGAAATGTGTGAGAACTAACGCCAGTCCCGTAGGGACGGCTGAAGCCTTCAGTGCCAGCGAACTTGATCGCCGGTCTTGCTGAAACTGAGACTCGAAACTGAAACTGCTTTCATGAAAGTTCAAGCGGCAGTTAACAAAACGGTTGGCCCCATCATCCTGCTGGGAGCCCCCGGCGCCGGCAAGGGAACGCAGGCCAAGCTCATCGTCGAGCGTTACGGCGTGCCCCAGATCTCCACTGGAGACCTGCTGCGAGACCACGTTTCCCGCGGCACCGAGCTCGGCAAGCAGGCCAAGGCCATCATGGATGCTGGCAAGCTGGTTCCCGACGACCTGGTCAACGACATGGTCGCCGAGCGCCTCTCCCGCCCGGACGCGGCACGGGGATTCATCCTTGACGGTTATCCCCGCACCCTGGCGCAGGCCCAGTGGCTGGACCTGTACCTGGCCGATAAGGTCTTTGAAAATCAGGGCGAGCGCAAGCTCCACCCGGTTGTGATCGACATCGCGGTGGAATATAATCAATTGTTGCGTCGGCTCACCGGCCGGCGTTCCTGTCCCACCTGCGGGCGCATCTACAACGTGTACTTCCAGCCTCCCCGCGTTGCTGATCTTTGCGACGTTGATGGCGCGAAGCTTGTTACACGCCGTGACGATTGCGAGGAAGTGATCTCCGAACGTCTCAGGGCTTACCAGCGGCAGACCCTGCCTCTGGTTGATTTTTACCGCGCCAAGGGACAGTTGCTCGAGATCAACGGTGACCAGGACGCCAGCGCCGTCAGCCGAGACGTGCTGAAAGTGATTGATGGCCATCGTTTGTAAATCGCCGTCCGAGCTGGAAAAGATGCGTGCCTCGGGCCGCATCGTTCGTCAGGTGCTGGAAACGGTCCGCGCCATGGTGAAGCCCGGGGTCGCCACCATGGACCTGGAGCGGGCGGCGGAGAAGAAGATCAAGGAACTCGGCGCCAAGCCGGCCTTCAAGGGTTATTACGATTACCCTTGCGTGCTGTGCACCTCGGTCAACCAGGAAATCGTTCACGGCATCCCTTCGCCGAAGCGGATGCTCAAGGAAGGCGACATCGTTTCCATCGACTGCGGCGTCGTGCTCGACGGCTATTATGGTGACGCGGCCATCACGGTTCCAGTGGGCGATAAACTCGCCCCCGATGTGCAGAAGCTTCTGGAAGTCACCGAAGCTTCGCTTTACCGCGGCATCGCCGCCGCCCGCATCGGCAACACCGTGGGCGACGTCGGCGCCGCCGTCCAGGAATTGGTCGAGGCCAACGGCTTCAGCGTGGTGCGCGAATTTGTCGGCCACGGGATCGGGACCCGGTTGCACGAAGATCCGCAGGTTCCCAATTACGGTACCCGCGGACACGGCGCCCGGTTGCGCGAAGGCATGGTGATCGCCATCGAGCCTATGGTCAACGCCGGCACCCCCGGCGCCCGCGTGCTCGACGACAAGTGGACCGCGGTGACCGAGGACGGCAGTTTCAGCGCCCACTTCGAGCACTGCGTCGCCGTCACCGTCGACGGCCCCC
>JAIQFM010000035.1 GCA_020073285.1 Terriglobia bacterium | reverse complement strand
CACGGCCTGCCAAGGGACATCTTCGGCTGCGAGAGCACGAAGCATGAGCCATGGAGTGCGTCCGCCGCTAACGGCCATAACGTAGCGGCCGCGCGCCGAGACGGCCTCCCGGGAGTCGGCGGAAATGATTTCGGCAGCTTTCCGGGCAACCGCATCGGCATCGCCCAGTATCTCAATCTTCATGGCCTCTCCTAAGGGAAGATGGGAGCACTGGAGTGGTGGAGTGATGCATTTACCCGCTGCTCCATTACTCTCATACTCCGACACTCCGTTCATTCAGCCATTTGATCATCGCCTGCAGCGACGGAAGAGGTTTTTTGGAGGCGAGTGCCCGTGACGCCAAGAAAACCAGCGCGTCTGAACGGAGATGGTTCATACATGCCTCTTCACTTGGCCGTCTTTTCCACGTGCCCGCCGAAGTAGTAGCGCATCGCCGACAGAAGCTTGTCCTGATAATCCGATTCGCCGCGTGAGCTGAAGCGCTGGTACAGCGCGGCGGATAGGACCGGCACCGGCACAGCCTCGTCAATGGCGGCTTTGATCGTCCACCGGCCCTCGCCCGAGTCCGAGACCTGCCCCGCGAATTTCGCGAGCGCGGGATCTTTGACCAAGGCGGCCGCCGTCAGATCCAGCAACCAGGAGGCGATGACGCTGCCGCGCCGCCACACCTCGGAGATGTCACGCAGATTGAGATCGTACTGGTAGTGCTCCGGGTCGCGCAGGGGCGTCGTCTCCGCGTCGATGGCGTGTTCCTGCTTGCCCACGTTCGCGTCGCGCAAGATGCCCAGCCCTTCGGCGTAGGCCGCCATGACACCGTACTCGATCCCGTTGTGGACCATCTTGACGAAGTGCACGGCGCCGTTGGGGCCGCAGTGCAGGTAGCCCTGCTCGGCGGTGCCGCCGAGCTTCTCACGGCCCGGGGTGCGCGGAATATCGCCCAGGCCCGGCCCCAGCGTCTTGAAGATGGGATCGAGGTGTTTGACCACCGCCGGCTCGCCGCCGATCATCATGCAGTAACCGCGCTGAAGGACCCAGACGCCACCGCTCGTCCCCACATCGATGAAATGCACGCCCTTGGCCCGGAGCATTTGTGCCCGGCGGATGTCGTCACGATACCAGGAATTTCCGCCGTCAATCACGACGTCCCCGGGCTGCAGGAGAGCCGATAATTCAACGATGGTGTTCTCGGTGATTTCACCGGCCGGCAGCATAATCCAGACCGCCCGGGGTTTCTGAAGTTGAGCGGTGAAATTGCTCAGATCGCTCGCTCCGGAGGCGCCCTCTTTCGCCAGTTCTTCGACCGCGGATTTTTTCGTGTCATAGACAACGCAGCTGTGGCCATTCGCCATCAGCCGGCGGGCAATATTCCCGCCCATCCGTCCCAACCCAATGATTCCAAGCTGCATGCCGGCCTCTCAGCCAAGTGCTTCAGAAATTGCCCGCTCCAGTTTTCGTAATCCTGTCTCGGTGTCCTGCTCCAAATGAACCCGCAGCGCGCGGCGTCCCCTTTCAATCAGCACTTCAAAATCGCCGCGTGCGGTTGCATCTATGACCTTGCCGAAACTGTAGGAATGCTCCGGCACTTCAAGATCTGGTTCATGGTCGCTGGTGATCTGCAAAAACATGCCGGTGTTTGGACCACCTTTGTAAGCTTGCCCTGTGGAATGCAGAAACCTCGGACCGATGCCGGCGCATGTCGCAATATGTTTGCGGTCAAGAATTGCGCGCCGAATCTCCTGCACCATTTCGGTGACATTTTTTGTGGGATTGAGGTAGGTCAGGATTGCGCAGTAATCGCCTGGCCGCGCGCTGGCAAAAAACTGATTCAGCACACTACTCAGCGAATTTGCGCCACTCCGTGCGGAAGCCGCCCTGGCAGCCGCAAAAATACTGATCCCGTTGGACTTGAACACGGGGGTCTCGTTTCTGGCAGAACCCGTCGGAGCGTTCATCAGCTCACGGGTTTTGACCTTACTCGCCTCGACGTCCGGCTGATTGAATGGATTGATCCCAATCACGGAGCCCGCCACGGCGGTTGCGATTTCCCAGCGGAAGAATTCCTCGCCCAGGCTGTACTGATGCTGCACCGCAATGCGCACCACCGGCTGTCCGGCCTCTTCCAGCGCCGCGACGGCCGCGTCCTGGGATTTGTCCGGCTCCGAGTCAAGCCGCAGGTAGGCGAAGACGCGATCGTCGCCGTACACCTCCGGCTTGCCCAATCGCTCGCGGTCCACGGGGATGAGGCCTTTGCCGATCTTGCCGGTGGATTCGGCAAGCAACTGCTCCAGCCAAGCACCCAGGTCGAAAATGCCGGGCGAAGTTACGATCGTGACCTTGTCACGGCCGCCGACGCCGAGCGTACCCAGGATCGCGCCCAGCACGATGCCGGGATTCTCCTCGACCGGTACAGTGGCGCCGCAGGCGTGCACCATTTCTTCCGTCGCGTTGAGGAAGCGCGGCAGGTCCACGCCCATGATGGCTGCCGGTACCATGCCGAAGTCGGACAGCGCCGAGTAGCGCCCGCCGATGCTCTTCAGCCCATAAAAGATATGACGGAAGCGATCGCTTTCCGCCACGTGCTGCATGATCGAGCCTGGATCGGTGATGGCGATGAACCGGTTGCCGGCTTCGGCAGCTCCCAACTCCCGCTGGGCGCGCTCGAAGAAGTACTGCTTGAAAATGTTCGGTTCCAGCGTGCCGCCGGACTTGCTCGACACGATGAACACGGTGCTCTGGTAGTCAATCCGGCTTTCGATGGTCTTGATCTGCGCCGGATCGGTGGAGTCCAGCACGTGCAGTTCCGGCGAACCGGCAATCTTGCCGAAGGTCCGGCGCATGACCTCGGGGCAAAGGCTGGATCCGCCCATCCCCAACAACAACGCGTGCTTGAACCCGGCGGTCCTGACCTCTTCCGCGATGCCCTGCAGATGCTGGAGGTGCGCCAGTTGATCGTCGCTGATGCCCATCCACCCCAGCCAGTTGGCTTCATCGGCGCCGGTCCACAGCGAGGCGTCGCCCCGCCAGAGCCGCCGCGCTTTCTCCCGCGTCTTCCAGTCGTCGAGCGTGGCTTGGACGGCCGCGGCGAGATCCTGTGGCATCTTGTAGGTCTGACGATTGATCTTGACGGACTCGTGCGTTTCCAGCCGCCGGCCAGTGGACTTGAGCAGTTGATCGAACGCGGTGGCGAATTGCTGGACGCCTTCCACCAGCAGCTTGCCGGTGACTTCCTTCATGGAAATCCCGACCTTGCCCAGCGCTTCCATGGTGGCGAACGCGCCTTCCAGGTCTTCGGTCAGGCTCTTGCGCAAGTTGCCGTGATCGCGGAAGCCGTTGAAGGTCGCCGGCGGAATGGTGTTGACGGTGTCCGCCCCGATCAACTCCTCGACATAAATCACGTCGCGGTAGCTCGGGTTCTTGGTGCTGGTGCTCGCCCACAGCAGGCGCTGGCTCTGGGCGCCCCGCTCGGCAAGTCGCTTCCAGCGCTGGCTGGAGTAGATTTCGCACGCGCGCTGGTAGGTGATCTTGGCGTTGGCGATCGCCGTCTTGCCCAGCAGCCCGGTCAGGCGGGCACGCTGGCCGGCATCGGTCGATGTCTTGATTTCCGCGCTCAGCAGGGCATCCACCGCCGTGTCAATGCGGCTGATGAAAAAGCTGGCCACGCTGGCGATGTTCCTGACGTCCTGGCCACCGGCCTGGCGTTCCTCGAGGCCTGCGATGAACGCCTCCGCCACCCGCTCGTACACCGATTGCGCGAACAGCAATGTGACGTTGACGTTGATGGCTTCGCCGATGAGTTGGCGGATGGCGGGAATCCCTTCCGCCGTGGCGGGAACCTTGATCAGCAGGTTGGGACGTCCGACGGTCTTCCAAAGCCGCCGCGCTTCGTCCAGCGTGCCTTCCGTGTCGTGCGCCAGCGTGGGAGAGACTTCCAGGCTGACGTAGCCGTCGCGTGCCTTGGAGCTGTCGTAAATCGCGCGCAGCACATCAGCCGCGTCGCGAATATCGCGGACAGCTATCTCCTCGTACAGCGCCTTGGCATCCAGATCGCGGAATCGCGTCGCGCTCAGGATGTCCCGGTAATCGGTGCTGCCGACAATGGCTTTTTCGAAGATGGCCGGGTTCGAGGTTACGCCCCGCAAGCCGTCCTCTTCCACCAAACGTCCCAGCTCGCCGCTGGTAATCAGGCTGCGGCGAATAAAGTCCAGCCATACCGACTGGCCATAGCTCAGCAGAGCCTTGAGCGGATTGATGGGGAACTCTTTTTCAATGGCTGCGCTGGTCATAATCCCGTGCTCTTTCCCGCCGGCGGCGACGACCGGCCGCAATACCGTTTCTCGATCGCGGCGATTTCGGCGAGGCGGCGAAGGTGACGTTCCTCTTGGCTACATTGCGCATTTACGAAGGCGCGGACTAACTCGCGGGCCGTTTCTTCGCCGATCACTCTGCCTCCCAGAACGAGCACGTTCATGTGATCGTGCTCCACGCCTTGGTGGGCGGAGTAGGTGTCGTGACACAAACCGGCACGAGCGCCGGGAATCTTGTTGGCAGCCACCGATGCGCCTACGCCACTGCCGCAAATCAGCACGCCGCGCTCGTTGTTGCCCGCGAGGACCGCATTCACGACCGCTTCCGCATAGGCCGGATAATCGACCGGGTCGGTGCTATGAGTTCCGAGGTCGTCCACTTCATGGCCGAGCTCCGCCAAGAACTTGCGGACGATTTCCTTCAAAGCAAAGCCGGCGTGGTCTGCTCCGACGCAGATGCGCATCCTCTAGCTCCTCTGCCCCAGTTGCTGCTTGGCGGCCGTCACTACGTGGTCCTTGGTGAATCCGAACTCCTCCTGTAACACCTTCAGGGGCGCTGAGGCACCGAAGGTCTTCATGCCGAGGATGGCGCCGGTAGTGCCGGTGTACCGCGCCCACCCCATGGTGGACGCCTGCTCCACCGCGACGCGTGCCTGCACCGAAGGCGGCAAAACAAGATCGCGATACTCCTGCGATTGCCGCTCGAACAGCTCCCAGGAAGGCATGCTCACCACGCGCGCACGAATACCCTCCGACTTGAGCTGCTCAAACGCGGACACGCACAGGGAGACCTCGCTGCCGGTCGCCATCAGGATCACTTCTGGCGTGCCGGGGGCGGCGTCAGCCAGCACGTACGCCCCCTGAGCGACGCCCGATGCCGGCGCGTATTTCGTACGGTCCAGGGTCGGCAGGGCTTGGCGTGAAAGAATCAAGGCCACGGGTTGCCGTTTTAAGCGCAGGATCACCTTCCACGCCTCGGCCGTTTCGTTCGCGTCGCCGGGACGCAGCACGATCAAGTGCGGGATGGCGCGCAGCGAGGCGAGGTGCTCGATCGGCTGGTGGGTCGGCCCGTCCTCGCCGACTCCGATCGAATCGTGCGTGAAGATGTGGATCACCGGGATCTCCATCAGCGCGCTGAGCCGCACTGCGCCGCGCCCGTAATCGCTGAAGACGAGAAACCCTGACCCGAACGGCCTTAGTTTCGACAGCGCAAGCCCGTTGAGGACGGCACCCATGGCATGCTCGCGCACGCCGAAGTGGAGGTTCCGCCCGGCGTAGTTGCCGGCCTGGAAATCGCCGGCGCCATCAAAGGTCAAGCGCGTTTTGGTGGACGGCGACAGGTCGGCGGAGCCACCAATCAACCACGGTATGCTCTGTGCCACCGCGTTCAGCACCTTGGCCGACGAGTCGCGCCCCGCCACTCCTTTAGCGTCGGCGGGAAACACCGGCACGCTCTTGTCCCAGTCATCCGGCAGATCGCGCCGCTGTATGCGCTGGACTTCATCGGCGAGCCGCGGGTGCGCCTTTTCGTACTCCTTGAACTTGGCTTCCCAGGCCAGGCGCAGCCCACGTCCCTTCTTGCCGATGCCTTGGCGGAAGTGATCGTAGACGCCGTCGGGAACCAGAAACTTGGCGTCCTCCGGCCATCCGTAGGCGCGCTTGGTAAGCCTGATTTCCTCTTCTCCCAGCGGTTCGCCGTGCGCGGCGGAGGTGTCCTGACGGTGCGGGGACCCGTATCCGATATGGCTGGCAACGATGATCAGCGTGGGGCGGTCCTGGGTCGTCTTGGCCGCCTGCAGGGCGTCTTCGACCGCTCCGACACTGGTGGCGTCGCCGACTCGCAGCACGTTCCAGCCATAAGCAGCGAAGCGCGCGCCCACGTCTTCCGTGAAAGCGATGCTGGTCGGGCCCTCAATGGTTATGTGGTTGTCGTCGTAGATCCAGCAGAGATTGTCGAGCCTCAGATGCCCTGCCAGCGACGCCGCTTCGCTGGAGACACCCTCCATCATGCAGCCGTCGCCGCACAGGCTGTAGACGGTGTAATCGAAGATGTCGAAACCTGGCCGGTTATAGCGTGCGGCGAGCCACTTGCCCGCGATGGCCATGCCGACACTGGTGGCTACGCCCTGCCCCAGCGGCCCCGTCGTGGTTTCCACGCCCGAGGTCCAGCGGTATTCCGGATGGCCCGCTGCCCGGCTGCCGAACTGGCGGAAATTTCGGATGTCGTCCAGCGACACACTGGGCCGGCCGAGAACCTCGTAATCGGGATCCACCGCCTTGGCGCCGACCAAGTGCAGGATTGCGTACAGCAGCATGGAGGCGTGGCCGGCGGACAGGACAAAGCGATCGCGATTCGGCCAGATCGGATCTTCGGGATCGAAGCGCAGCACGCGCTGCCACAAGGCATACACGGTGGGCGCCATGCCCATGGGCGTACCGGGATGACCCGAGTTGGCCCGCTGGACGGCATCAATCGCCAGCGTGCGAATGGTGTTGACGCACAGTTCGTCAAGGTCTACCGCAGTGTCTGCAACACTTGCCATACTTCCCCCACAGAAAAATGGCAACAGAACGGGAGCGCGCGCACCGCAACAACGATTCTTACGAAACTGCCGGCGTCGTTCCTTCAGGGCTCTACACCATGACAGTATAAAGCCACCCAAGTAGTCCTTGTGGGGAGAGATATGGATAGACCGCAAAGTGGCTCGCGTGGCGATGGGGCATCCCGCGCCGGTTGAATCCCATGGGATCAGCCGTTGCGACCGTCGGCCCTGCAGGCTGGGAATCGATGCGGCGGGAGGGAGGCGAGCTAGGCAAGGCGGGCGCAATGATTGCCAGCAATTAGGGACGAGCATCGACGTTCCGGGCGTGGCTAGAGAAATTCATCCCTAGAGACTTTATGTCCCTGTGTGCTACGGCATTTTCGAGAGTAGTCTGCCATCACGCATTTGTGGTGAGCGACACTCCACGAATCCGGAACTGGCCTCGCGCTACGCGTCTTCGCGTGGCTTTCTGGTAAGTCAGCGTGGTTTGGCCAGTTGGCGGTTGCGAAGGCCACCCCCAAGTCCTGCGCAATCGTTCCGTAGATTTGGTGTGTATTCTCTGCGCGCAGCAAGGACCAGGCAGCGCAGGGACACCGCGGCAGCCGACTGGAAGGGCGGTCGGCCGCATGGCAATTATTGTCCGAGAACCAACTCACTTGAGAGCGCCACTCATGAGCCGCAGAAGTTATCAATACCTGTTCCGCGCATGCCTGACGTTGTGTCTGCTGGTACCCGCTACCATGCTATCCGGCGGCAGCAAGAAGCAAAAGCAGGAAGTGCCGGTCGATACCAGCAACCTGGTGTGGCCGCAACCACCGCAGCGGCGCCGAATCGCCTACCTCGCCCAGATCACGGCAACGGACGACGTTGTCGGCGTTCCCAAGCGGAGTTGGATGGATCGCGCGGCGGGGGCCAGGCCTCCGGCACGGCGGCAAACCTTGAAATCGCCCTATGGCGTGGCAGTCGATTCCAAGCGCCAGATCTATGTGGCCGACGCCGCCAATCACGCGGTATTCGTCTTCAACCTGGAACAAAAGCGGGTGGAGTATCGTGGCGACCGGCCTCCGGCGCGCCTGGCACTCCCCATCGGACTGGCCATCGACGACGACGACCGGCTCTTCGTCTCCGATGCGGCGCTGCACCAGATTACGTGTTTCCGCTCCGACGGCGCAGTGCTCGCGGTGTTTGGTGTGGACGACTTGCAGCGACCCGCCGGCATCGCCCTCGATAACCGCCTTCATCGTTTGTACGTCACCGACGCGAAGGCCAACCGAGTGGCGATCTTCGACACCACTTCCTTTCGTCTGCTGCAGCGGATCGGGGAGCCCAGCACTCCGGGCAAAGCCGAACCCGGCAAATTCTCCGCCCCGAGCAATGTGGCGGTCGGCGCCGATGGCCAGGTGTTCGTCACCGACACCTGGAATCAGCGGGTGCAGGTGTTCGACGCCGCCGGCAAATTCGTGCGCACGTTCGGCCGACATGGCGTCACCCCGGGCGATTTTGTCCGCCCCAAGGGCATCGCGCTGGATAGCGAAGGGCATGTCTACGTCGCCGACGCCGAATTCAACAATTTTCAGATCTTGACTCCCGATGGGAACCCGCTGCTGGCGGTTGGCGATTACGGCACGGGACCCGGCCAATTTGCTCTGATTGCCGGCATGGCGATCGACAAATTCAACCGGATCTATGTAACCGACCAATGGCGCGGACGCCTGCAGGTTTTTCAGTATTTCCCGGAACAAACGGCGGTTGTGCGGACCGGGACGGCCCCGTAGTCGAATCCCCACCCCAACACCTGGTCTGCACGACTGTGGACCAAAAGGAGGACTCGTGAAGTGCTCAAACGTCCTGGTTGTACTGGCAACATTCGTGATCACCAGCGCAGCCTGGGCACAGACGTCAAAGGTCATTGGCTCCAAGCACGACATTAACAGCCAGGGCTGTAAGGGTTGCCACGCGTCGCACGACGGAGCCTCGGCCACCGGCGGTAGCAACGCGGCTTCGGGCAAGATCCTGCTCTGGGACCGTGACTTCTCCACGCAGACGTTCGGCGTTTACGATTCGCCGAGCATGCAAAACAAGGCGGCCGAAATCGGCGGAGCCACGCCGCTGCAAAACACCGACGCACGCATGAACTCGCTGCTCTGCATGAGCTGCCACGACGGCGTGACCACCCCCAACTTGACGGCGAACACGGGGCCGACAGGTTCGGTGTCCGTCGGCAATCCGGCAAATTCGTTCGGCTTGCAGAATGACCATCCGGTCAACATGTCGCATGATCCGACGAAGAACGCGCAATTGACGCCGGTGGCGACCGTCACCGGCGGGGGACTGACGCTATACGGTTCCGCCAACACCGTGCAGTGCTCCTCCTGCCACACCACGCACGACCCGACCAACGGTTCGTTCCTGCGGAAAGCGAACACCAACTCCGCTCTCTGCACCACTTGCCACCTCTAACCAAGATCTCGTGGGAGGGAGTTCGCCTCCCTCCCACAATTTTTAGGCCGAGGCACGGATGAGTTCCCGTAGGCGCAGGACGCTGGCAGGACTTCCAGTCCTGATTCTGTTGATCACCGCCAGCGTGGCGGCGACCGCCATCATTCGTCCGCAAGCCAGTACCGCCGCTGGACCGCTAATCGTGGAACGAATTGACGTCATCCGCGGCGGCGGCGGCGTGGAAATTGAGATCACCACCAGCGGTCCCATGCAATTCACCACCATGCAGCTTTCGAAGCCGGAGCGATTCGTGGTAGACGTGCCGGATTCGATCCCGAGTCCGGAGTTGAGTGCAACCCATTCCATCGCGGTGGATACGGCTGAAATCAAGTCAGTCCACATCGACCATGGGTATCAGCAGGGCATACCCGTGACGCGGATCATCGTGGAGGTGGCCCCCAAGCGTGACATGGAGGTCGCGTTGGCGCCCGACGGGTTGAAACTGAGGCTGCGAATTGCCGAACAAACAGTGTCGCCGCGGGCAGCGCCGGCCGCAACGGGAGGGTTCTGGGCGCGAATTCGGCACCGCTCCCCCAAGGTAGATGAACTTGAACACGGCACGGCGACGGGGGCAACAGAAACGAATGAAGGCGAAGGAAAACTTGAACACGACACGCTGGCGGTCACCGCGGAGCCTGCTGGAAGCGCCACGCCGCCGGGACCCGTCCAAGTCGAAGGCGTAATCTCGCGGTCGCCGGCGCTGTCGGCTGGTATGGCTCCCGTAGCGGCGCCGCCGCTGGAATCCGCGGTGGAACCTTCCGGAAGCGCACCGCAGCCGGAGCCCGTTAATGTCGAAGGGATAATCTCGGGGCAGCCGGCACTGTCGGCTGTCATGGTTCCCGTAGTGGCACCGCCGCTGGAAACCACTGTAGCGGAAGCGAAACTCGAACCCGACGCGGCGGCGGTGGCCGCCGTTCCCGGAACCAATCCGGTGGCGCCTCCTGCGCCGTTGGGTGTCGGCGTTACCGGCAAAGCCAAGGACGCCGAGCTGGGAAGCGAGGAAAACGCCATCCGGGCGACCCTGCCTGCGGAAAAACGTTTTCCGGCGCGACGCAATGGCGGCGCTTATGGCCTGCAGTTGTCAGGCGCCGTCACCGGCGGCTACTACGAGGCGTCGACCAGCAACGGATATGTGTCACAAGAGGATTCCCCGGTGGGGAGCTTGCGTCTTGATGCTTCCGGCTTTGTCCGCAGCCCAGGGTTTCTGAACTTCACGGTCAAGCCACAAGGCAGTATGGGCCGCCAGTCCAGCGAAGGCGTGTTCCCCGATGGAGACGGCGTCTCCGCCACCACAACTCTTTTTGGCAGTGGGGCGACGCCGTTCACGGTGTCGTACCACCGACTAAACCGCAAGGTGGTGACTTTCGGGCCGCTCGACCGGCTCGCCGGGCTGGAAGCCAGCACGTTCCAAGACTCGCTGGGAGCGAGTTGGCAACTCCACTTGAAAAACGTTCCCGAGCTGGCAGTGAGCTATTCCAAGTACTCCGACAGCTATGAGCCTCTAACCGCCCTGGCGCCCAAGACGGCCGACGTCGGGCGTTTGTTCTCGGCGGATCTCACCTACAAATGGTCGGGCTGGAACCTGCAATCGAGCTACAAGTCGGAACACTCCTCGCAGGACCTGATCAACATCTTCGATCCGACGCAAGCACCGTTTCTCTACCAGCGCAACAACCAGGAAGGGCGCGTCTCGGCCGATCGCGAGTTCGGCGAATGGCTGAGCACCTCCATTGTGGCCGGCGCGACCAAGTCACGGAATGAGGTTCAAGGGCGCCCGTTCGACCAAAGCTTCCGGTTCTTGACCGGCAGCTCGTTCCTCCGGCCGAGCAAGAAATTGACCTTCTCCTTCCGCGCCGGAGTGACGGACAACATTGTGGGCGCCTTCCTCGAACAGGTGACCGGAGGGAACAGCTTAACCTCCACGCAGCCAATTCTGTTAGTGCCCAGCCAGGCCGATCTGCGATTGATCAATGTCACCGGCTCGGCGCTGTATGCCTTCACCAACGACCTGCGTGCGCAAGCCGACGTCACGCGCGAAACCACGCAAGCGCCGCCATCCAACACGATTGCCAGTACCGCCAGCGGATTGACATCGGCCCAGGGCAGCCTGGCCTTCACGCACCGCTTCCGGCGCTGGCGTCTCCAGTCCTACTACGCGGCCAACGGCGGGAATTTCACCTACGCGGCGGCCACGGGCTCGAGCCAGAGCTACGGCCAGCGGGCGAACGCCAGCGCCACGATCGGCTCGCTGGCCTCCATGGAGCTGACGGCCGGGGTGAACGGCAGCCTGCAAAATGTCACCGGCAGCACGTTCGTGCACGACCGCAGCGCGGGAGCGAACCTGGCGTTGTCGCGCTCGCTCTGGGAGCGCTGGAAGGTGCGCGCGACCTACGACCGCGAAAATGACAAGTACAAGTTCCTGGCCGCGCAATTTTCCTCCGCCCTCAACGGGATATCGGTTGCGGTAGTCCACCCGATCGCTGAGCTGTCCATCTCTCACAACATCCGCGATGGTCTCACGTTTCAAGCCGATCCCCGCTTGCAGTTGGTTTCCTCCGGCCAGGGCGGCCTGTTGCTGGGGGCCTTCCCGGGCACGTTGGTGGTGCCCACCGGCGCTACTTGGAGCAGCGCGGCACTGGTAGTCCACCCGGTTCAGAAATTGACCGGACGGGTGGCATGGCTTAACAGTCGCCAGAGCTTGCAGAGCGCCGTCACCAATTCGTACCGCGAGTGGGAGGCTTCCGCCGGATACCGGTTCCGTTCCATCACGATGGACGTCGGCTACCTCTCCCACGACCAGAATTTTGCCGTCGATGTGTTCAAGCGCAATCGTTTCTTTTTCCGCGTGGTTCGTGAATTCACGGTGTTTTGAGAAATTGGCTGGACAAAAAACAACTCGAGTTGGTTCGCGCCTGACGGTCGCGGTGTGGCTGTGCCTGGCGACAACGTCGTATTGTCTTAGCGCTGACGTGCCCTCGCCCGCGGGCATCGCCGGCGGCCGCCGCATTGATTACCTGCGTTCCATCGCCTCGGAAAAGGACGTCAAGCCCACGCGTTCGTTCTGGAACAAGGTGCTGGACTTGGTGGCGGGCGCGCCCAAGTTCCGCCACCTGGTGCGGCCTTACGCGATCACCACCGATTCGCGCGGACGGATTATCGTCACCGATCCGGGCGCGCAAATGGTGCACATCTTCGACTTCGCCCAAAAGAAGTACCATCACCTGGAGGGCGGGCGGCACCTGCGCTTCGAGTCCCCGATCGGGGTCGCCACCGACGCCGACGACAACATCTACGTCACCGACTCGGTGCGCGGCCACATTTTCGTCTTCGACCGCGACCGTCACTTCCGGCGCTTTCTCGGTGAGCGAGGCGGGGAGGGCATCTTCAAGCGGCCGACCGGCATTGTCGTGGATTCGGCGCAGCGCCGCATCTACCTGAGCGACACGCTGCGCCACAAAATCTTCATCCTCGACCTTGAAGGCAACGTGCTGGGCAACTTCGGCGAGCGCGGGAGCGCGCCCGGTCAACTCAACTTCCCGACCGATCTGGCTTGGCGCGACGGCGAACTGCTGGTCCTGGATTCCATGAATTTCCGGGTGCAGGGGTTTGATCCCAGCGGCAGACTGCGGCGGGTGTTTGGCCATCTGGGCAATAGCACCGGGTCCCTTAGCCGGCCCAAAGGACTGGCGGTGGACAGCGAAGGCGACATCTACACCGCCGAAGCGCTGCTGGAAACGGTGCAGATTTTCGATGGCGACGGCCATTTTCTGTACTACTTCGGTAACACCGGCACGGGACCCGGCGAGTTCCAGTTACCCGCCGGTGTCTGGATTGACCACCACGACCGCATCTTTGTCGCGGATTCCCTGAACCGGCGCGTGCAGGCGTTCCAGTTTTCGCGCGCGCGCGAAAGGGGTATGCCGTGATTCGGGCGCGAGTCGGGGCCGTAATCGGTGGCGGCCTTGTCCTGATATTGGCGAGCTGGCTGGCCGGGCCGGTGTCGGCAGGCACGCAAGACGTCATCAACTCGTCGCACAACCTGTCCGCCAACGGTGGACCCGTCCAGTCCTCGGAGACGCAAGTTTGCGTTTTCTGCCATGCGCCGCACAACGTGTTTCCCGATCTCCAGCCGCTGTGGAACCATTTCATGCCGACGCAGTCCTACAATCCGTACAGCAGCACCACGATGACAGCGGCGGCGGCAATGCCCAGCCAGACATCGAAGCAGTGCTTGAGTTGCCACGACGGAACCATCGCCCTGGGACAGACGATCGCGAACGGACTGATCCCCACGACGTTAGGCTCATTGAGCGGGTCCAAGAACCTGACGACCGACCTGAGCGATGACCATCCCATCAGCTTCAGCCCCGCCAACAACGGCGAACTCTCTCCCAACCTGTTCCTGAGCCCGCCGAGCACCGGCGATCCGACGGTAAAATTGCGGAATGGAAGCGTCGAGTGCGTGACCTGCCACGACCCGCACTCACAAAACCGCATGGATCCGGTGGCGGGTATGTACCTGGTCCGTTCCAATTCCAACAGCGCGATTTGCCTGGCCTGCCACGATCCTTCCCGGCCGCAGCCGAACGGTCTGAGCGGTTGGGCCGGCAGCGCACACCGCACCTCCGGCAACGCCACTGCCGGCGGCGCCCAGTTTGGTCCCTATGGCGACGTTGCCTCCGATGCCTGTCTCAACTGCCACCAGTCGCACAATGCTCCCGCCGGCGCCACTGCTCGCCTGCTGCGCGGCGCCGAAGAAGCCGCGTGCAGCCAATGTCACAGCGGCACGAACTTGAGTCCGGCGATCGCCGATGTGATGGGGGAATTCAGCAAGACGTACAGCCACCCGGTGATAACCGTTTCCGGCGTGCACGACGCGGCCGAGGATGCGTTTCCCTTGAATGGCAATCGTCACTCTGAATGCGCCGACTGCCATAATTCTCACGCCGCCTCCAACACCGGCGGCAGCACCGTGCCGCCGGCGCTGCAGTCCTCGCTTTTGGGCGCCTCCGGCGTGGATCAGGCCACCGGCGCCGTCGCGCTGCTCCCCGCCAGCAACGAGTACGAAATCTGCTTCAAGTGCCACGCCAACAGCGCCGGCAAACCTCAAGATGGCGCCGGCTACGGCGATTACGGCCGCACGCCGGTGCGGGTGACGTTCAGCGGTATAGCTGACCCGAACAATGCGCGGCTGGATTTCAATACCTCGCTAGCGCGTCACCCGGTCACCCAGCCTCGGTACCTGGCGGCGGCGGCTATCCCCAGCCTGCGCCCTGCGATTGTGAATTTGGATGGCAGCACCGGCCGCAGTCTGGGCCCAGGCACCTACGTCTACTGCGGCGACTGCCACAACAATGACGACGCCCGCGGTGCAGGCGGGGCGGGTCCCAACGGACCGCATGGATCGAATAATCCTCACTTGCTCGAGCGCCGTTATGAGGTAGAAACCCCGCCGCGCAATGGCGTCACCTACACCGGCGGAACGACGGGCACGTATGCGCTTTGCGACAAGTGCCACGACATTACTAACAGCATCCTGCAGAACCGGAGTTTTACCTCTGGCAGTGGGCACTCGATGCACATTGTCAGCGAGCGCACTGCCTGCTCCACCTGCCATGCGGCGCATGGAATTCAAGGAGGATCGACCACCAACAACAAGAGTCTGGTGAATTTCGACACGGCGATAGTAACGCCCAGCAGCAGCGGTCGCCTGCTATACGAGAGTACCGGGACGTTCCATGGCCGATGCTATCTGACCTGTCACGGCCAGAATCACAACCCGGAGAGTTACTGAGCGCAGGTCATGTCCAAAGCCGCTCAACTCCGTGGTGCAAGGGCTGTCGTGATGGTCGCCGCGCTGACCTGCTTTTTTTTTTCCATGCATGCCTCGGCCCAACTCGCTCCCGGACCGCTGTCGAAGGCACATAGCTTCCTGAACGGCGCCGCGAACTGCACCAGTTGCCACCGGCTGGGCGGCCAGGCGACGAAGTGCCTTGAATGCCACACCGAAATCGCTGCCCGGATCGCAGCCGGACGCGGCATGCACGCGCGCGTGGCGGGAAAGACCGCCGGCAGTCCAAGCTGCTCCACCTGTCACTCCGAGCACAATGGCGAGCGCTTCGAGCTGATCCGGTGGGAACCGCCGCGGCCGCAATTCGACCACGGCAAGACGGGATGGCCGCTCAGCGGCAAACACGCGACGCTGACCTGCAGCCGCTGCCATGCGCCTGAGAAAATCGTGGCGAGCGAGAAGCCGCAGATTCGGGTGAAGGACCTGAGCCGGACCTTCCTCGGCCTGCCGCGCGAGTGCGCCGGATGCCACAACGATCAGCACCGCGGCCAATTCGGCCGCACCTGCGAACAGTGCCACACCACCAGCGACTGGAAGACGGTGCCGAACTTCGATCACGGGCGCACGCACTTCACGCTGACCGGAGCGCACGCGCGGGTTAGCTGCGACAAATGCCACACGCCGGCGGAGCGAGGCGGCCCGCCGCGCTGGACCGGGCTACAGTTCGATCGCTGCACGGGATGCCATACCGATCCCCATCGCGGCAAATTCGCCACTACCTGTCAGTCGTGCCATAGCACCGCCGGCTGGCGGTCGGTTTCGATGCAGGCGGTTGCGGCAAGATTCGATCACGCGACGACGAAGTTCCCCTTGCTGGGCAAGCATGGGTCGCTGCGCTGCGATCAATGCCACGCGGCGGGCGACTTCAAGAAGCCGATCGCGTTCCAGAAGTGCTCCGATTGTCACCACCCCGATCCGCACAGCGGGCAATTTGCCAAGCGCGCCGACGCCGGCGAGTGTTCCGCCTGCCACACGGTCGGAGGATTCAAGCCGGCGAAATTCGGCCTGCCGGAACACGCCCAAACCGAGTTCTCGCTGGAAGGCAAGCATGCCGCGGTGGGCTGCGAGCGCTGTCACATTCCGGCGGGCAAGGCGACGCTGTACCGCATCAAGTTTGCCCAGTGCGCCGACTGCCACAAGGACGCCCACGACCGCCAGTTCGCCGCCGCTCCGTACCTAAATCGCTGCCAAAACTGCCACACCGTGCAGGGGTTCCGGCCGTCGACATTCTCCGTGGCGCGACACAGCACATCACCGTTCCCGCTGACCGGCAGCCACGTTGCGGTCAAGTGCTCCGACTGTCACAAGCCGATGAGCGGGACCGACCTGAAGAACGTGGCGCGCTACCGCTTCGAAGATCGCTCCTGCACGGCGTGCCACCAGGATCCGCATCTCGGGCAGTTCCGCCGGCTGGTCACGCAGGCACGCGGCGATGGCAGCACCATGGGATGCCAGACTTGCCACTCGCCAGAGGCCTGGAAAGACATGCGCTTCCCGCATGCCGTGGACGGCTTTCCGCTGGTCGGGAAGCACGCCACCACCGCGTGCGCTAATTGTCACAAGCCGGCGCAGCCGGATATTCCGCTGAAGTTGGCGGACTTTCAATCCGCCCCCAGCAAATGCGAACGATGCCACCAGGACTATCACCTCGGGCAATTCGCCCGGGCCGACGGAATCACCTCCTGCGCTGGCTGCCACAGCAGTGCGCGGTGGGTTCCGTCGCTGTTCGACCACGGAAGGGAGACGCGATTCCCGCTTCTTGGCAAGCATCGCTACGTAAAGTGCGCCGCTTGCCACAAGAACGTGAAGATGGTTGAGGGAAAAACGGTGACCGAATTCAAACGCACGCCAACCGAGTGCGTGGCGTGTCATCGCAATCCGGTGTGAGGAGCAGTCACCTGTGACCCACTCCGGCGGGAAGTTTTCGATCGCGCAAGAGAAGTTCACAATCGGGGGACAAACGGCTGCCAGGTCCAAAGGGGATGCGTTATGGAGTCAATGCGGAATGTAAAATCCGTTGCAGGGAATCCGCCAGCCCGGAATCGGCCCGCTTTCACGGAAACTCTGCGATCGGCTGCCGGAGGTGATTCCATGTCCGCCAGCGGCAAGATGATGAATCTCCGGCGCAGCCTGAGCCTGGTGTGTGTTCTGCTCTTCACGGTCGTCGCCTGGTCGCAGGATGCCGGTGAGAACAGCGTCAAGCACAATCTGAATGGTCAAAGGTGCACAACCTGTCATGTCGGGTCGACCGCTTCGCCATCGCCCGCGGCGCAGGTAAGCGCCTGCGACACAACGCTGTTGTGGGACTGCGAATTGCTCTCCCGGACCTTCCAAAGCTACGAATCGCCCCTGGCTGGCGGCAAAGTGGCGAGTGCGGCCTCGGCTGGGGACGACACGCAAGCGCGCATGTCCTCCATGCTGTGCGCGAGCTGTCACGATGGAGTCTCCACCACGGATATGAATCGCGGCTCCAAAGCCGATTCCTTATCCAGCGTCCCCAGGGGCCTGCAGAACGAGCATCCCGTCAACGTCCCCCTTGACCCCGTGAAGAACCCTAAACTGGCTGCGCTGCCCGTCGTCCTTCGGCAGGTGAAGTTGTTCGGTCACACCAACACAGTGCAATGCACCACCTGTCACGAGGTCCACGACAACAACGATGCCGACCTCCTGCGGACGCCCAATAAGAATTCTTCCCTGTGCGTTGTCTGTCATCTGTAGCGGATCGTTTGCGCTCGGTCACCGCTTTATTCGTGCACGTTGGGCAGCCAGCGCAGCATGCGGTTTTGCAGGGTGTTGACCACCAGGTTCAGCAGGATACCGATGGCGCCCGCCACGATCACGGCGGCATAGGCTTCGGGAATGCGGTAGGTCGCCTGGTACTCGTAAATCGCGCGCCCCAGTCCGCGCTCGCCCAGCCCGACAAACATCTCCACGGCAATCACCAGCACCATGGAGTAAGAGGCGGCGGTGCGCACGCCGTCGAAGATGTTGGGCAGGGCCTCGTAGAAAACGATGTCGGTGATGGTCTCAAACGAACTGAGTTCGAACAGCTTGGCCTGGTAGAGACGGCGCTTGTTGGCCAGGGTGGCGCCGGTCACCGTGTTCACCAGGATCACCAGCAGGCTGGGATACGCGGCGAGCGCAACGATGGAGGTTTCGCCGACGCCGACAATGATCAGGAACAGCGGAAATAGCGCCGAAGCCGGGATGGAGCGCAACGCGTGCAGCGGGCCTTCCACCATCTGATACCAGCGCTGGCGATACCCCAGGTACAGCCCGACGGGGATTCCCACGGCACCCGCTATGGCCAGAGCACCCAAGACGCGGCCCAGCGTCAGCGCTATGTCGCCGACGATGCGATCACGCACCATGCCGCTCACCGCGTGCAGCACGCTCCAGGGTGCGGGCAGCACAATCGGGTCCACCAAGCCGAAGCCGGCGACCGCCGCCCATGCCGCCAGCAGCAGCAGCAGCGGCGCGATCACTCGCGTCGGCTGGCGCAGCGGCTTGGTCAATATCGGCATGGCCGGCTAGACCAGCCCATCGCGGATGCAGGCGATCAGCGCCTTCTCCATGGTGTCGTAATCCAGGGTGCCGCGCTCGCGCGGATGAGGGCTCTTGAATTCCATGTCGGACATGGTCCGCACCGGGCGGTCGCCAATGATCACGTAGCGCATGCCGATGGCGAGGGCGTCGGAGACGTTGTGCGTGATCAGCACCACGGTCATGCCGTCCTTGGTGGCCAGCTCATGGAGCGCGTGGATGATGTTGGTCTTGACGTCGCGATCGAGCGCGGAGAAGGGTTCATCGAGGATGACCAGCGGGGGCCTCCACGAAAGGCAGCGCGCCAGCGCCAGCCGTTGCAGCTCGCCGCCGGAGATCTGCGCCGGCAGCGAATCCAAAATGCCGTCGAGCCGGAATAAGGAAGCCAGATACGCCACCCGCGCGTGGCATTCCAGGTCGCTCCATCCCAATTTTTCGAGCGGGTACTCCAGGTTGCCGCGCACCGTCTGCCACGGGAAGATGCTGTTCATCGGGTGCTGGTCCATGTAGACCACGTCGGCACGCCTGCTGAACTGCGGCGACCACTCGATACGCCCCGCGGTCGGCTTGATGATGCGGGCCATCATTTTTCCCAGCGTGCTTTTGCCGCAGCCGCTGGCGCCCATGAGCGCGACCACCGACCCTTGCTCGATGTCGAGTTCGAACCCGGAATACAGCGCCTTGGAGTCGCTGGCCGCCGTGCAGTAGGAGAAGTCCACGCCGCGCACGCGTAGCGCGTGTTCGCCGGCCGCGGGCGCTCTAGCGCGTTGGGTCGATAAGACGGTGAGCATCGATCTTCTCGGGAATTTCGCCGATCTCGTACAGCATGTCAATAAAACGTTGCAGCACGGCCGCGTCCACCTGGTTCGACAAGGTGATGTCGGCCACGTTCACGCGCGACGCCATCTCCGGGGTCATGCGGGTGAAACGCGGCAAGAGCGCGGTCGCCTGCCGCGGGTGTGAGCCGACGTAGGCGATGGCTTCCTGCATTACGCCTACCGCTCGCGCGCCGACATCCGGTTGCCGGCGCTCGAAATCGCGGGAAATCACGGACACGCCCACCGGGCACGGCTCCATCAACTCGGCGTACACGGAATCCGACAGCGGCCGGTACTTTCCTGGCTCGGCGATCAGGGTGAGCGGGTCGTAGGAAAACAGCGCATCCACCGCCCCGGATTCCAGGCTCGACACCTGCGCCGATGGCGGCAACTGGATGAACGCGACCGTCTTCGGGTCCACGCCATTGCGTTGCAGGAACGCGCCGATCAGGCGCGTCGCCGACATGCCGGGAAAAACTCCGATCCTCTTTCCTTGCAGGTCCTGGAGCTTTTGCAGCGGCGAGCCGCTCTTGACCACGATGCGATAGGTGGAGTTCTCGCGCCGCATGCGGCTGTGCGAGAAGACGCGAAATCGTCCCGGGTGCTGGATTTCCAGATGCAGCAGCGGCACCAGCGACACCGCCGGCAACACATCTACCTGGCCGGCGACCAGCGCGCTCACCATGTCGTTGCTGCTGCCGAACGACACGACCTCGGCCTGCAGGTGATGGCGCTGGAACATCTGCTGGTCCTGCGCCGCGACCACCGGCAGGCTCGCCAGCATGGGCGGATAAGCGATGCGCACGCGGCCATTCCTGCGGGAGGTTAGACGCACGGCCACCACCAGGATGACGATCATCGAGGCGGCGGCAACCACCCGGGCCATGCGCGTGTGTGTCAATCCCACCTGGTGTCTAGCTATATCCCGCCGAAGTGGCGGCGACGGCGGCCCGGCGCTGCGCCAGCTTCTGCTTGCGTCGCGCCAGGCGGAGCTCCAGCCGCTGCAGGCGAGCGCGGCCCTCGGCGGTGCGCATAATCGCCGTCTCCACGCTCAACAGGAAGTATGGCAGCTTTTTGCGAATTTCTCCAAGAAACGGCTCGAATTTGGCGAACACGCAATACATTTCGCCGCTGCAATCGAAGAACAGGCCTTCGTGCAGCGCGCCCCGCAGCACCAGCGCCGACGCCATTTCCCAGTAGCTGGTCACCTGCCGCAGATAGGTGTTTTCCTGGCTGGGATAACTGCGCGCCAGGCGTAGCACATCTTCCGCGCTCTCCGGCCAGAAATTGGCGGAGATAAAGTGGCGCGCGTCGCGCATGGCCTGGTCGCGGCGCAGTTCGTAGAGCTGGAGTATGACCTGCGCGTCGCCGGTCGTGGCCCCGGTGCCGTTGTTTTCGCCCTGGCTCGGCGGTTCTTTTCTCATAGCCTCATCCGCAAGCGTTGCCCGAGCCGCTTAGTGTCCGCCGAACAGCGAGAAATACGCCTCTTCGCCAATCCACTCGGCGACGTGGGCGCGCGTTTCTTCCAGAAAACGCATCTCCGCGTCAAACTCGTGGGCGACGATGCGCTGGTCCTGCCCGTCGTAGTAACGCAAGGCGTAGCGGTTCTCCGACACGGCGATCAGGTCAATCGGCTTGGCGTCGTCGAAATCCAACCCCATGCGGTGCAGCAACTCGTCCATGCCGAGCTTGTCGCCGCCGATGGTCAGGAGCTGCGTACCGCAGCCGAGAGGTCCGAAGCGCGCTTCGATAGTGGCGCGGCCTCGACCGTCCGTCATGGTGTCATCACGCCGTCCGGCGGCGCCGGCACACAGGGTCGTTTGAAGACGAAGTGGATGCCTATCGTACCGTAGGCGACGCCGTCGCGGTTGGGCGCGATCAAGGGCGTGGACCCAACCAGCTCCCAACCATCGGCGCCTGCCTCGTTGATCCAGCCGTCAATCCCGCTTACCAGCCCCTCTTCGCTCTCAGTGAACACCACCATGCGGTCGAAGTACCGCCACTTCGTCATATCCGCTCCCGTGCTGCTCAGGACCGAGGTGTCCGGGCAGGCTACAACTGCGCCAGCCATTGCGCCGTGGACTGCAGAACCTCGACGTTAAACTTCAATTCGCCGTGGTTGAACCAGCGCGGCAGATAGCGGATGAATCCGTTCTCGTGCTGGACGTCAGGGCGCGTTTCTTTCGTGATGTAGCGCACCTCCGCCTGCGGCAACACTGCCTTCAGCCCGGTGGCCCCGTTCAGAATCGCCGGGATGTCGCGCTCGGCGTAAAGAATCAGGCAAGGACGGGAGTGGGTGGTTACCGGGCCCAGCTCGTCCAGCAGCTTGACCACGTAACCGGCATACGGTTCGCGCACCGCCGGGCTGGGAAAATTCTCGAACATCCATTTCCCCTGCGGCGACATTTCGGTGATCACCGAGGGCGAGATCGCGACCATGGCATCCGCCGATGAAGTGAGCGCCAGCCGTCCGCCCAGGCTCAGGCCGGTAGCGGCGGTGCGTCCGTAGCGGCGCAAGTACGTCAGAGACGCTTCCACTTCCTGCACCATGCCGGCGCCGATGGCCGCCGAATTCTCGCCGTGGCCGCAAAGGTCAACCGACAGCGCCGCCCAGCCCGTCTCCGCCAGCGCGGCGGCCAGACCCAGCATGTGCTCCTTGCCGCCGCCATACGGGGGCACGAGAAGCGCGCCACCGCGGACAGCTTCCTGGGCGAGAAGAAATCCGGGAATCGCGTGACCGTCCGCTGCGCTGATGCTCACCCGCTCAAAGTTCATAGGTTCCGCCGCCCAATTACCTTTCACTTACCCGATTCCGCCGCCTTCGCTTCCAGCGCGGCCAGCTTGGCGCGCATCGCCTTTTCGCGCTCCCAGCGGGCGGTGACATCCTGGATCATGGCCGCCGCGCCCAGCACGTCGCCGTTCGGCGAACGCACGAGGCTGATGTAAAACTCAATCGAGATGCGAGTCCCGTCCTTGCGCAAGCCTGGTACGGCAAGCACATCCCGTCCGTACTTCGTAATGCCCGTTTGCATCACCCGGCGATAGCCCTCGTCGTGCCGAGCGCGATGCTTTTCCGGGATGATCATCTCCATCGACTGCCCGACCGCCTCGTCGGCGGTGTAGCCGAACATGGATTCCGCGCCGGCATTCCACAGACGAATGATGCCCTCGCGGTCGGCGTAGACGATCGCGACGTGCGATTCGTCCACGATCCGCTCGCATAACCAGGAGTGGGTACAGGTAAAGTTCATGGGAGAGTTAATTTCGCACGCCCGCGACTCGCTTGCAAGGCAGGTTCAGTGCTGGCAGACACCAGAGCTTGCGGCCCTGCACCCTCCCCAAAATGAAAAAGGTGCGTCCGCGTTGCTCTAGTGTCCACCGATGCGCCGGGACGCCCGGTTAGGCGTCCCAGCGCGCCACACGACTGGATGTTGTATGCGCAGCCTCCCGCCGGTTAAGCACTGTGCACTGCGGTCTTGTCGCCAGCCTTGGCCTTATCCTTGTCGCGCAACACCCGTCGTAACAGTTTGCCCGTTGCTGTCCGTGGCAGTTCCGCCACGATCTCGACCTCGCGGGGCATCTTGTAGGTCGCAATCCGCCCGCGGCAGAACTCGATCAGCTCTTCCGCAGTGGCCTTTTCTCCTGGTTTCAGCACCACAAACGCCTTCGCGATCTGGCCGCGGATTTCATCGGGCACACCGATAACACCCGCTTCCGCCACCGCCGGGTGAGCGTTGAGCGTGACCTCAATCTCCTCCGGGCCAATGCGGTAGGCCGAGCTCTTGATGACGTCGTCTTCGCGGGACACGAACCAGAAGTATCCGTCCTCGTCCGCGTAGACGAAATCGCCCGCTCGGTTCCAGCCGTCCGGTGCAATCGCGTGCTTCTGCTTTTCGAAGTCGCGCCAGTAGATGGTGCCGGTCGGTCCGCGAGCCATGAAGTGTCCGGCGTTGCCGGGCTTGGTTTCCTGCCCTTCTTCGTCGATCACCTTGAGTTCATAGCCGGGGACCGCTTGGCCGAAGGAACCCGGCTTCGCCTTCAGGCTGACCACGTTCGAGGCGAACACGTACATCATCTCGGTGGTGCCCAGACCCTCGTAGATCTCAACCCCGAACTTGTTTTTCCAGGCGTGGTAGGTGGCCGCCGTCAGGCTCTCGCCGCCGCCGGTGCAGATGCGCAGGCTGCGGAGATCGTATTTCTTCTCCGCATCCGGCACCTGCATCATTTTGCGGTAGGCTGTCGGCGCCATTGAAAGCACGGTGATTTTGTGCTTCTGGATGGTCTCGAAGACCTTTTCCGGGTCGAATTTCGAGATCAGCGACGCGGCCGCTCCGAAGCGGAACGGAATGGTGGCGAAGGTCGAGTAGCCGGCGCCAAAGGCCAGCGGGGCGGTCCCGCCGAGGACGTCGTTCTCCGTAACGCGCCAGCCGTACTTGCCGAACGCGTCGGGGATGATCAGCGTCTCCTCGACGAAGTGCACCGTACCTTTGGGCCGGCCGGTGGTGCCCGACGTATACAGCAGAATGCCGAGGTCTTCCCGGTTGCGGAGCACCGGGTCCAGGGATGCGCTCCCGGACTGCAGCAGCTCGCCATACAGCAGGTAGCCCTTGGCCTTCAGATCCGCCGGTTCGCCGCCGATCACGACGATGTGTTGGACGGTCTTCAAGTCCGGGCGCGCCGCTGCCAGTTCGGCCAGCAGCGCGGCATGGACCACGATCGCCACCGCCTCGGCATCGTTGGCCACGTGCGCGATTTCCGCACGCGAGAACAGCGGCGAGGTCGGCGTCAGCACCGCGCCCAGTTTCAGCACCGCGAAGTTGGTGACCAGCGCGGGCGGAATGTTGGGTGAACGCAGGATCACGCGGTCGCCCGCCTTAATCCCGAGCTCGCGCAACGCATTGCCCAGCTTGTTGGATTGGGCCAGCAACTGCGCGTAGGTGATCTTCTGGTCCTCGAACAAGATCGCGGGGCGATCGCCCCGGCCGGCTGCGACCGATTTGTCCAACAACTCCTCGGTCGGGTTCAGCCGGTCGGGATAAGAGGCAAACTCCGGCAACGTGTAAATTCGAGTCGGCCAGAGATCGCGGGGTGGAAGATGTTCAAGTTCCCCCATGCCCCCTCCTCAGTCGTGCGCCGCGCCCACGGCGGCGCCTTGCGTTTCCGCGATCAGGTCTTCCAGCGCCTGCTCCACTCGGATGGTGCCCCGTTTGGCATCGCTCCGTGGGAAAGCAAACGTCGGATACCGGTCGCCTTCGAATACCAGCAGGGCGGGAACGCTGGTGCCGAAATCCTCCACCAGCGCACCCTTGGCGCCGAACACCGGCCGCACGGTTGCGTCGGGTCCGCTGACCGACTTGTGATAGATCGGGAAACGATCTTTCAGCTCGGCCACGTCAATGGCCTTGGCGTCCACCCCCGCTCCTTTGAGGGCGGTGACCAGTTCCAAGGCCTTGTGGTTGTCGCAGGGGAACAGCTCGCCGGATTTCTGCTTGCTGGAGTAATAGAACTCGACGCGCTTGGCTCCCTTCGCGCTCTTGGCAGTGGCGGCAGCCGTCGCCGCCGCCGGGTCGGGCGGCACGTAGGCTTTCCCGCTATCCTGGAAGACCTCGCATTCAGTCCAGCCCTGCAGCGTAAGGGACAGGGTGAACGGAAATTCGCGCTTTACGCACTTGCCGAGGTAGGCCTTCTGAATATTGGGATCCAGTGCCGGGCGCAGATGGGTACAGCGGACGCAGAGCGACTTGTCGTTATAGTGCATATGTCCTCCGTTTCTCACTTCGCCCCGGCAACCATGAATTTTGCGCGGCTGCCGACGAGATCGTTCTTGGTAAGCGGATAGCCCGCGATGACGTTGCCACGGACGTTCCGCTTAATGGCTTTGGGTTTGCAGACGGTTTCCTTCTGCGCTCTTGGCGCGGGACGGGTTAGCCCCGTACCGGAAATACCTTCGTAGGCCGGCGTCTCGGCGAAGCCGGGCAGCAGGTCGGCCGTTCCCGACGCCGCCTCCGGCCCGCTAACGCAGGCTCCGTTGGAGGTCTCCAGCCGCCAGATTTTCTTGCACCCGGCGCATTGGGTCGTCCCCTTGAAATTCCAGAAGGGGTAGGGATCCAGGAAATTCTTAGTCTTACAGCTCGGGCAAGTTAGCAGCATGGTGTCTCCTCAGATGCACTCCTGGTCTTCCAACCGCTTGATGTCTTCGGGTGTCAAGCCGGCCAGTTTGCCCAGGATGGATTCGTTGTCTGCGCCTACGGGTTTCATCGCCCACTTCAAACGCGGCGGGGTTTGCGACATCTTGTACCCCGGCCCCTGGTGCAGCAGGTCCCCGTAGTAGGGGTCGTCCAGCCAACGCACCGCGCCGCGTTGCTGCCAGTGAGGATTGGTCGCAACCTCCTTGGCGTTCCACACGGGCTGGTTGAGAATGTTGGCTTTGTCGAGAATGTTGGCGACGTCTTCCTTGGTCTTGTCCGCCGCCCACTTCTCCAAGAACGGGTAGATCTCCAGCTGCGCTTCCGCCTTCACGCGTGCGTCGGCCTTGGCGTACTTCGAGGCAATGTTGCCGTCGCCAACGGTCTTGCACAGCCGCGCGAAGTCTTCGTCGCCGCTGGCGCTGATCAGGATGTAGCCTTCCTCGCTCTCCTGCGGGTTGTCGGAGTTCGGATAGGAAGACTTGCCGCACTTGATGATGCCGTGCACACAGAGCTGGGTATCCCACGTTCCCCAGCGCTCACGGGTAATGCCGTGGCGCCCGTACAGCGGCAACGCGTACTCCAATTGCCGGGTCACGCCGTGCACCTGCGAGTACTCGATGAAGTTGCCCTCGCCGGAGATTTTGTCGCGGTAATAGAGGGAAGCCAGGACCTGCACCGCGCCCATCATCCCACCCCAGTAATCGGCGAGCCAGATGGTGTGCTTGGCCGGCGAACCGCCCATGAACTCGGGCTTGCCGGTCATGCCGAAGTTGCCGCCCTGGGACTGGCCGAGAATGTCGTAGGACGCGCGTACGCGCCCCGGACCCCAGCCGCCGAACCCGCCCAGCCACTGGTAAACCAGGCGCGGGTTGATGGCGCTCAACTGCCGGTAGCCGATGCCCCAGCGGTCAAACGTACCCGGACGATAGTTCTCCACGAATACGTCCGATTTCGCCGCCAGCTTCTTGACCAGGTTCTGGCCCTCCGGCCGGTGGAAATCAATCGAGCAGAAGTATTCGTTCGGATTCGCGCCCAGGAACCCCAGGCCCGTGCCGCGCTCGGGTACGTACTTCGAGAGCGGGTAGAGAAATGGTTCGTTGAACGGCGTGGTGTGGCGCATCGCCTCACCGCGCCGGGGAGCTTCGATCTTAATGACCTCGGCGCCCAATTCCGCCAGATACGAGGCGCAGGACGGACCCAGAATGTACTGCGTACAGGAAAGCACGCGGATGCCCTTCAATGCTTCAGGCTTGGCGAACTCGCCCTTCGGGTCGAAGGTCTTGCGGCAAAACTCCTCGAAACTGATCTGCGGGGTCTTGGAAACAGCGGTATCAGTTGCCATATTTTTCCTCCGCCTCAAATGACGTTCGCCTGTTTCAGCCGCGTGAAATCTTCACTCGTGAAGCCAAGCAGCCGGCGGTAAGTGTCCTGGTTGTCGTAGCCGGTCGGGCGGCCCATCCATTTCAGACGGCCCGGTGTCTTGTGCTGTTGGAAAGGCGTGGTCCCATACAGGATCTTCCCGTAGTGCGGCGACTCGGTCTCCGCCACGTGGCCGCGATACTTGAAGTGCGGGTACTCGGCCACTTCGTTGACGTAGAGCACGCCGCCCGACGCCACCTGCTGCTTGGAGAGCTTCCGTTCCGCGTCGCTGCGGGAGTTGTCTTTCAGCCACTCGCCCAGCATGGTGTACGTCTTGATCTGCTGGTTCATGGCCAGGCGATCGGCCACTTCGCGCAGGTGCGGATCTCCGAGGATGTCCTCTTCGACCGCCGGATGCTCGTCGCCCACCACGCGCCAGATGCGGTACCACAGGCGATCGTGCCCGCCGCCCACCATCATGTAGCCGTCCTTGCAAGGATTGACGGCGTAAATGTTGATGGCCAGATCCCAGTTGCCGAAGCGCGGCCGGATGCTGCCATCCATGCCGTACCACGCCCAGGAGTAGTCGAGGATGCGAATGATCGCTTCCGCCGAGGTGGCTTCGATGAACTGCCCCTCGTTGGAGACCATCTCGCGATAATACAGCGCCGCCAGGATGCCCATCGCCGCCTGCGTCCCGCCGACGTGATCGGCCATCCAAAGCGCCGAGCGCATCGGGGTGCCGCCGAACTCCTTGGGATCGCCGGTGCCGTGGCAGAAGCCGCAGGCCGCCTGCGCCACCGGGTCCAGCATGCCGGGCTTGTCCTTGTGCGGGCCCCATTGCCCGAGCTGGCCCACCCAGCAGTAGATCAGCCGTGGATTGATCTCCTTCAACTGCCGGTAGCCGATCCCCAAGCTGTCGCGATGGCCCGGTGGATCGTTTTCAATGATGATGTCCGTATGCACGGCCATCTTCTTGAAGATTTCCCTTCCCTCTTCCGTTTCCAGGTTGAGCGTCACCGACATCTTGTTGCGCATCTCGTGCAGGAAGTGGGCTCCTACCGGCTCACCCGTCTCCTTGTCGGTGAACATGTACTCTTTCCGCCCGAAGGGAGTCAGCTTGCGCATCGGGTCGCCGCCCGGCGGCTCAATCTGGATGACCTCCGCGCCCAGCTCGGACAACATGGACGAACACCAGTGCCCGATCATCATGCGCGTGGTGGTGTCATAAACCCGCAGGCGCGACAGCGCCTCCGGTTTCTCGAAGTTGTGCGATTGACGACAGATGGATTCAAGAAACAGTGGATAATCCTTCGCCTGATCACTCAAACCGGCGTACACCTCCTCCGGTTTCGGGATCGGCACTGCCGGCCAAGGTATAGTTTTGGCGCTACTCATTCCCATTTCTCCTCGGCGTCTTCGCATCTCATCCGCTCGGACGCCCTCTGACCTGAGTTACCCTTCGCTGGATTCGCTATCTTATCGAGGAATGCTTGACCCAACGAACCGTGTGATTACCTGACTTCAACTCGCTCGTCCCTACATCGTCACTGCAATTACCAACTCAATCTCGCCGCCAACTGCAGGCGCCGCGTCGCGCCGGCAGCGTTGTATAAACCGAAACTGGGGCTGGCGACGGTCCGCCAGTTATCGGTCTGCGCCGTTAGGAACGGCACGTTGAAAACGTTGTAAGCCTCGGCTCGCAATTGCAGCGTCAGCGGCGCCGATCCCATCCACCGGCTCTCCGTCAGCGTTGTCTCCTTGAACAGCGACCAATCGAAGTTGGCCAGGTGGTTCATGCGGATGGTGTTGCGCCCGCACGTGCCGTTGTTGCCCAGCAGTGGCTGGGAGTATCCCTGGATTGCGCTCGCATCGCCCAGTCGGAACGAGGCGTCGGCCGCGCAGTTGGCGCGCGTGTTGTCGGCGCCCGTGGGAATCAGGTTGCCGTCCAGGTTCACGTCGGCAATGCCCCGCCGCGCGCCCGACAGCACGGTCGCCGGAATCCCCGTCTGCCACATGTTCACCGACTCGAAGCTCCAGCCGTCCAGCAGCTTCCTCGGCGCCCCGTTCAAGTGGTGGAAGAACGGCACTTGCCAAATACCGGTGACCAGCACGCGGTGCGCGATGTCGAAATTCGACACCGCCCGTTCCGCCCGCGGGTTGGCGGCATCTTGCGCGAAGCTGTTGTCGTTCGCCTGGATGGTGGGGCTGAAATCGGAAGCGTCGTCGATGGATTTCGACCACGTGTACGAAGCCTGGAACTCCAGCCCGTGCGAGAATCCCTTCTTCCACTCGATTTGCAGCGAGTGATAGATCGAACTGCCTCCTGCCTCATGCAGGTTCACCTGGTCGAACCGCGGGTCCAGCCTTGCGTTCCCCGCCCCGTTCTCCGTTCCGGCCGCGGACTGGAACTGGCTCAGGCGCGCGGTTTCGTCGGCGATGCTGGTCGCCCCGGCGGGACGCCGCACCAGCGGATTGATGGCCACCAGCCGCGTCAGTTGCGTGCCTTTGGTGCCCACGTACCCCAGCGTGACCACCGAGTTCGCCGGCATTTGCCGCTCGATCCCGAAGCTGAATTGCTGCACGTAGGGGTTGCCCAGATGCGGATCGCTGGTGGTGACGCTTTTGAAGTTCGTCAGTTGGCCAAATCCGCCGATCTGCGCTTGCGTCTGCGTCTGGATCAGAGCCGTGCCCTGCAGCAGATTCTGAAAACTGTTGGCGCCCGTCATCTGGCAAGTCGGCGCAAGCACCGCCACGCATGACAGGCTCGGACTGTAATTGAACGGCGGCACCGAGCGCGACGCCGCCAGCGGGCTGAAGGTGAACGAATCCCAATAAATTCCGTAGCCGCCGCGGATCACCAACTTGCCGGCATGCGGGTTCCAGGCAAAGCCGACCCGGGGCGCGACATTGAATGGGTTCGCCTCAATCGCGTTCCCCCCCAGGCGGAAGCTCCCCAGCGGCCCCGGTCCCGCCACCCCGATGGTTCCCGCGCCGCGCGGATCGAGAATGGAAGTACTGCCGCCGGCATCGCTGAGCGCGCCCTGTATTTCCCACCGCAGGCCGGCGTTGATGGTTAGCGTCGGCTTCAACTTCCAATCATCCTGTACGAAGAACCCGTACAGGCCGGTGCGGAATCCGCGGTTCGTATTGCCGAACAACTGCGTCCACGCGGTCGGCTGGCCGGCGAGGAACTGGCTCAGCGACGCGAACGTGAAAACACCGCGGCTGTTGGTCGCATTCACCGAGTTGTCCTGGATTTTGCGCAGGTCCGCGCCCACCCGCAGCACGTGGCTGCCGCGCAGGTGACTGAAAACTTCGTTCAACTGGAAAACGTTGAACACCCGGCTCGCCGGTACCGATTGCAGCGCGCCAAAATTTACCAGCCCGCTGATCAGGAAGCGCGGCGTGTCGAGACCGTCTTGCGGCGTTCCCAGCGCCACCGACCGTCCGTACGCCACCCGCAACTCGCTCACCGTCTTCGGGCTCAGGATGTAGGTGTCGGTGAGGTTCAGGTTGCGCAGTTCGAATCGGTCGTCCACATCAAAGCCGCGCAGCGTGTTCTGCGACGGGAAGCGCGCCACGAACGACGCCGTCCCCTGCAGGTAGCGCGCGGAAATCCGGTGCGCCTCGCTGATCTGGTGGTCCGCTTTCATCACGAACTGGTAGTTGTCCACCGGCGATGGCACCTGTACCGCGACCGTCCCGATATCGGGGTTGCTAGTCGTCCCGGTCGCCGCCGGCAGAAACCGGCTCATCAGATCCACGATGGACGGGTCGGTGGCGCGCGCCCGCGCCGCCGCGCTCGGTACGTTGGCCAGCGTGGTGAAGCTTCCGCCCCGCGTCTTCCGCCCTTCGTACCCGCCGAACAGGAATGTCCGGTTTTTCCTCAGCGGCCCGCCCAGCGTGATCCCGTACACGTTCTGCTTCAGTGGCGAAGCATGGCCCGTCTGGTCGAAGTAGTCGCGCGCGTTGAAGGCGTCGTTCTGAACGAAGTCGTAGGCGGTGCCGTGCAGGAAGTTGCTCCCACTCTTGGTCACCATGATCACTTGCGCGTTCGACTTGACCCCGTACTCAGCGGAAAAGTTGCTGGTCAGAATTTTCAGCTCCTGCAGCATGTCGGGCGTGATCGCCTGCATGCCGGGAGCGAAGCCGCCCGCCTCCCAGTCGTTGGCGTCGGTGTAATCGAGTTGCACCGAGGTGGCGCGCGCCCGCCCTCCATTGGCCGCGATCAGCCCCGACTGCACGCCCAGCACAATGACAAACGAACCGCCCCCGCCGAACGTGGATCCGCCGCGCGGATTGTTCGTCGGCGCCAGCCCCGCTCCGAGTTGTACCGTCGAGATCATGTTGCGCCCCAGGCTGGGCAGGTCGGCGAGTTCGACTTCGCTGCGCGTGATGCTGCGTTGCGCGTCCGACGACGCCACCGCAACCGCCTCGTCGGCCTTGACCTCCACGGTGGTCGAGGGATCGCCCACCGGCAGCACCAGTTTTTGCGTCAGCGTCTGATCGCTGGTGACCACCAGGTCCGCCGTGCGCCGGGCGAACCGGGGAGCCTCCGCCGAGAGCCGGTATTGGCCGGGCGGAAGCGCAAAAAACACGTAGTACCCGTCGCGGCCGGTAGTGAACGTGCTGGTCGCGCCGGTGGCGCGACTCACCAGCCGCACAGTGGCGCCGACCAGTACGGCCCCCATCGGATCCATCACCGTCCCTTCCACCCGGCCGACTGTGTATTGTGCCCAGGCGAAGGGGAGCCAGACCAGGCAAACAAACACGAGCGTAAATGCACCCGGTGTCGTCGCTCGTGTCGGTCGTTGCACGATGCAGTCTCCAAATTTGGGGCTAGTGCGTCCACCGGGCGCACTAGCCCTCCAGGTTCATGACCACTCAGCAGCCCAGCGCGTCCGCTCAGACTCGAGCCGGCGCCGGCGCAGCTTTGAGTCCCGCTTCAGCCGGAACTGCGGGACGCTTGGCGAGCAGTTCGCATACCAGCGCGACTGCTGCCATGCCTGCCGCTGCATAGAACGGAGACTTGAAGCTCTTGCTTGAAGCCAACAGCTTCGCCCCGATCATGGGGCCGAGGACACCCGCGCAGCCCCATGCCGTGAACAGCATGCCGTAGTTGATGCCTGCGTTCTTGGTGCCCCAGAAGTCGGAAGCGGCAGAGCCGTTGACCGACAACTGCGTCCCGTAGCACCAATAAATGACGAAGATCGACACGAACAGCAAGGCCACGTTGCCGCCCACCGCGTACAGGATGGGCATGGCCACCATGGAAATGGCGATCATGAGGCGCAGCACGTTGATGCGGCCGATGGCATCCGACATCCACCCGGACAGAATACGTCCGGCAGCGTTGCCTA
>JAIQFM010000224.1 GCA_020073285.1 Terriglobia bacterium | reverse complement strand
AGAGTTTCGCACTGAGCCAACTGGCTTGGAAAAGCTGGTCACTCGAAGCCCGACTTGGAAGCGGTGTGCAGCCTGCTCAGAACTATTTCACGAGACATCAGCGTACCTGTTCGCCCTAGGCGGCATAGAGCAGTTAAACATCTGCTCACCGTGTATCCGCGGATCAGTATTCGGTAAGCCAGTCGAAAGGATGTCAAAGGCCCGAGTGCAAGAATACCTGCAGACGCTCGCATATTCACTTGGCAGGGTCCCCAAACAGGACTTCGGTAATCGGGACATGCGTTGCCTCTGGGGTCTTTCGACGGCAGAACGTGCTCTTGTCGTTAGACTGTTGAGACGCCGACCTTCATTGGGGCAGGTGAAGGAGCACTTTGGCACTTGGCTGCGAGCTCTTGCAGACTCCGGTGTCCTGCCCGACGGTGGACGCCGGACTGCACGCGGAACACAGTGCATTGCAACAGATGGGCACGCCTGCTTGTCACTCGCCGAAAAGACAATCGACGACCTGCTTACTGTGCAAGGACTGGAGCATGAGCGCGAGACCTTCTATCCCAAATCCAACTGCCGCTTCGATTTCGTGGTTGGAGACCTTCACATTGAATATTTTGGGTTAATGGGGGACATGCGATATGAGGCCAAAGTCAAAGCCAAGCTCGCAACCTGCGGTGCTTTAGGACTGAAGCTCCTTCCGGTTTACCCCAAGGACTTGCTCGACCTCGATAGACTCGCACACAGCATCAAGAGACTGGTGAATAGACGCACCGCGACCAAGATCGCGACGTGAGTGCGCGACGCCCCTGCGCGGACCTATTCCTTCACCGCAATCCCCAGCGTCTTCATCTTGCGATACAGGTGTGATCGCTCCAAGCCCAGCACTTCCGCGGTGCGGCTGACGTTGCCGTGGTTCTGATCAAGGGTCCTGAGGATGAAATCGCGCTCATAGGCGGCGCGCGCCTGGTGCAGGGTGGAAAATCCGTCGCCGCCGCGGCGTGAGGTGTCGCGATAGACCAGGGGCGGCAGGTGCTTGCGGTCGAGCTTCGCCACCGCCGGATTCATTATGACGATGCGCTCGATCAGGTTCTTCAACTCGCGTATGTTGCCCGGCCACGAGTAGCGCATCAGCGCCTCAATCGCGTCGTCGGTAATCTCTTTCGTGCGCCGGCTGTACTGCGAGGAAAATTCCCTGAGGAAATGCCGCGCCAGCAGCGGCACGTCTTCCAGGCGCTCGCGCAGCGGCGGCACGTAGAAGGGAATCACGTTGAGGCGATAAAACAAATCCTCGCGAAAGTTGCCCTTGGAGATTTCCTCTTCCAGGTCGTGATTGGTAGCGGCGATCACGCGCGCGTCCACCGTGACCACTTCGTCGCCGCCGACGGGCGTAAAGCTCTGTTCGTCGAGCGTGCGCAGCACCTTGGCCTGCGTCTTCAGGCTCATATCGCCGACTTCGTCCAGGAACAGCGTGCCATCGTGCGCCTTCTGAAATTTTCCTTCTTTGTCCGCGCTCGCTCCGGCGAACGATCCCTTGCGATGGCCAAACAGCTCACTCTCGATCAGATCCTCCGGAATCGCGGCGCAGTTGACCTCGACGAACATGGCCTCGTGGCGCGGGCTTTCGGCGTGGATGGCGCGCGCGACCAGCTCTTTCCCCGTGCCCGACTCGCCGTAGATGAGCACGCGCCCGTTGGTCGGCGCCATCAGTGCGATCTGCTGCCGCAGCGCCTTCATGGGAACGCTCTCGCCGGCGATCACCGTCTTAGGCTGCTGCCGCTTGAGGTCGCGGTTCTCCACCCGCAGCCGCCGCGCCTGAGCCGCGTTTTTTACCAGGATGAGGGTCTTCTCCAGCGAGAGCGGCTTTTCCAGGAAGTCGAATGCGCCCAGCTTGGTGGCGCGCACCGCGGTTTCGATGGTGCCGTGCCCGGAGATCATGATCACTTCGGGCGCGTCGTCGGACTGCTTGATCTTCTCCAGCGTTTCCAGGCCGTCCATGCCGGGCAGCCAGATGTCGAGCAGCACCACGTCGAACGGCCGCTTGTCGAGCATCTCCAGGCAGATTTCGCCGCTGCCCGCCAGGGCGGCGGTGTAGCCTTCGTCCTCGAGCACGCCTTTCAGCGACTCGCGGATGCCGGATTCGTCGTCAACGATGAGGACGTTATGCATGGGCGATCTGCGCCGATTCCGACGCCACCGGCAGCTCCACGATGAAGCGCGCGCCCACCGGCTTGTTCTCCTCGACGCGGATCGTGCCGCGATGATCCTCCACGATGCGGCTCACGATGGCCAGCCCCAGCCCGGTCCCGCGCTTCTTGGTCGAAAAATACGGCATGAACAATTTTTCTTTTAGCTCGCCGGTGACGCCGTGCCCGGTGTCGGCAATCACAATCTCGACCGCGTCGCGAGCTCCCGCCAGCGAGGTCGAGATTTCCACTTCGCGCACCAGGGACTCCTGCATCGCTTCGGCGGCGTTGTCCACCAGGTTGGCGATGGCGCGCTTGATCGCCTCCGGATCGGCCATGACCTTGGGCAGGTCGGGAGCAAGCTGTGTCTGCACGCGGATGCCGTCGAGACGTCCATTGAACATGGCGAGCGCCGATTCCACGATGGCGTTCACGTCCGCCGGTTGCGGCTGTGCCTGGGGGAAGCGCGCGAAGGTGGAAAACTCGTCCACCAGCGTGCGCACCGTCTCCACCGCCCCGCCGATCGTCTCCGCGCACCCCTTGATGATCTCCAGCGACTGCGCGTCGGGCGGCGTTCCCCGCTCCAGGTGACGCCGGATGCGCTCCGCCGACAACGCGATCGGCGTCAGCGGGTTCTTGATTTCGTGCGCCACGCGCCGCGCCACCTCGCGCCACGCCGTCTGCTTCTGCGCCTTCAGCAGATCGGAAAGATCCTCGAACACCAGCACATACCCCTGCCGCCGGCCATCGTGCTGCAGCGATGCCGCGGTGACCGCGGCGATCAGGTGATGGCGCTGGAACGGGATTTCCATCTGGCTGGTGGTGGAGCCCATGCGGTCGGCCTTGCGCAACAGGTGGCGCATCTCCTGCATCACGTCCGGCGGAAAGATGCTGTCAATGCGCGCGCCCTCGTGCGAACCATTGCCGTCGGGCCACAGAATGCGGTTGAGCGCATTATTGGTATGCGTGATACGGCGCTCGGCGTCGAGGGAAAGCACCCCCGTGGGAATGCTCTCCAGGATGGTTTCCATGTGTCGGCGGCGCTGCTCCAGCGCGGCGTTAGCCTCGGCCAGATCGTGGCTGGACGCCTCAATCAGCCCCCGCGACGCTTCCAGTTCCTCCGCCATCCGGTTGAACGACTGCACCAGCTTGCCGAGCTCATCGCCGGTGTGCACCGCGACGCGGTAGTCCAGTCTGCCGCGCGAAATTTCCTGTGTCGCCTCCGCCAGCGCGGCCACCGGCCGGGTCACGAATTTCGAAAGGAAGAGCGCCAGCCAGGTCGCCGCGAACAGCACCAGCACCGTCAACAGCAGTAGCAGGCCCATGTAGGTGCGGCGCACCAGCTTGCGTTGCTGCGCCAGTTCCATGTAGCGGCGCTGGCTGGCTTCCATCTGCGCCATGGTGCGCGAAAATTCCGCCGGCAGCGGCATACCGACCAGTATCCAACCACCCTGCCCGCCCACCATCGCCGCGCCCAGCATGTATTCGACGCCGTTCAGCGTAAACGATTTCGGCAGCGGCAGCATCGAGCCCTGGTGCTCGCCGATGCGCTCCCGCACCATCGGCCACGGCTCCGGAAGGTGATAAGCAGCCTCCGCTTCGCCATCGACAATTGCGGCCGCGAAGCCGCCCTGCAGCGGCGCCTCGTGGTGCCGGAAGATACCCACCACCTCCCCAAAATCGCCTTTTTCAAAACCGCGCTGCGTCGGCGGCGCCTCCGCAATCGATGTCGCCTCTGCCTTCGCGTTTTCCAGCGCGTAATTTGAAAGCAGCGACGTCACCTTGGCCGTGTCCTCACGCACTTCTTCCACCGGACGCGAAAACCATTTGTCAATCGAGCGGTTCATCAGCCCGTAGGCGAACAGGAACAGGAATAGCACCGGGCCGAGCGACAGCACCAGCGCGCCCAGCACCATCTTGGTGCGGAACCTCGACCCCAGCACGCCGCCGCGCGTCTCCGCGAACAGCTTCAGCAGCGTGCGCACCAGCACCACCATGAGCGCCACCAGCAGCAGGAAAATCAGCGCCGACAGCGCCGAGAAAATCAGCGTCTGCTCGCTGGTGGTGGGCCGCATGAAGGTCAGGTTGAACGCCTGCTGCGACGAGACGATGAAGAACAGCAGGAAGATGGCGACGGCGAGCACAATAAGAGCCGTCCTGCGCCGGTGCGACGTTTTTTCCGGACGAATTGGCGCGTTGGCGGACAAACGAAATCCTGCCCCGCGTGGTATGAGCCTTTCAGTCTGCGGAGCGGTACTGACATTATAAGACTGGACGCCGCTTGCCCCCAGCGCCGGCTCCTAACGTTGGAGCGCGCTCGCCCTCGAGCGCATGACAAAGTCGCGGTCCACCAAGCTACTCTCTTTCGCCCGTCGGTTCGGTTTCGGCCGGGATCTGCGAAAGAACGGAGTGAAGATATTCAGCCTTTTCCGCAGCCTGTGAAGCCCGGCGCTTCCGCCAAGTGGGCAGGTTTGCGTGGAACAGTCATTTTCTCTGGCGGGGCGGACAAGCACCTCGGCTATAATGGCGTGTAACATCCGCACGTGTATCGCACTCTGGAAAGCCGATTTTGGCCCGTCTGGCGGCAGGCAGACCCGCGCCCGGCAAACAAATCTCGGCAGCTCGAACTTTCGTTGTCTTGAACAGAGTGGCAGGCGGCAGTACGTCGCATGAAGGAGGGCCTACATGGCTATTCAGAAGACCGAGAATATCTGGCACAACGGAAAACTGATTCCCTGGGATGAAGCCCATCTCCACGTCATGTCGCACGTGGTCAATTACGGCTCGTCGGTGTTCGAGGGAGTCCGCTGCTATGCCCAGCCCAAGGGCGCGGCGATTTTCCGCGCGCAGGAACACATGCAACGGCTGCTGGACTCGGCAAAAATTTATCGCATGGACGTGCGCTTTACCCGCGACGACCTGGTGAACGCCATGGTCGAGCTGGTCGGCGTCAATCAGGCCTATCCGTGCTACATCCGCCCGCTGGTGCTGCGGGGCTATGGCGAGGCGGGCGTGAACCCGTTGAATTCCCCGATCGAGGTTTACATCGTCAATTACCCGTGGGGGAAATATCTCAGCCACGGCGCCGAAGAAGGCGTGGACGTCTGCGTTTCTTCCTGGACGCGCATCGCCCCCAACACCCTGCCGGCGATGGCCAAGAGCGGCGCGAATTACATGAACTCGCAGCTCATCAAGATGGAAGCCGTCCTGAACGGCTACGTCGAGGGCATCGCGCTCGACTCCAACGGCTACGTCAGCGAGGGCTCGGGCGAGAACCTGTTTGTCGTGCGCCAGGGGAACCTCTACACGGCGCCGCTGGGCAACTCGGTGCTGCCCGGCATCACCCGCGATTCGATCATGCGCATCGCCAAGGACCTCCTCATCACCGTCGTCGAGCAGCCCATCCCGCGCGAGATGCTGTACATCGCCGACGAGGTCTTCTTCTCGGGGACGGCGGCGGAGATCACCGCCATCCGTTCGGTGGACAAAATTGGCGTCGGCAAGGGCGTCATCGGCCCGGTGACCAAGGCCATCCAGAAGGAATTCTTCGGGATCGTTAACGGCACCGAGCCGGATCGCTACCACTGGCTGACGCCGGTGCCGGTGAAGAAGAACACGCAGCAGCCGGTGACG